>JBDGRG010000130.1:0-2184 GCA_042218355.1 Bradymonadaceae bacterium
ACTGGACGCGGGAGACGTGGTCGCCGCGGTCCGAGGACTCGTGGTAGGCCAGTTCGAGCCCCTGGAGATGTCCGTAGACCTCGTTGCGGAGCCGATACCAGCACTCCTGCCCGGCCGCCGCTGCTCGGACACGCCCGCGATACCGCGTCCAGGCAGCCAACCCGTACGCGGCCAGACCGACACCGACCACCGGGGCGAGCAGCCACGCGCGACCCTCCCCGACGACATCGTCGACGATGATCTTGACCAGATAGGGGGCGACCAGGCCGAGCACGGAGGCGGCTCCGAGCCACGCCGCGATGGCGACGACGTCCGCGCGCACCAGTCCCCGCTCGGGCGACCAGAAACGTTTCAGCCTGTCGACATCCTCGGCGAGTGACTCGAGCATCGGACTGACTCCGCCGATCTTGCCGGGGCCGATTCAGGGATTCGCCCGACGCTCGGGGGAGCGAAAGCGGCGCTGTCGGACGGAGGCCGTCAGCTGGGGCGCGGCGGAGACATCCTCACCCGCCCGGATCGACCGGAGTGACGACTGGGGATGACAGCATCTGCGCCGTTCATCCCGGCGCTGATTCGTCACGGCATTGAAACTTGGCCGGATCGACCGGAGTGACGACTGGGGATGACAACGGGAAGGAGGAGGAGAGCCGGCGGCCGTCTCCGGGAGCGACCTCCGGGCCGAGAGAGGGGCCCACGTCACGATGCGGACCCGAGCGTATCGGAGCTCGGCCCGCCGCCGCTCTGAATGATCTTCGAGAGCCGGCCACGAGACTCGAGTGTCGGGGCCTCGTACTCGGGCTCGTCGTCGTTCGAATGTTCCGGGGCCGATTGCGTATCCACGTGAAGACCTCCTGCATCGAGACTGGCAGATTCGAGCGCCGCCCATCGCGTCACGGATCGTACGAGTACCACGACCCCGGAACGACATCAACATCGCAGTGCCCGCAACCAGAGTTCAGCGGCGATCGTCCGCCAGATCCGCAGCGACCCGTACAGCGGCTCCGATCGCCGGGCGATCGCGCGGCAGTACCGGTCGAACACCTCCCGAAATCGGTCGGGCTCGAGAAGTCCGGTCTCCGCGAGCAGCGGGTCGTCGAACAGCTCGACGACGAGGTGTCGGCGGCGCCGGCCCAACGCATCCTCGACCACCTCGTCGAACAACCCGTGCTTGGGAGCATCGACCACCTCTTCGGGGAGCAGGTCGCGGACACTCTCCCGGAGCACGGCCTTCTGTTCACCGTCGCCGTAGTGACGGTCGGGCGGGATACGCAGTCCCAGGGTCCAGATCGACGGATCGAGCAGCGGGCAGGCGAGTCGCACGCCGGAGCGACACCGGTGGCGATGCAGCGCGAGCCCGACCAGCTCCCACGGCCATCCATCCCGATCCGCCACCAGCGCCCGCCGGGCCGGCCCTCGGCCCGCGAGGTCGCCCAGCGAGCGCCGCACCCCGCGCCACCCGTCGACGGCGTTCACCCAGAGGTCGGGCCGGCGCCAGACCGGGCGTTCGCCGCCGCCGGCGACCGCCTGTTTCAGCTCGACCAGCCGCCGCGATCCGCTCAGAGCCACCCCACGACCGGCCAGCAACTTCACGAACTGCCTCGATGGCAACCGACGACCGAATCGCCCCAGTGCCCGCCAGCGCCGCCCCGCCAGTGCATCGTGAACGGACAACCCGGGCCGCCCGCGCCAGATGCGATCGCCCCCGAGCCCCACGGCGATCGTCTGGCGCCCGGTGCGCCGTCGGGTCTCCTCGAAGAACGGGGCCAGCCACTGCTCGTCGACATGATGGTGGGGGCCCCAGGCCAGTTGTCGGCGATAGATCGCCGGATCGGTCAACGGGAGACGACCGTCGAGACAAAACGTCCGACGGTCGATCTCGAGCCGTCGGTCGAGCGCCCGCAGAATCTCCGGGTCCGTCACGCCCTCGTATCGCTCGGAGTCGACGGTCGCGAGCGCCGACGAGTCGATCCCGCCGCTGACCGCGTGCACCCTCGGGGCGGTCTCCTGTTCGAGCACCTCCTCCAGTCGTCGGCGGAGCCGGCGGGCCGGGTCGACATCCTCGGGGAGCGGGTCGACGTCGACCGACCAGTAGCGGCCGACCTCCCCGGAGGCGTCGCCGGCTCGGCGAGTCAGGTACTCCCGGGGACGGAGCCGCTCGACCCCCTCGAAGAAGAAGTTCCGCGC
>JBDGRG010000131.1:0-9915 GCA_042218355.1 Bradymonadaceae bacterium
TGCTGCTGGGCCGGTGCCTTCTCGAAGAAACCGTTGACGACCTCGTTGATCGTCCCGTCGCCCCCCACGCAGACGACCATCTCCCAGCCCGACCGCAGCGCCTCTCGGGTCAGCACCGTCGCGTGCCCCGGGCCCTCCGTGAATGCGGTGTCCAGCTCCGGCAGACGGGCCCGCAGCAGTCGCTCGATGCGATCCCACTTGCGGCGCACTTCTCCCGCCGAAGCGGCGGGATTCGCGACGACGAACGTCCGGTAATTCGGTTGTGAGGGCATCCAGTGCCTCGTCGAGTCGAGCTGGTTCGACGACCGAGCTGCAATTCGGCCGCGCCGATTCGGTCGTCCTCCGTTTGTCCGACGTCCGCTCGGAAGCTTCTAGTTTTGCCAGAGAGACGGGAGGGCGATGACTCCTCGAACACTCATCCCGCCGCTGGGCGCCGTGTCAGCGGACCCACTGTACGTCCGACAGTTTGTCTCTCTACGTCGCAGAGCAATGGTTGTGCGATTACCCCCTAATGACCCAATTACCTAGTTACTCAATTACCATCCAGATACGGTGTTTTTTGCGGCCGCACCTTGATCTCCGTCGGGCATCCGGTCCCCGGGTAGGTCGCTACGAATACCACCGTCTCGGCGATGTCCTCGGGCTGGATCATCTTGTCTCGGTCGAGTCCGTCCCCGGGCACGAACGAGGTGTCGACGAATCCGGGCTCGATGACGCTGACCTTGACGCCCGATTCGCGCAGATCTTCGAACGTCGAGCCGGTCATCCCCACCACGCCGTGCTTGGACGAGCAGTAGGCACTCGAATCTCCGAACGACATGATGCCGGCGATCGATGCGATGTTGACGACGGCTGCTCGATAGCCGTTCTCGGCGCCCTCGCGCAGGTGGGGGCCGGCGTGCCGAGTCGTGTAGACCGTTCCCATCAGATTGACGTCGACGGTCGACTCCCACTCGTCGAGGTCCGCCCGATCGATCGGGTCGTGATAGGAGCGTCCGGCGTTGTTCACCAAGATCTCCAACCCGCCCAGCTCGTCGACCGTTGTCGCCACCGTCGACTCGACCGACTCGCGGTCGGCGACGTCGGTCTCCAGCACTGCAGTTTCGGCCCCTCGCTCCTCGCAAAGCGAGGCAGTCTCCTTCAACTGGTCGACCGACCGGGCGGCCAGCGCGACGTCGCACCCCTCCTCGGCCAGCGCGACGGCGGTCGCCCGGCCGATGCCCCGGCTCGCGCCGGTGACGAGTGCGACGTGGTCGTCGATCGAACGTGTCATTTGGCCTCCTCGCCTGCGTGCGGTTCGCCCGTGAGCGTCCGACCGCTACATAGTGGCGGCGCGGGCGGCGAGTCTACTGCTGTCGTCGGATCGCAATCCTGCGCAGCTGAGCATCCCTGCCCGAGCGCCTCGACGTTGGCAGCGCATCCTGCGCTGGCCCGCGGGTCGTCTCAGCCCTCCACCCCGTACGCCTCGAGCGCGACATCGACGATGTCGACGATCCGTTCCGGCTCCTCGGCCGACTCCCGAAAATGCGCCCTGCATGTCGAGGACGTACACACCAGTCGCCGTCCCCCCTCCCGGGTCAGATCCTCCAGTCGCCCCTCCGCACACGTTGCTGCGGCCTCCGGGGCGACGGTTGGATAGTGCCCGCGCGCCCCGCAGCACGGCGCCTCGTCGCGGGCGTACTCGAACTCGCCGATCTCGCCGTCCGTCAGGGCGTCGAGCAAATCCCGGACGTCGTCGTGTAGCCCGAGCTGCCGGCCCGGCACGCAGGAGTCGTGCAACATCAATCCGTCGGCGTCGACGGGGCAGGGCGGGGACGCATCGAGATGGTCGAGCAAGTACTCGACCAGGTGGATCGGTTCGGTCGAACCATCGGTCTCCCAGCTCGTCCCGTCCCGAGCTAGTGCCACCATGCCCGCACACTCGGCGACGACAATCTCGGCCCGGGCGAGTTCGCGATCCAGATCGACGCGGTGACCCTGATACCCACGCTCGTCGCCCGCCGCCAGCAGCGGAAACCCACAACAGCCCGATCCCTCCCCGCCGCGCCGTGTGTGTAGGGCCGCCTTCGTTCCCCCCACTTCCTCCAGCAGCGCGCCGATCGCCTCGACTCGCTCCGGTTCGCCCCGGCGCGTGGTGCAATCGGGCATGAAGACGACCGGCGCGTCGGTCGCGAACACCTCGTCGACTCGCCGATCCGGCCCGCTCAGGGAGGGCAGCTCGTCGTGCGGCGAGCGATTCTCGAAGAACCGGGCCGGAAAATCCTGCAGCACGTCGGGGGTGTGGCCCAGCTCACGCATCCATCGGCGAGCCTTCCAGAGCGCCCGTGGTACGTCGTTGTCGTGTTCGCACCACTCGCCACACCGCCGGCACCCCGTGCAGTGGTAGAAGATCTCCGCGACGTCGTCCGACGGGGCGACGTCGCCCGTGTCGACTTTGCGGAACAGCCGCATCATCCCCCAGGGCGTGACGGTCTCGCGGTCCTCGGCCGCAGATGCGGGACACGAGAACCGACACATCTTGGGGCAGTACGTGCAGTACGACGTGTCGCGGTCGATGTCGGCCGAAAACGTATTCACCGATCACCTCGGCGTCGCGGAAATCGATTGCCGCCTTGCTCGTCGGTGAGCCAAGACGTCGGGCGTTTCCCCACAACCTCGATCCGTTACAGTTCGCAACGATCGCGTGGATATGCCTGCCGTTCGAGAACCCAGTGCGTGTCGCAGATCGATTCGAATGCTTCCGCCTCTCGCCCCGCGACATCTCACTTTTCGCCATACAGTTCCCACCGGCCCCGGAATCACCCGTTCCCTCGATCCCTCGATACCTGGATCCCTCGATACCTCACACACCCAGACGTCTCGCCTCTAGCCTAGCCGTAGAGCCCCTACTGTCCGCCAAGTCCCAAATTCGTCGAAACCTCGGTAGCTCCTCAACGGGGGCATCTCGCTTCTCGCCGTCGAGTCCCCATTGGTTCCAGAATCCCTCGCCCCCTCGATACCCTGATACCTCGGTACCTCGCCACTATCTACTCCAGTTTCGCGAGAACCGACTCGTAGAGCTCGCCATCCCCATCCTCGGTTCGCTCCCGTAGTTCCTCGAGCCTCTCTAGAGCCTCCGATTCGCGCTCCGCCTCCTCCGCTGCCTCCACGAAGTCCTCCACGGTTTCCCCATCCGGATCGACCTCGATCAGCCGGTCGAGATGGTCGAAGGCTTGTTCGGGCCAATCGAGTTCCGCGTAGACGTCTGCCAGCTCGCGCCGCAGAGCGATCTCGCGCTCGGTATCTGCTCCGCAGTGTTCGGCCAGTTCGTGCTCCAGGACGTCCGCCAGCCGCCGCTGACTCCCCAGATCGCGCAGCAGTTCGGCCGTCCGTTCGAGGTGTATCAGGGAGAGTTTGAGGACTACGTGTTCTCCGGCGCGATGATCCGAAGCCGCTCGAGCTGTGACAGCGCCCGAAACACCCCGTGCTCGACGTGTTCGAGTGCCAGATCGACCAGTTTGTTCCGTGCCCACTCCTCGCGCTCGTAGTCCCCTGCCTGGCGCGCCGCGTCGGCCTGCAGACTCCGGAAGTTCCAGACCTGCTCCCAGTCCCCGTCGCGCTCGGCCGCGTCGATTTGCTCCTCGATGTCGTCGGGCACCGAGATCTCGCGCATCCGCGCGGCGGCGTGTGCGAGGATGACTGCTCCCGCGATGCCCAGAAGGCCCCACCAGCGCCACAGCTCGAACCGGATCAGCCGGTGGATGCCGACGGGATAGAACACCAGCACCGCCCCGAGGCTCCCGAGAAGAAACGCTCCGAGCTCGTAAAGCCGCCGCACCGGCGCGACCCATCTGTCGGACGGATGCCGAGACAACGTCTGATATGAAGTGATCAGGTGATTGGAATTCGAGTGATTCGGCTGCGAACGAGCGACCACTCGACGAAACAACCGCAGTCCGACTTTTGTCGACCCCGGTGTCTCTGCGGCACCGGTGGAGAAGATCTGCCGGCTACGACGTCGTTCTGCTCGTTATCGGCCCCGGTGCCCTCGCGGCACCGGTGAAGAAGATCTGTAAGTTACACCCACGATTCACGAGACATCCACCAGCACATCTCCCGGGTCGATCTTCTGCTTCACACCTTCGTACCACGCCTCCCCTTCTCCCTCATCTCCCGATGGTCGATCGACCGCGGCCCTCGTGAATGGCTCCAGTGACCCCCGGTCCGCCCCGGCCTTTACGCACCCGCGCACACGCCGGCGCGCCCACGACCAAATAAGGACGTCCTCCAGCTCGACGTCCGACATCGCGAGTACCTCGGCCAGCTCTGACCGCCGCCAGGTCGCGTCCAGCGCCCGGTCGGCGGCGGATAGAGACCGTCGGGCCGGATGGTCGTCCTCCAACTCCCTTCGTCGATCCAGGGCCGCCTCCGTCCCGTCGATCTCGACCTCGGTGTCGACCGCGGCCCTCAGGTCCTCGCACGCCGCCTCGACCAGCGCCTCCGGCCCGTGAAATGCGCACTCGAGCCTTCCACTCGCCATTCGCCAGTACGACCAGTCGGGCGACAGCCCGAGTCGGCGCATCTGCTCGTGGACGCCGACCGCCTGCTCGAAGCCCTCGGCCTCCGCCGCGATCAGCCGCGCCTCCCGCCGGGGCGGGGTCACGAGTGTCGCATCGAGGATCGCCCCGAGCGCCCCCTCGCCCCCGATGTAGACGTACCGAAAGTCCGGCCCGCTCGCCTTTCGTGGAGCCGGCAGATATCCGTACTCGGCCTCGGTTGGACCGACTGACGACAGCGCGATGCAGTTCTGGGCGATCTGCCCCTCGCCCCGCTCCGGTTCCAGCGGCTGGTTGCGCGCCAGCAGACCGCCGATCGTCGCGTCGCTCGGTTGAAGCGCGAAACGGCGCGCGGAGAGACCCTCTCCCCGCAGCCGCTCTCGCAGCTTTCCCCACCGACAGCCGGCCTCCACCCGTGTCCGTCCGCTGTATCCGTCGACCGACAGGACCTCGTCGACCTCCTCGGTCCGGACCGCGACGTAATCCGTACCCTCGAGGAGCTCCGGGCGGACGTGCTCCCCCCCGCCGATCAACGCAAGCGGCGGGTCCGACCCGTCCGCCTCGGCGATGCACTCGCGCAGCTCGTCCCGGTCCCCCGGCCACCGCTCGTCCACCGGCGCCGGCAAATCACGTTCGTCGTAGAAGCTCACGGTCATGGCCTGGAGTTCGCGGTTGTCAGCCCGTCGAAAGGACCAGTTTTTATCGCCCTGAGCGCATGCGGTCGACCCACCTACAGGCTCGACGGCTCGACAGCTCGACCGCTCGAAGGCGTCTCGTTCCGACACGGAGTCGAGTGACGGAGCAATCGAGCGACCTATGGGTCACGCCCCTCGTAAAGCTTCCCCGGATTCATGATGCCGTCGGGATCCAGCGACTCCTTCAGTGCATCGAACAGCTCCGTGCCACCGGAATGATCCTCCTCCAGCCAGGCGGACTTCAGATCTCCCACTCCGTGGTGATGGGTGATGCTCCCCCCCGCCTCGGCGACCGCGTCCAGCCCCTCCCGCCAGACCCGCCGGTACAGCTCCAGCGTCGCCTCGTCGTTCTCGGCGTAGCCGACGAACGTGAAGTAGATCGAACTCCCCTCGGGATAGACGTGGCTGAAGTGCGCCAGCACCAGCACGTGGGGCGTCAGCGCCCGTCGGACCGCGCGGTAGAGGTCCTCGAGCCGGTCCCAGGTCGTCGACACCTCCATCGTGTCGACAAACGCGCCGGTGTCGAACACCGGTGACTGCTTGTACGACACGTCGAACCGGTGCTTGCGCCAGTGTTCGCCCGGTCCGGGTCCCAGATCGACGCCGCGCCGGGCGAGCTGGTCGAAGGCCCACTCGGCCCGCTGCTCGACCCGCGGGTCGTCCCCCTCGAATCCCACCACCAGCAGCGAGGCCTCTCCCAATGCGTCGATGACCCGATTGACGAGCTGCGGCCGGCCGATCACCTGCCTGGCGACGGCATTGCGAGCCTGCCGCGCCCCCTCGCGAAGCTCGTCCGTCAGATCCGCGGGCAGATGGTCGTCGGCCAGTGCGCGAAGACGGTCCATCAGCCCGGCCTCCGAGTCGTCGCCCCCCTTCACCAGCGTGTCGGGCGGATCGTACAGACGGACGACCGTCGGCGTGACGCCCGACTGCATCAGCCGCCGGATTGCCTCGAGCCCCGTCGACAGGTCGCCGAACTCGAACCCGCGATACCGCCGCCGCTCCGGCGCCTCGTCCAGCTCGACGGTCAGCTCCGTGATCAGCCCGAGCGTCCCCTCGCTGCCGACCATCAGTTGCGTCGGGTTCGGCCCTCTGCCGGGTGCGTCCGAGGAGTGCCAGCCGGTCGGGGCCGTCTCGACGACCTCGCCCCGGCCGGTCACCGCCCGGAGCGACAGGATCATGTCCTCGAACTTGCCGTATTCGCTCGACAGCTGGCCGGCGCTGCGGGCCGCCGCGTAGCCGCCGACGCTCGAGCAGTACAGCGACGACGGGTAGTGCCCCATCGTCCAGCCCCGCCGGTTCAGCTCGCGCTCGAATTCGTAGCCGATCACGCCCGGCTGGACCCGTGCGACCGCCGCCTCCTCGTCGACCTCGATCACCTCGTCCAGCCGCTTCAGATCGACGACCACCGACCGCTCGTCGGGGACGGCTCCGCGGCAGACTCCGCTCCCCGCGCCGTAGGGCACCAGCGGCACACCCGTCCGCCGCGCCCATTCGACCACCTCGCGGACCTGCTCCTCGTCGGCGGGTTGGACGACGGCGGCCGGGCGGTGTTCGTCCAGCCGGCCGGCCCGCGCCAGGATGATCCCCCTCGGCGAGCAGTCGTTGTTGTACGCCCACAGGTCGGGATCGGCGGTCAGCACCCGATCCTCGCCCAGTACCTCGGCCAGCGCCCCCAGTCGATCGCGGATCTGTTCAGTCTCGGTCGGCACGGTTGGTTCGTTCACCGCGTTCGGTTCGAGATGTTCGGCGCTCGCAATCCAATCGGTCGCTGTCCCCCCGACTTCATGGGCGGACGAGTCGTGTCCGCGCCAACGCCGCCCCTCGTCGACCATCCGGTCCTCCGCAGAGAGTTGCTGGGAAGGGGGCGACGATAACACCTTTCCCCAGGACCTGCCGGAGGGGTTGCGGCGACGTGGCACCTGGCCGGCTGACCGTGCGAACATACACGGCCGGTTTCTGAACATCGAGGCCGGTTCCGTCTGCTGTGGAGGGCGCGTCTGTCGAGGATTCGCAGCTTCGAAACTTCGCTGAGACTCCTTCGCGCCAGCTCCTGCATCTGGCGGCCGAACGGCCCTTCATCGAAAGCACTCCCGAATTTCTGGCATACGCGCCCACGTGGTACCCTCCGGCGCGCCCGTGTGCGCGCCGCCCGGCCGATGCCGGCCAAGGGGGTCCACGCGACCCGGTATTTCACGGGCCGCGGGTGGCGGCGTCCCCCGCCCCTGATGGGTGGTGCCGCTTCAACCGCGCGACGCGGCCGGACGCCGAGGCAACCCCCTCCATGTCTATGATCGCCGTTTCGACGCCCAGCGTTGCGTCGAATTTGACGGCTCGCTCGGAGTTCCGGGAACAGCGGGCGGCGACACGTCGTGGAGTTACACACGCTGGAGCGTGCGATCTCGGTATTTCGAAGGACTCGTAGCTCTCTCACGACAACGGTCGTGTGGGCGAGGCCCAAGTGCTCAATAGCCCAGTGGCTTGACTGCTTTCCATCGACGATCGTGGCGTCCAATTTGCCATCGACGTGGGGCGTCGGCCCCCGCAAGTTGGCTCGGCGTTCGAGACGCTACGAGCGTATCACACCGGGGCTGCCCAGGGGGCCACACGGCTCGAGGTCGATGGAGACGTGTTCAAATCGACGGCGATTCGTCGGACGTCAGGTCGAGCCACAGATCGAGCAGCTGCTGGACCAGTTCGTCGACCTTCTCGGAGATCCGCCGGTGTTGAGCGGCCGACCGCGACGGACGGTCGGTCATCAGCCGGTCGACGACGACTGCAATCAGGTCGTCGATACTCTCGGCGACCAGGTGAGCCAGCAGTTCGGCGGCCTCGTGTGTCTCGCGCTGGCCCTGTGTGTCGGGCCCGCTCCGCCCGCCAACCCCGTGCTCGACGTACCCGTCGTACAGGTCGCGGGCCGCCCGACGGATCGAGCTCGCCCGCTCGGTGACCTCCCGCAACAGGTCGAGGCTCGGCCGCACGCTCTCGGAGTCGTCCCGGATCTCCTCCGGCGTCCGCTCCTCGAGCAGGTCGATCAGCTCGGTGGCGGTCCGGGCGACATCCCCCAGGCGAGTCCCGCCGCCTTTCCGCTCGGATGCGTCGGACTCGAGTTCGTCGACCAATTCGGTCTGCACCCGTTTCCTCAGCCTCCGCAGCCGTGCGCCAACCTCGACCGCGGGCCCCGCCCCCGAGTTTTCCTCCGAGTCGTCTGCCATGGTCGATGCGCATCCAGTCGCCCCGATCGGATGTTCCCACCGACCGCCGGGCGTCTGCAACCTCCGACCGGCGGCCGAGTGCGGTCATGACCCGTTGGTAGCAGATCGTCGACGGGGGCCCCACACTGCCCCCCTGATACCCCCTGCGACCCATTACTCGTGAACCCTCCCCTGGCGGCCGCGGACCCGATGCCGGCTCCGACCGAGCGCACGGGGCAGGGCTCGCCTCGACCGAACGACGCTTTCCTCCCGTCGCTTCGCCGGTCTTCGAGACCGTGCGGGCGCGCGACCGTCGGTGGTTCGCAAAGCCCCGCCCGCATCTCGATTGCGATGCCCGCGACAACCTACGGGTAATTCCCGGATCTCACCCTGCGAATGGACCACTCACCGCGCCCGTTTACAGTGAGGCGCACCGAGTGCGCTGACACCACTTGTCTGCGTGCAGCCCAAAGACGGGCGGTCCCGCGATCAATCGCTCGAGCAGCCCGGTCCGCCGCCGTTTCTCTCGGTCGTTCGGGAGACGAGCGACTTCTTCTTCAGGCGTTTCATCAACCAGTCGACCTCCGAGGAGGGCAGGCAGGCGTTACCCTGGACGATGAGTTCCTCGACCGACGTCAGCGCCTTCAGCCCGCGCAGCGAGGTCAGTCCGTCGTTGCCGGTGATCTGCAGGCGGACCAGCTGTTTGAACCTCGACAGTGCGGAGAGACCGGTCAGTGTGTCGTTGTTGTCGATCCGGATGCGATCGGCGCCGCGCGCCTTGCTCAGCGCCCCGAGTGAGGTCAACTTGGGATTGCCCCGGATCTGGATCGCGCGGTCGACGGTGTCGAAGACTCCCTCGGGCCCGAGGCGGACCAGCGAGTCGTTTCGGACGATGGCCAGCCGCGACACCCGCGACGGCCATCCCTGGATGGATGTCAGGCGGGAGGTCTTGACGATGTTGACGCTTCCGAACGCACGGCCGTCCGAAGCGGACTCGGAGGTCGCGAAGTCGACGGTCCGGAGCCGTTTGTTCCCGCGAATCTCCAACGTGCCCGCGCCGATTCTCCCCTTCGGCCCGATCCGGTCGAGTCCCCGGAACTCGACCGATTCGAGTCGGCTGTTCCGCGTGAGGGCGAGGTTGCGGATGCTCTCCAGATCCGCCAGCGCGGAGACGTCGCGCAGTTCGGGGTTGTCGACCAGCTGGATGCCGACCGGCGCGCGCCGCGGCCGAACGCCGGCGAGCGTCCGGATGAGCGGGTTCTCCCGGACCACCAGTCGCTCGAGCGGCGGATGCCGGTCCCCGTCGCCGTCTCCCGTCAGACCCGCCTGGACCGGCAGCTCCGGGATCTTTCCCACGACGATCAGTCGCGTGTACGACGTCCCGTCCAGCCCCGAGGCGTCCAGCTTCGTCTCCTCGGCGCCGAGCCGAACTCTCCCCGTCGCGAAGTTCGAGTCGACTTCCGGGATCGCCGTCAGGGCGGGATTGTTCCA
>JBDGRG010000132.1:0-4176 GCA_042218355.1 Bradymonadaceae bacterium
GACACCAGGGACAACGACTGCGACGGGGCGACCGACGAGGGGTGTCCCTGTGACTACAAGGGGAAGATCGACGGCGTCTGCGGGAACGCGACGCGCGATTCCGGTGGAACGTGTCAGCGGCCCGGTCAGTTCGAACCGACCGAGACCACCTGCGACGGGAAGGACAACGACTGCGACGGGTCGACGGACGAGCCGTCGAAATGTACTCAGCAAAAGCCGCCCGCCGAGCCGATCTCGTGTTCGAGGGGCTTCGACGAGACCGTCACCGTACCCGGGTTCGAGTACAAACCGTCCTCACTGACGGTCAGTCCGGGGAAAGTCGTCCGCTGGAAGTTCATTCATCGCGCCGCGCACACGACGACCAGTGGGACCGGATTCACCGATCCGAATCGGGGCAAGCTGTGGGATTCCGGTTCGAAGTCCCGCGGGGACACGTACTGCGTGAAATTTCGGAAGCGCGGCGATTACAAGTACTTCTGCACATTTCACGGAGCCATTACGATGTCGGGCGTCGTGAAGGTGAGGTAAGGCGCCGGCGGTTCGCGTACAGACTACGGAAGGTCCGCCGCCCGATCGCGCAGTTCGTCGGGAAATGCCTCGGCCTCTGCGATCCGGTCGAGTAGATCGGCGACCCGGTCGTCGGGGGCAGACGGGAGGTCGGTCAGGAATCGATGCATCATCTCGGCGGTGTGGTGGGCGGGACCGTCGTCGGTCTCGGCGGCCTCGACCCAGTTTTCGACGCGGTCGATCCACCAGTCTCGCTCCCGCTCGGCGACCTCGGCGCCGTCCCAGTTCGCCGCCGCCTCCGCACGGCGACTCAACTCCCCCAGCTCCTCGAGGAGCTCCTCGTCGAACAGCTGACCTCCGCCGCCGGCGAGCACTTCCCGGAGGCGCTCGTGGAGGCGGGTCAGTCTTGCCAGCAGTCCGTCGGAGGGATGATCGCCGCCCAGGTACGCGGTGTCGCCCCACAGCCGCTTCAGTTCGACGAACCGAAACGGCCGGCGAATCCGTTCGCTGACCATCTGCTCCTCGACGTTCAGCAGCAGGTCGTAGGGTACCGACAGCAGTTTCAGGGGGGAAACCCCCTCGAATCGCGTGGAGCCCGGCGGGGTCGTCTCGTCTCCCTCCTCCGGCGCCTCGGGGGGAGGCTCGAGTTCCTCGAATCGGTCGAGAATCGCCTCGCGGCGCGGGGGCTGGCCCGATGTGCTCCGCTCGATCGCCCCGTCGAGCGTCTGCAGAAACGTGGCCAGCTGGTCGAAAACCCTGGCCGAGGTCCCGAGCATCGACCGAAGTCGATCTTCGTCCGGCCGGCCGGTGACCTCGAGGGTCGCGGCGAAGTTCGAGACGGTGCGCAGAAACCCGCGCAGCGATTCTCCGAGCGCTCGATAGTCGGCGGCGACGCGGTCGAGTTCGTCGGTCATGTCGTGGTTTCCCAGTTGTAGATGCGACAGGCGTTGCGCCAGGTCTTCTCGGCGAGTGTCTCCAGTGATTCGTCGCGCGCCTCGGCGATCGTCTCCGCGGTGTGACGGACATAGGCCGGCTCGTTCGTGTCACCGCGCTTCGGAGCCGGGGCCAGAAAGGGCGAGTCCGTCTCGATTAGAATGCGGTCGTCCGGCACGTCGGCAGCGATCTCGCGGAGTTCGTCCGATCCTCCGAAGGTCGCGATCCCGCTGAACGAGATGTGAAATCCCATCTCGAGTACCTGCTCGGCCATCTCGCGGCTGCCCGCGAAACAGTGGAGAATGCCCTCTCGGACGTCCGAGGACTCGATGATGTCGAGCGTGTCGACTTCCGCCTCGCGGCTGTGGACCACGACCGGCTTGTCGACCTCGTCCGCCATCTCGAGGAACGCGCGAAACGCGCGGCGCTGATTGTCGCGCTCGGAGTTGTCGTAGTGGTAGTCCAGTCCGGTCTCGCCGATCGCGACGACTTCGTCTCGCTCGGCGTACTCCTCGCGGATCGTCTCGATCGCCTCGTCGGTCGCCTGGTCGGCATCGTGCGGATGGATGCCCGCCGTACAGCGGACCGACTCGTAGTTGCGCGCTATCTTCAGTGCGCGTTCGTTGCTCGCCAGTCCGTCGCTCGCGCCGATGGTGACGACGCGTTCGACGTTTTGCCGCTGAGCGCGCTCGAGAAGCTCGCCGACGCGGCCGTCGAACGTCTCGAAGTCGAGGTGTGCGTGGGTGTCGAAGAGTCGCATGGTTGCGTCGTGGGGTGTCGAGTCGTCGAGTAGGCGAGCTGTCGAGCCGTCGAGCCACAACCGCACAACCATTGCTAGGCGACAGGATTGCAAGCTTCCCACCGCGATGGCGGTTCATACGGCCCCCTGCCGTTCGCCATTTCGGCCGGCGTCGCTTCAGCGTCGCCGGATGGCTGCAGACCGCCGAGCAGGCGGTGGCTTCAGCCCCGTGGAAAACGGTCGACTTGCCGCCCGGTGACCACAATCGACTGTCGCACACCCCGACATCTCCCCATCCCCTGCAAAAGACCGAGTGCAGGCGGCGATATCAACCGCGTGGACGACGGCCGGTTCGCCACCCGGTGACCGAAACTCACCGCTCAGTCTACCGTATAACCGATCGACAGGGTCGTGAAATGCCGATCCTCCCGTCCCACGGCCCCCCGCCGGTCGAGCGGGGAATTCGGGAACTGGCTGCGAAAGCGCTGAAACCGATACCGGAGTGTCACGCGAAGTCGCCTGAGCATCGGATTCGGTGCGGTCCCGAGCGGAGTCCAGTGCGCCGCCGTATCCGCACGTGCTCCGAAGCCCCGTGCGGGGCCGTGCGCGCCATCGGCGTGGTCCGAGGCGACGACGGGTTGAACGGCGCCCTCGACCTCGACGGCCAGCATCTCCGGGAGGGCTCTCCAGTGGAGAACCGCCGCGATCTCCGTCGAGAGGTAGCGATCTCCCGTGTAGACCGGGTTGGGGGCGACCGTGAAACTCGAGGCCGCCGCCCCGAGTCCGATGCCCAGTGTCGTACGTCGGGAGACGGCTCGGTCGAGGCGAAGTCGGGCGGCCCCCTGGACCGTTTCACCGACGTGTCGACGGGGGGCGCCGGTGGGTCGTAGGCCGCGCGCGACGGCGTAGACGACTTCGCCGTCGAGGTGGAGCGCGCCGTCGACTGCATCGAACCGTGCCAGCTGAATGTCCGCTGCCGACCGCACGCCGAGGTACGGGCCGGGGCCGGTTCGAATGCGGTCGGCGTCGCCGGTGAGTTTCATCGTCCGCACGCCCGCCGTGGGCCCGACCGTGATCGCGAAGGCCGGACGCCCGGTCGGGTCGGAGTGGTCACCCGACCCGTCGGTCCCGTTCGATTCGCCGGCCCTCGAAAGGCCGGGGAGGAGGAGGACGGGGACGAGCCCCACCAGAACCGGTCGGATTCCAGGCTTCACGGATAGGGTGCGCCTCCGGCGATCCAGTTTCGGACCAGTTTGATTTCGGCGTCCGGTAGCGGGTCCCCCAGGGGCATCCGCGGTGTCCGGTCCCCGGTCAGCCGGAGGTAGATCGCGCTGTTCTGCGGTCTACCCGGATCGACCAGCGGAAAACCGCCTCCTTTGATCGTCTTGCCGCGGAGTGCCGAGGCGACCTGCTCGTCCGATGCATTCGCCCCCTCCGGGATCTGAAAGTTACCCTGAGGATCGGACACTCCGTGACAGCCCGAGCTGGTGCAGTTTTTGCGCATCAGATCCGCGACCTCGCCGAAGGCGACCTCCTGTACGTCGCGGCGGATCGCGTCCGTCGTCCCGCCGGCGTCGCGTTCGGTCAGCGAGGCCGGCTCACACGCCGCCACGGCGACGGCCAGCGCCGAGAGGATGCAGAGACATTGTCGGGCGAAGACGCTGTCGATCACCGATGTTCCTCTGTTCGAAGTCTCGCGTCGGCGAGGGCGCGACGCCCCGGGGATCTCGAGACCATCACCGAGGACTCACCCGGCTTTTTTGCATCGATCCGCCCCGTATTTCCAGTCTCCCCGCCGACATCGGAATCGGACCGTCGGCGCCAGGCGTACGGGGTCGGAATGTAATCGGCGGATCCGTATGATCGGTGCGGTCGGCGTCTAGGCCCCTGTTGCGCATAGCGGACCGAGACAGGATCGAGCTGATTCGGATGAGATCGGCGTGTCGGCGAATCCCGTGTTATATCAGGAGGATATGTCGACGGGTGAACGACCGACG
>JBDGRG010000133.1:0-4242 GCA_042218355.1 Bradymonadaceae bacterium
TCCGCACACCGGCGCTCCGCGGACACCACGGTCAGGTCGCCGTCCAGCGTCACGTCCATCGCCTCCGTGTCCAGCGGAATCGTCACCGTCACCCGGGTCGGGTCGGCGTCGTACGTCGTCGTCTCGTCGGTCACGCACCACCGCAGCGTCCAGTGCTCGCGGGTGTTCAGGTCGACGCCGTGCTCGGCGTGGAACGCGACCACCGTCGAGTCGTCGAGGAGGCTCAACCCCACCGGGGACGTGATGGTGTGCTGGCACTGCGCGCACGTGTGGTCGACGCGCACGTCCAGACCCAGGCGGTCGTCGTCGTCCGGCACGACGTCCGTGTCCATCCGGCCGCCGCACTCCGGGCAGACGCCGTCCGCGGCGAGGCAGTGGAGGTGGCGGACGCTCTGGTCGACTATCAGCCGGAATCGGTCCGGATTCGGACGCTCGACAAACCACCGCCGGAACTCGACGGCGGGGGAGACGGCGCCACGTTTCAGTTGACCCCGACGGGTTTCGACGTGCGATGGTAACGGGCAGGGCTCGTCGTACCACCCGGACCCCGACTACGACCGCACTCCCACCATGGCCAAACTGACCGTCATCGACGACTCGCAGGCGCGCGGAACCGAGTTCCATCTGCGCAAACGGCTGACCTCGATCGGCGCCGAGCGGACGAACGACGTCGTCCTCGACGCCGAGGGCGTCCGGTCCAGCCACGCCGTCGTGCAGTGTGACGACGACCACTTCGTCATCAAGCGGGTCGCCAGCGACGCGGACCTTCGCGTCAACGGCGAATCGACCCCCCAGACGTCGCTCGCCCACGACGACCAGATTCAACTCGGCGAAGCGCAGCTCGAGTTTTCGCTGCTCGGCGAAACCGACGAGCCCTCCGACCGGGACGTCGTCCGCGAGGAGCTGCAGGGTTACCGCAAACTCTTCGACTTCTCGAAGCGTCTGCTGCGGGACTACGAGCTCCCCTCGCTGCTGGACAATCTGCTCGACGCCGTCATCGACATCACGCACGCCGACAAGGGCTTTCTGATCCTCGTCGAGGACGACGAGTTCGGCATCAAGGTCGCCAGAAACGTCAATCGGGAGTCGATCCCGGACGCGATGGCCCACGTCTCGGATTCGATCATCTCGACGGTGCTCGACTCCCAGGAGGCGATCATCGTCAGCGACGCGACCGAGAACGAGGAGTTCAACAGCTCGGAGTCGGTGGTCAACCTCAATCTGAGCAGCGTGATGTGCGTGCCGCTGCAGGACCGCGGCGAACTCCTCGGGCTGATCTACGTCGGGAACGAGACCGTCTCCAATCTCTTCACGCGCCGCCATCTCGACCTGCTGACGATCTTCGCCGCACAGGCGAGTCTGATCGTCTCGAACGCCATCCTCGTCCGCGACCTGAAGCTCGACAAGCAGCAGCTCTCGAAGCGGCTGTCGGAGATGCGGTTCGGCGAGCTGATCGGCGCATCGGACGCGATGCGCGACGTCTTCCGGAAGGTCGAAAAGGTCGCGCCGACCGACGTCAACGTCCTCATCACCGGGCAGACGGGGACGGGCAAAGAGCTGGTCGCCCGGGAGATCCACAACCGCTCGCAGCGCTACAAGGGACCGTTCGTCACCATCAACTGCGGGGCGATCCCCGAATCGCTGCTCGAGAGCGAACTGTTCGGCCACGTCGAGGGGGCGTTCACGGGGGCAACGCGGACCCGGGACGGGAAGTTCCAGGCCGCGCACGGGGGAACGATCTTCCTCGACGAGATCGGGGAGATGCCGCTGGAGCTGCAGGTCAAATTGCTGCGGGTGCTCCAGGAACACGAGGTCAAGAAGGTCGGCGCGTCGGCCGCGGAGTCGGTCAACATCCGGGTCGTCGCGGCGACCAACAGGGATCTCGAGGCGGCGGTCGAGTCGGGCGAGTTTCGCGAGGACCTCTACTACCGGCTGAACGTCGTCCAGCTGGAACTTCCGCCGCTGGAGCTGCGCGGAGACGACGTCGTGCTGATTGCTCGCCACTACATCGACGAGCTCTGCCAGGAGCTGGACGTCGGCTCGAAGGAGTTGGCGCCGGAGACCATCGAGGCGATGCGCCAGTACGACTGGCCCGGAAACGTCCGGCAGCTCGAGAATCGACTCAAGAAGGCGATCTTGCTCTCCGAGCGCAGCGTCATCCGCCCGGAGGATCTGGGGCTCGAACCGGAGATGATGGACTCGATCGCCCCCCTCTCCGAGGCCAAGGAGCAATTCGCCCGGCGATACGTGATGGAAGCACTGGAACGCAACGACGGCAACCGGACCCGGGCGGCGGAGGAGCTGGAGGTCGACCCGCGAACGATCTTTCGGTATCTGGAGAAGGAGGAGGGAGCCGACCAGGAGTGAGCGACGCGCGAAGCCCGCGCGCCGCCGACGGCTCCCGCGACGTTCGCCCACCTCCGCCACTCGGGGTGCGTTCAGGCGTGACTGTTCGACCAGACATCCACCGCTCGCTGGCCGCCGGGATGGCTTGGCTGGCGACGGGAATCGCGTGCGCACTCTTCGCAGCGTGCGGGCCGATCGAACCGGAACAGCCTCCGCCGAACGCCCCTCCACACATCGAACCGTCGGCCGTCCGACCCCAGGCGTCGGTGGTGCGCGTGGACTCCTCCCAGAGCGGGCCGGTCGAGCAGACGCTCCAGATCCAGCGACTGCTCGATCCCAACGCAGAGGAGTCGCTGTTCGGCGTCTGGTTCGGCGACGAGCGCGGCTTCATCAGTCAATTCGAATCCGAACGGACGGGAACGACCTCGGTCGCAGATCGGACGTATCGGACCTTCGAGGGGACGGCGCGGACTCTCCAGGTCTGCGACCCGGAGGCCGGCCTGTCGAACGAGAGCATCTGGTTGTTCGTCTCCGACGGTCGATTCCGCGAGGTGACGAATCAGTCGGTCACGGCGGGGGAGGACGCCTTCATGGTCTCGTGGACGTGGACGATCAAATGTCTCTGACACGAGCGCGAATCCGGAGGGGCACCGCCCTCCTCGCCCTGGCGTGTGTCGTGGGCGGCTGCGGTGGAAACGGCCGGCCGGGGACCGCACCGGGCGCGGCGTGCAACTCCTCGCGCGAGTGTCCGGGCGAACGCGTCTGCCACCACGGTCTGTGCGAAGTCGCCGACGCATCCGAGCGGCGGCTCACCTTCGCGTTTTCGCCGCCCGGCTCGTCGTCGTTCCAGGCCCAGCGCGCCGCGGACGTCGTCGACCGACCCGGCGAACGTCCGACCTTCGCGTTGCGCCCGTCTCTGGTCGTCAAGGGGACCCTCAGCTTTCCCGATTCCGCTCGCCCCTTCCCCCCCGGCACCGTGGTCGCACGACGCGCCGGCGCGGTCGACGACCGTCCGGTCCACCAGTTCGACGTCGAGGAGGCCGTCTCGTCCCGGGCCGATACGATCTGACCTTTGTCCCCACCGACCGGACGAATCTGCCGATCAAGCGCTGGCGCGACCGAACCCTTCGAAGCGACACCCGGCTCGACCTGACGATGAACGCCCCCTCCAACCTCCGGTCGGTCCAGGGGAACGTCGTCTTCTCACCCGCGCGCGGCGCCGGACCGGACGTCCGGAACGTCGAGGGCGCGCGCGTGTACGCCGTCTCGGCGGACGGGCGGTTCACGTCCACCGTCGACCGGACCGACGGATCGGGCCGGTTCAGCCTGCGCTATCCGCCCGACACGGGACCGTACGACATCCGGGTCGAACGGGCGGGCCCGACCGACTGGATTCCGCGTACGACCTTCGACGACGCGATCACCGCCGACAACCAGTCGCCGAGGCTGGAGCCCCTCGATCTCGGCGAGTTTCCGGGCCCCGACCGCCGCCTGTCGGTCGAACTCCAAATGTCCGCAGCGGACGGGACCGCCGGACCGTCGACCTGGCGAGGGACGACCGTCGTACTGACGACGCGTCTCGGTCGCGGGCTGTGGCGGACGAGCCACCCGGTGGAAACCGACGGAACGGTCAGCCTGCGCGTGCTCCCGGTCGAGCACGAGGTCCGGATCCGCCCGCGGCCCGATGCTGCGGTGGGGCCGCGAACACTCTCGATCGACTTCGGTGAAAACGTCCCCGAGGACGCCATCGAACTCCCCGCCACGCCCGTAGTCGAGGGCCGCGTCCGCGATTCGCTGGGCAAACCGCTCGCCGGCGCCGACCTCGAGTTCGAACCGCTCGACCTCGATACGAACGGCGTCCGCGAGCCGGGGACCGGGCGTGTCCAGTCCGCCGAT
>JBDGRG010000133.1:4252-8457 GCA_042218355.1 Bradymonadaceae bacterium
GTTTCGGACGCATCTCCGGCGGGTGGCGCACGAACTGCTCGTCCACCCGCCGCCCTCCAGCGCCGCCCCGTTGACGCGCCGGACCATCGAGAACGTCGACCCCACGGAGACCCTCGGCGTCGAGCTGGCTCCCCCCCGAGTGGTCGCGGG
The DNA here is from genome assembly GCA_042218355.1 of Bradymonadaceae bacterium. Classification (GTDB taxonomy): domain Bacteria; phylum Myxococcota_A; class Bradymonadia; order Bradymonadales; family Bradymonadaceae; genus CAJXPB01. Next base: position 4,403 of record JBDGRG010000133.1, read on the forward strand.
ATCGGTGACGGGGCGGACGGGCGAAGACGAACTGACCCCGATCGGGGGTGCCGGTGTGAGCGTCTACGAATCCGAGAACGGACATCTCCAGTTGGTCGGACGGACCCGCGCGGACGGCGACGGCGATTTTCGACTGGTCATCGCGGCGGATCGCTGACGGACTCCCGGGCGGCCGCCTCGCCCTGTGGAACCCGCTCGCGCCGGTCGCCGCTCGGGCCCGCCCGCCGCAACTCGTCGCGCGTCGCGCGAAGGAGGTCGTAGAGCGTGCCGTGGGCCTCGCGACACCGGGTCACCCAGTCGCGGAATCGCCCCTCCCAGGGGGCGCGCAGCGCGTCGAGCCGTCCGGCATCCATGACGAGTCGTCGGGCTCGTTCCAGACAGGCGACGTCGCGGTGCGGGAGCCCGGTGTAGGGATTCCAGACGCGATCGCGCTGGATGCCCTCGACCGCCCCGACGACGACGAACGCGAAGATCGCCAGCCCGCACCCGAAGAACAAGACGTATCCCGTTCCACGGACAAGCCGCGTCGTGTGCGCCTTTGACTCCTCCCGGGGCGTCGAGTGGGCGTCCGAATCGGTCATCTGCGAACCGTTTCTCCGTCGAGGACTCGACAACGACGTCTGCACGACTGTTTCCAACCGGAAGCGGGCGCCGTATGTTGGCCGATCGACGGCCCCCGCCGGCGGTTCGAACGGGTCGATATCTCTCACCTCCGACACACCTTGCATGCCTACGAACGGAGACGTCAATAAGCACTCGTCCCCCCTATCCGACCGGCGGGCGCGGCGCCTCGAAGCGGCCCTCGACGAGCTGCTCGAACAGCTCGATCCCGCCGAGCGCCGCCGTCGGGACCCGGTCGCCATCCCCCGCGACTACGAGAACCCCCGCAACCGCGAGCTGGCGGCCCTCGTCGCCAGCAGCCTCGCCTACGGCCGCGCCGAGCTGTCGATGGGGGCCGCGCGCGAGGCCCTGTCACGACTGGGCGACGATCCGGCCGCGACGGTCACCCGTGCCCCGGCGTCGCTCCCGGACCGGCTGGACGACTTCCGCTACCGAATGACCGGCGGCCGGGATCTGGCGGATCTCCTCGCAGCAGCCGGTCGGCTCCGGCGACGTCACGGCAGCCTCGAGGCTGCCTACCGGTCCGAACCAGGTGGACATCTCGACCGGGCCAGTGCCTTCGTCGGAGCGCTCCGCGCCGAACGGCTCAGGGACGACTGTCACCGGGGACTCCGCTATCTGCTTCCCGACCCCGCCGACGGCAGCGCCTGCAAACGACTGCACCTGTTCTTCCGGTGGGTCGGACGCGGGTCGGACGGCGTGGATCTCGGGCTGTGGACGCAACCGACCCCCGACCAGCTCCGAATGCCGCTGGATACGCATACCGCCCGAATTTCACGGTACATCGGGTTGACCGACCGCAAGTCGGTCGACGGCGAGGCCTCCCGCCAGGTCACGCGCGCGCTCGCTCAGCTCGACGCGACCGATCCCGTCAAGTACGACTTCGCGCTGTGTCACCTGGGCATCTCGGAGGCCTGTATTCACGAACGGTCGGAGGACCACTGCCCCGACTGTCCACTCGACGCGATCTGCGCGGTCGGTCCCCCTCCGGAGCTGGCGTGACGGTCGCCCCTCCCGGCGAGCGGCCGGCGGGCGGGGTCAGGCATTGCGGATCGGAATCCACTCGAACTGCACGACGGAGAGATCGAGCAGATACTCCGTGCCGACGATCCCCAGGGCCGTCAGCACCACGAAGCCGACGACAAACATCGACAGCAGCTCGTGCCAGCGGCGTCCGCGCGAAAACAGCGCGACGAGCGCCAGCGTGACGAAGAAGTTGATCCCCGCCACCCAGAAGACGAGGATCGGCTGGAGGGTCGTGACGACAGCGATGGGGTCGGACAGCTCTCCGTTCATCACCCAGCTCCGCGTCCGCCGTACCGCCGTGCGATCGCGTTCAGATTGAGAAAGTTGATGGTGAAGTGGGCCAGAACGGGGGCGAGGAGATTTCCAGTGTACCAGTACATCCCTCCGAACGCACCGCCGAAGATCAACGCCATGATCGTCCAGGGGAGGAACTTCTGGACGTCGGGGCCGACGTGCAGGAGGCCGAAGACGACGCCCGAGACGACGAGCCCCCAGACACGGGCGTAGGGCCCGCCGAACAGCATCTCGGAGAGCAGCTGCTGCAGGAAGCCGCGGAAGAAGACCTCTTCGGCGATGCCGCTGGCGACCGCCAGCAGGAGGACGCTGTCGAGGCCGAGCGGACCGAGTAGCTTGCCGAATTCCTCCGCCAACTGCTGCGCCCACTCGGTCGTCCGCTCGAGAATTCGCGACAGCGCGACCGCCCCGACGCCGACCCCCGCCCCCAGCGCGGCGTCGAAGTACGTGGAGGTCCCGAAGTCGTCGTGCCAGATCAACAGGTCGATCCCGCCGATCGCCTCGGCGAGCAGCCACGCGACGAAGGCGAGCCCCGTGTAGAAGACCACACCGAAGGCGACCGAGAACTGGCCGCGAGGGACCTCTGGCGGCTGTTCGTCCGTCTCCACGTCACTCCCCCTGCGAGGAGTCGAGGAGCTCGTCGGCTCGCCGTTCGAGCTCCGGCCGGCGCAGACGACCGCGAAACCGGACGGCGCGGGCCTCGACCGTATAATGTCGCCAGTCCGGATGGAATTGCTCGCGCCGTTCGGACTGGAAGAACTCGTAGAGCTTTTGTTTGAGGAACTCGAAGGCGACGTCGAGCTGGCGCTGGGGGGACTCGAAGGTCTCCATCCCCTGATCGGCGGCGAGCACGGCCGCCTCGAGTTCGAGCTCGAACGAGTCGTCGCGCGCCTCGACGTTCAACTGGCTGTACACGTATTCGTCCTCGCGCTCGGCGTCGACGGAAATCGTCTCGCCGGGCTTGAGATAGGCCTCGAACCGGAACATCACCGCCTGTTTGATCCGGCGGCGTTCCTCGCGGTCGAGGGTTTCGACATTGCGTTCGCCGATTTCGGTCTCCTTCACAGCGCCTCCGTCCGTCAGATCTCGTTCGTCTCGCGCCAGCGCAAGATGCGCTGACGACCTCGCCCGCGCGGCCAGCGCGGCCCCCCCTTCGTCTTCCGACTACCTCGCTTCGCGAAAGGTCTCCACGGCCCGCCGGACCACGTCTCGGCGGTTGCCGTCGGCATAGAGGGCGACCGACCGCCCGGACTCCACGTGGTCCAACTCGACGACCACACCGTCGCCGGGCCAGGCCTCCGGCACGCGGTCCAGCCATTCGACACAGACGACCGCCCCGTCAACCGCAAGGTAATCCCAGTAGCCGATCGATTCCAGCCCGCTCCGACCCTCGAGTCGGTACAGATCGGCGTGATAGACGACCGACGAATCGTCGCCGTACGTGTTCACGAGCGTATAGGTCGGACTGGTCACGGCCCGACCGTCGCCGCGCCGACCGCGGACGATTCCCTCGACGAAGGTCGTCTTGCCCGCGCCGAGCGGGCCGACCAGACCGACGAGTCCACCTCCCGTGAGGGCATCCCCGAGCGCCCGACCCAGCGCGACGGTCTCTTCGCGGTCGCTCAGCCGGAGCTGCTCGACCCGTTCGACCCCCTCGAGCGTCCTCGGACTCCACTCCATCGCGTCCCTCCGCTGACAGAGCCGTGCAGCTCAGGGCCGTCCGAATCCGGGGCGCGGGCCGTCCTCCTGGACGCGTGACTCCCCCAGCTTGAGCCCGAAGATGTCGTCCGCGGCCACGAAGTATTCCGAGTCGCCCGTCACCAGCATGGCGGTCTCATCCCCGAAATCGACCTGCTGGACGTCCTGCACGCGGACCAACTCCGAGTCCGCGCGAAGAAGCGCGATCAGGTCGACGTCGTCGGAGACACGGTAGGTCGTCCCGTCGACGTCGGCATCGAGCCGCTCCTCGAGAAAGGTCTGTACGTCTTCGACGGTCATCGCTGTCTTCTCCTCGCGAAGGGATGGATTCGACGCGCCGCTCGCCCGACTCCCGTCGACGGCGACGCCCGGGACGCGATCGAGTGCCGCCATTCGCTACTTCGACTCGATCTTCA
>JBDGRG010000134.1:0-8801 GCA_042218355.1 Bradymonadaceae bacterium
ACCTCGGGATCGTCGAGCCGCCGGGCGGACTGCAGCTGGAGTTTGATCGACGCGAGCGGGTTCCCGATTTCGTGGGCCATGCCCGCCGACAGGAGGCCGACCGCTGCCATCTTCTCCTGGTGGATCATCTGGCGCTCCTCGCGGGTCTCTTCGGTGACGGTTCGGCCGACCAGCAGGGTGCGCGCTCGGTCCCCGTCGCCGCCCTCGGGCAGTGGAAACCCCTGCAGATCGATGATTTCCGATCCCTCGTTACACTCGTGTACCCGACGGGCGCGAACTGGCTCGTCCGATTCGAGGGCGCGCCGAACGAGGCAGTTTCGGCACGGTTCGTCCTCGCCGCGGAACGCCCGATGGCAGTACATGCCCTCCAGCTCGTCGCCGTAGAGATCCGTGGCGGCGGAATTCGCCTTGATGATCTGGAACGAGTCGTCGACGACGGTCAAGCTCTCCGGAATCGAATCGAACAAAAGCTCCGTGAAGGCCTGACTCCTCTCGAGTTCTCGGGTGCGGTTGCGAACCCGTTCCTCCAGTTCGTTGCGGAGTTCGCTGACCCGTTTGCTCATCTGGTTGAACGCGTCGGCGAGTGTGGCGATCTCCCGCGGCCCTCGCACGTCGACCGACTGATCGAGTTCGCCGCGCCGCATCTGTCGAACGGCGTCGACCAGATCGCTGATGGGGTCGACCGTCATCCGCAGTGTGATCCCGATACCGACGAGGACCAACAGAAAAAGAGCGCCGCCCAGCCAGAAGACTCGTTCGCGCAGATCGACCAGCGAGGCCAGTGCCTGTCGTCGTGACATCGTCGCGACGATTGCCCAGGGGGTGTCCTCGACGGGGGCGGCGGCGGCGAATCCCGTGCGCCCGCTGGAGTCTCGATACCGGCCGGTCCAGTGTTCCGACGAACGGACGTGTTCGAGGACCTCGGGCGCCGGCGTCCGCGGCCCGCTTTCGGGGTCGCCGACTCGACTGAGAAGCTCTCCCTGACGGTTCACGACGAACATCGCCTCCGTCGTCTGGCCGTCGCCGTCCAGGTTTCGAAATTGATTCGAGACGGCGAACGGGAATCGACCGCAGAGTGTGCCGACGAGTTCGCCGCTGTCGGCCCGGAGTGGCCGGGTGACCTGCAGAAACAGCTCGCCATTCTCGGTTGCGAAGTCGAAGCTCCGGCTCGAGCCCGAGAGTCGGCGGCACTGTGTGCGCTCGGTGTCGCCGATATCGGAGGGGGCTCGCGACGCGGCCAGCAGCGAGCCGTCGGGGCCGAGGACCAGAAAATCGACCGGGCGTTCGGCCTCTTCGGCCTTGGCGCGGAGGTGGCGGTCCAGTGCGCTGGTCTTCGGTCCGCCGGCGGAGCCCCGTCGTCGGAGACTCTGTCGGATGCCGACCAGGAGATCGCGATTGTCGGCGGCGATCGAACCGACGAGTCGGCGCCGGTCCTCGACAAATCGCTCCGTCTGAAGCGCTGCCACCTCCGCCGATCGGCCCAGACTGGTCTTCGACAGTTCGAGCGTGTCGTGGCGGCTGGTGAGATAGCCGACGAGATTCGTCAGGAACAACGGACCCAGCGAGAGCAGTGCGATCAGGATGACCAGCTGTGTCCGAAGCCGGACATGGCCGTCGGTCTCCCCGGTGTGGGTCGCTGTTCCGTCGGTCTCTCGGGCCATCGCGTCACCGTGGGATGGAAGGTCGAGGCGAGTTCGAGCCCCGAATCGGTAGACGACTGTAACACGGGTATGAGCCTCGATTCGGCCGAACCGTCGAGTCGAACATAGTGAGTGAGCGGAAGATCGGTATGATGTGGATCATACCCCTGCTGACTGGGGGCGCTTGATGAATTTTACCCGTTAGAGGGTCTCGTCGGGGTACTCCCGCCGGCCCTGCGGCGGCTCGGGCAGTTTGTCGATCCGGTCGATGCGCTAGTAGTAGCGGATCGTCTCGACGTCGACGCCGGCCTGCTCGGCGTGCGTCCCGATCGTCCGTCCCATCGTCGACCTCCTGTGGAAGTCGACCGGAGGCCAGGTTCACTCGGTGCACCGAATCCGTAGTTAGCTACGTATTCCGGGCCGGGTACATTGCACGTCGCGGCCATCGACCCGGCGAATCCCCTTTTATCTTTTTGATGTTGCGCGTGCCCGAACGCGGTCGTCGGGTGTACGCGCCAGGTGCTGGTGAGAGGTGGAGCGTGGTCCGGCACTCGGACGGATGGCGAAACCGGGAACCCCTGCGCGGACATCGCGACTTCATGTGGCGATGCAACGTTCGCCCGGTCACGACGACCCGACCTCCGAAGCTTCCGATAAACGGTCCTCTCGTGATACGGAGAGACATCCACGTCTGGAGCCGACCCGACGCGAGCTTCGACGATGCCGAGATACGTCTACGTCTACGACGGATGGCGGCACGGGGAAAAGCATCCCGATGACAGCACCGCGGTGGAGGCGGTCGACGAGATGCATCGACGGGGAAGCTTGATCCGAATCGAGCGGATGCCCTCCGAGGGGGAACCGGATGCGGGTGGGTCGGCGCCGGAGTGTCGAGGCGAAGGCACGCCCCCCGCCGCGGAGGTGGTGTGGCGGGCCGTGGACGAGTCGGAGGGCGAGTCGCAGTCGTGAGGGGAGGATCGCTCTCCAGACCTCCCCTCGAAAGGTGCACAGATACGTGTCGGTGACCGCGTCCGGCCCGGAGCGGGAGGCTCCGGGCCCGGGGGTGCGCGGGCGGCGCCTACTTGAAGGTCTGGACGCGGCCCCAGAGGTCGTTCGACCCCCAGATGCCCCGCCGCAGACACTCGAGCTGGACGATCTGGCTGTGGTCGACGAAGACGTTGACCTCCGGCCCGTAGTTTTTGACGTACCAGTTGAAGACCTCGGGGTCGGCCGCCTCGAACATGACGTTTTCCAGCCCGACGTCGTCGGCGAATCGGGCCGGAACGTCGGTGCGCCAGCTGTCGACGTTCTCGGTGATGCCCTCGGATTCGACCATGATCAGGTAGGCGCCGGCGTCGACGAACTGCTCGGCCTGATCGATGGCCCATTCGACGTCGAGCGTGCCCGCCTGCTCGAGGTCCTCGGCCGAGGCGACTCCGCCGCCGGCCCCGAACTGGATGCCGATCTCCGGCTTCGCTTTCAGCCCGTGGTCCTGGACGACCTCGATCGTCCGCAGCCAGTCCTCGGTCGACAGGCTGATGAAGCCCGCCGACAGTTCGACGATGTCGAAGCCGACCTCGGCGCACTCCTCGACGTAGCGGACGAAGGCCTCCTCGCCCTGAGTGAGGACGTACTCGGCGAACCCGCCGGTCGAGACCAGCGTGTCGTGTGCGTGGCACAGGTCGAGCAGCTCGGTCAGCGCGTCGCGGGGGATCAGGGTGAACGACCCGCCGGCGAACTTCAGCGAGTCGACGTACGGGCCCATCGTCTCGAGGACGTCTTCGAGATACCGCTTCCCCATCACCGAGTAGTAAGGGCCTCGGATCTCGGTCAGTCCTCGATCGCGGGGCTTGGACTGGCGGTCGTTCATCTCGAGGAAGTCGAAGAAGCGGTCGGGGGTCGAGTCAGTCATCGGTTTCTCCCGAATCGAGGGGTCGATGGTTGGTCGAACGACGGTCGATGGAGGAGCGAAACGGGGCGAATGGTTACTGAGCGGCGCGTTCGACGGGGTCGAGTGTCGCGAGTTTTTCGGTCAGGTTTCGGATCGGTCGCGCCTCGAGATTGCGCACACACTCGATCAGTTCACCGCGGTCGTGTCGGCTGACGTGCGGGGACGTCAGCGCCTCGAACTTGTCGATGGTCGACGACCAGGTCGCCGGACGCGTGTGGAAGCCCTCGTGGTCGCGCTTCTCGACCGAGTGTTCGGTTCCGTCGTCGAGTCGAACGGTCACGCGACAGGGCATCTCGTCGGGAAACCGGTCCGAGTAGGGTGGGTGCTCGGAGACCTCGACCTGCCGCAGCAGCGACTGGACGTCGTCCCGCTGGATGCGGTCCGTCGCGTACTGTTCGGGCAACACTCGCCCGTCGAGCAGGGCGACGGCGAGCATGTACGGCAGGCTGTGGTCGGCCTCCTCCTTGGTCGAGACGTCGGTTTTGTCCCCCTCTTCGCCCCCTCCGATGATGTCGCGGGCGACGTCGAACGTCTCGACCTCGATGGCATCGATCCGCTCGGGGGCGATGTCGTGTCGGTCGCGCAGTTCGAGCAGTCCCTCGAGGGCCGACTGCGAGTGGATCTCGGCGTTGTACTTCTTGACGATGGTGTCCCCGATCCGATCGAAGGACTCGCCCTCCCAGTCGAGGTCGAAGTCCCCGGCGATCGAGTGCATGAAGCCCTTGTTGCCCTCGAAGACGGCGGGTGGGCCGGTGATGCCGTGCTTGGCCAGCCAGGTGGCGTGGACGGCACCGAACGCGGTGTTCGGGTACGCCAGCCCCTTCCAGTTCGAGAGTTCACCGGTGCGGGTGACGCGCAGCGCGTTCAGCGAGGTCCCCGCGATGGCGACGGCGTGAGCGGCCCGTTCGGGGTCCAGGCCCAGCGCGCGGCTCGCCCCGGCGGCGGCCGCGTAAGCCCCCTGTGTGGTGTGGTCGAACCCCTCGTCCCGGACCGGGGCTTCGTCGCTGAGTCGGCACTGGACCTGATAGGCGACGGCCAGGGCGGTCAGGAAGTCGCGGCCGTCCGCGTCGCCGTACTCGGCCGCGGCGAGGACCGGCGCGATGTTGTCGCTGGGGTGACAGGTCTCGCCGGGCGCCAGATAGCTGTCGTTGAAGTCGAGGTACCGGACGAGAAACCCGTTGTAGAGCGCCGCGCGGTCGGGGGCGGTCGCACCGCCGCCGACCAGGCTGGCGAGGCTCGACCCGCCGAGTTCGTCGACCTGCTCGCGGACCCGTCGTACCGGCTCCGCGTCGAGGGCGCCCAGAGCGCAGCCGAGTCCGTCGAGGACTCGCAGCTTCAGTTGTTCGACCGAGTCGTCGTCCAGCTCCGAGAAGTCGGCGTCGTGGGCGAACCGGGCGAGTTCGTGAACCATCTGCATGGCGTCCTCCTGCGGGCGTGATGGCCGCTTTCAGGGGTGGAGACGGGTCGTCGTCCCCGTCTCCACCCGATGCGAGCCCAAATTAAACACGTAAATTTACGTGTAAAGTGTCGGGGTGTTCTCGCCGGGCCGTGGGGCCAAGGTGGGGGGTCGGCCTCCAGCCCGTGTTCGGGTGAGGGGAGTGTGCGTGGAGATTGGGTCAGTGTATGCCCGACGTTTTAGACGTATAGATACGATCTTAATGTCGCATGCGCTCCGGAGCCCTGTGTTCGACCGGGTTTGCGGAGCGGGGAACGCCGTCCCGGTGAGGGGGCGAGCCGAACTGATCTGGCTCATGGTCGCGGGCCCGCCGGGGAGGAAGACTATTTTTTTGGGCGCGTTCATCTACCTTGCACAGGGAGACAGACGATGGAGATCACCGACGCCATCCGCGGCGAGCACGCCGTCTATTACGCGTGGCTCGACGAGTTCGAGGAGCTGGCCGGCGCCGAGTCGCCGGACGTGGCGGTGCCCCGGTTCGCCGCGTTGTTCCAATCCGCGCTGGCCGGCCACGCCATGCTCGAGGATAAGCTGTTGTTCGACCGGCTCGCGTCGATCGACGCGGCACGGGAGCCGCTGGAGGCGGTACGGGAGGATCACCACCGGTTGAACGACGCGCTGACCGAACTCCGGGAGTGCGATCCGGGGAGGGAGGGGCGGGAGCGCGCCGGCGACATCGTCGATCTGGCGCGCGAGCACTTCCGCCGTGAGGAAGAGCGGATCTTTCCGCTGGCCGAGGAGGAACTCCGCGGCGAGGTCCTCCGCGAGGCCGGCGCCGAGTGGGCCGACCGGCGCGACGTCCATCTGGGCGATCCGTGATCGGCCTCGCGTGAGGGCGCGTGCGCCGGCCGCAAGTGGGGTCTGTCGACGAGATAAATCGAAGGGGAGGCTCGACCTGGATCGACCGGATGCCCTCGGAGCGGGCGTCGGTCGCGGATGTCTCCACGCCGGAGTGTCGACACGAACGCACGCCCCCCACTGCGGAGCTGGTGTGGCGACCCGGAGTCCCGACGAGCCGGATATGCCCCCGTGATCCGCCTCACGTGCCTATTCGTCGACGCCGATCGTCAGGAGCATCTTCGTCTCCCTGACGGCTTCGGCGTCGTGCTCGACGCCAGGGGCGAGGATCAGCACTTCACCCGTCGCCACTCGCTTGGTTCCGTCGGAAGTGCGGATGTCGAGCTGCCCGTCTAGTACGTGAATCGAGACTTCTCCGTCGGCGTCGTGTGGCGGCAGCGTACCACCCTCTTCGAAATGGAAGAGGATCAGGCTCAGCCCGTGTCGGTTCACCAGTGAAATCTGCCGGTGGTTGTCGAGCTCGCCGCGCGGTTCGTCGACGAGCTCGTCGTACTCGTGGTCGATGCTGAGGTGTCGAACTCGTTCGGAGAAGCGCTCTTTGGGGTGTTCTCTCAGGCGCTCGTCGTCTCCATTCATCGTGGGTCTCCTTTCGAGTCGTCTGGTTCGAGCGTCGGGATGACACGAGGTTCGAGCAGACAGCGGCAGACATTCGCCAGCGGGGGGACGCCGGTCATTCGTCTGCCCCGGGGCCTCGCCGGGTGCCGGCGATTTCGACCGTTACGGCGGTCGACGAAGAATCGTGGGATTCTGACGGGCCGCAGGTCGATCTGGTATCGTCGATCGGGTCGTCCGACTTCTCGCGGCTCGGTGCAGCGGCCAGGTCGACGTCGACTGCGGGCGCACGGACGCTCTCTTGGACCCGCGACCAGGCCTCGGCGAGGTCTCGGAGGGCGCGCCGGACACTCCTCGTTCTCTCCGGGACAGCCGCTCTCCAGCAGTTGCTGGCTCTCAGCGACGACGTCGGCACGGGTGGGAAATTCGGTTCCGCATCGGTCGCAGACGACATGGATCTGAATGCCTTTCAAGATGTCGGACACGATTCCTCCTGGCGACAGTTGCGTGTGCATCCCCAATCATCGGCCGGTTCGGCGAGTCGGGGGGCGCTCGCGACAGGGCCGAGCCGTGTTCGATCGAGTATTTGATTCCGTCTTCGAGCGCCTTCGACTCTGCGGCCGAGTCTGTCGAGCAGTCGGCTCTTCAACGGTTCGACGGTCTCTCCACCGAGATCCGCGAAGTCCGGGTCCCGAGCGATCCGGGCGAGCTCGTGAACCCTGCGCAGGCGTCCTCCCGAGAGGCGATCGCCGCTGTTTCGGGTGCGATTGGGCGGTCGGACCTCCGGTCCGGTCGCACCCGAGAACAGTAAACACGTAAAAATACGAGTCAAAAGGTGAACTCTCTATTCCGGATGAGCCCATTGCTGTCCAAAGGACTGCGAGCGCGGAGCCGGGGGGAGGGCGCACGGTCGTCTGAACGACCACCGCCCCGAGTTCTTCGGACGCAGTGTTCGGAATCCCGGTCGCTCAAAACAGGCTGACGCCGATGAAGGCGGCGGTCAGGCCCGCGCCGAACGCGAGGACGTGGAGGACGATCGAGACACGCTGGACGAGGGGGTCGGGATCGCCGTGGCACTGCGAGGAGTCGCCATCCGTGCGCGCCCACCGGATCGCATGGGGAGCCAGGTAGTAAATGCCGAAGATCACCGAGGCCGCGGCGAGTTTCGCCAGCATGCGGTGACCGAGTTCGGAGTCGACCAGCGTCGAGGGTTCGAGCAGGCTCCGATAGGCCATGTTGTACAGGCCGGTCGCCAGGATGATCGGAATCAGCCAGAAGACGATCCTCCGGACGCGCTGCTGGAGATCACCGAGGATGTCGGGAGCCCGATCTGGGACCAGTCGGACGAGGACCGGTCGCAGGACGCCGAACATGAAGACCATCCAGCCCAGCCAGAAGACGCTCGCGAGGATGTGAATCAGGAGGGCGAAGTTTTGGACGGACGAGGACCAGAAGATCGACACGGCGAACCTCTCGTCGTCGGGAGCGCTGTCGAATGTCGCGGAGAGGGGTTCGGAGACCGCAGGGCAGAGAAATTGAAAATCAATTTCACTTAAGTTCAGTCTACACCAATCGTCGTCCCATGGGAGCCCTCCGGTTCGAGTGCACAGAGATGAAACTTTACGCTCGATTTTATGGCGAGTCGTCCGACCCGTCGGAGTTGGGGGAATTCTCGCGCATGGTCTCGTGCCAGCCGTCGGAGAACGCCCGGCGTTCGTGGTCGTCGAAGTCGTCGAGCTCGCGGTCGAGTTCGTCGGCCACCCGGCGCAGAGCCGCCCCCAGCGGGAGCCCTTCGCGGGCCAGCTCGCGACCGCGGTCTTCGAGTTTCTTCAGTTTCATGCGTTCACTCCTCGTCGGAGACGGTCCCTGAAAATAGCTCCGCGCGAAGCCCCTTGTCAATATAAAAACGTTTTTAAGCGTACTTAATGTCGCGGTCGATCGGACGGAGAGTTGGTCAGCCGCTCCTCCGCCGCAGGGACGGACCGGAGTGTGCGGGTTAATCATCGACCCGGTCGACGACCTTCTCGAGCTCGTCCAGCGCGGCGTCGACGTCCTCGGCGTGTGTGCGGAACGAGAGGATCGACAGGCGCAGCGTGAACCGACCGTCGAGGGACGTCCCGGAGAGGTGGACTCGACCGCGGCGGTTGACGGTCTCGAGCACCCGCCGGTTGAAGCGGTCGACCTCGGACTCGTCGATGCCGTCGGGGGCGGCCCGGAACGCCAGTGTCGAGAGTTGCGGGGCGGCGATCAGCCGAAGGGCCTCCATCGACCCGATCCGTCGAGCTGCGCGCTCGGCGAGGTCGAGCTTCTCGTCGGTGCTGGCGGTGCCGAACACCTCGGCGCC
>JBDGRG010000134.1:8811-12578 GCA_042218355.1 Bradymonadaceae bacterium
CGGCGAGGCGGCCGGCGTCGACCTCAAGGTCGGCGTCGGTCGGTCGCGCGCGGCCCAGGCCGCCGGGATGGCCGCCAAGCACGCGCTGGAGGTCTGCCGCGACGAGGGGTCCGTCGTCGAGTTCGGCGACCGGATGCCCTCCTCGACGGAGCACTGAGCCGACGGCCGCCCGTTCCCTCGCTCTCCTCGGGATCGGGGATGTACTCGGCGTCGGCGGCGTACGTGCGGGCCAGGGCGTCGCCCTCGCGCAGCACGACCGCTCCGGTTCCGTAGGGCAGGAACAGGCCCTTGTGCGGATCCAGCGTCACCGAGTCGCACCGATCCAGACCCTCCAGCCGGCGCCGGCCGCGCTCGGTCAGCGCGAAAAACCCCCCGTAAGCGGCGTCGGCGTGGAGCCAGAGGTCGCGGTCCGCGCACAGGTCGGCCAGCCGACCGATGTCGTCGACGGCGCCCGTATTCGTGGTGCCGGCGTTGGCGACCACCATGAAGGGCCGTCGGTCGTCGGCCTCGAGATCGCGCTCGATCGCCGAGTGCAGCGCGTCGACTCGCATGCGGTACGAGTCGTCGGTCGGGATCGTTCGCATCCGATCCGCCGGAAACCCCGCCGTCCGCGCCGCCTTGGCGACCGAGTGGTGAGACTGGTCGCTCGTGTAGATCGCGCCGTTCAAGAAATCTTCGGGGAGCCGCTCGCGGCGGGCGACGTCGAGCGCGACGAGATTGGCCATCGACCCGCCGGTCGTCAGCAGGCCGAAGGCGCCGTCGCCGTAACCGACGATCCTGCTCAGCCAACGGACGACCGTCGCCTCCAACCGGGCGAGGGCGGGGGCGGTGTGGCAGGAGGGGACGTAGCGGTTGACCGAGTCGGCGACCAGGTCGGCGACGCCCGCGTGCGGCAGACCGCCGCCGGGGATGTAGGCCAGAAATCCCGGATGGCCGGTGTGGACCGACCGAGGGATGGCCTCCTCGAAGAGGGTGTCCATCAGCTCGGCGAACGGGGTCGGCTCCGCCGGGAGCGGTTCGGAGAGGTCCTCGATGCGCTCGTCCAGCTCGCCGGTTCGGTCCGTGGGTTGCTCGCGGAGATCCTCGAGGTGGTCGAGCACCCGGCCGGCGGCCCGGTCGATCATCTCCGCCAGCTTCTCGCGGGACAGCTCCAGCTCGGAGGGTCGGTCGGTCATGTCGACGCGGCGGGAAGTCTCGTCGAAGCTTGCAGTGAGCGTAGCACAGACGGAATGGCGTGTGCGAACGCCGCCAGGGCGTCTCGGCGCCGGCGACGCGTGCGATACGCCTCGATCTGCGTCCGCGCCGCTTCGTCGCCCGAGTTCCGTTGGACGACGGACGCCAGACACGCCGTCCGCGACCGTGTCAGTCCGACTCGCCGTCGAGCCGGTCGAGCAGGAAGTCCCGCAGGACCACGGCGTGGTTGTGCTCGCGGTCGGAGGCCCCGTAGACGAGTGTCACCGTTCTTTCCCGGGCCGCTTCGAGGAGCGGGCGCCAGGCGTCGGGGGCGTTCTCGAGTTCGTCGCAGTAGCGGTCCCGGAACGAATCGAACCGGTCGGGATCGTGGTCGAACCACTCCCGCAACTCGTCGCTCGGGGCGACTTCTCTTCGCCACTCGTCGAGCGCGGCCTCCTCCTTGGTGACCCCGCGGGGCCAGAATTTGTCTACGAGGACGCGGCGTCCGTCCGAATCGTCCGGTGCGTCGTAGGCGCGCTTCAGTTCGATGCTCATCGGCACGTCGCGTATCGGCAATCAGTGTTCGTCATCGGGGGGCGAGTCGATCAGGGGTCTGATCGGAAACCGTGGGACGAGGGAGTAGATCGGGTCGGTGCCAGAGCGGTAGGATAGGGGCGGTTGCCCGCCCCCTCCTCCGAACCACACGTGCGATTTTCCCGCATGTGGCTCTCCAGTCGACAGTTCACCCTCGGGTAGGGACTACAGTAACCGGTTCCGGGCCGTTTCCATCGAAAACAACCCGAGATCGGCGAAGTAGGCGTTCGGCCATCTTTTCCGATCGACCTTCGTGGCCGGTCCAGACATGTCCTGAAACTGCCGGCAGATTGCCCGCAGTCGGTCGCGGACGAATCCGTCTATTGCCGGGAAGACGTTCCAGAAGCTGTGCTGGAAGTACTCGTACCATCCCCGGCTGATCTCGTTCACGTCCTCGATGACCTCCTCCAGGCTTTTCCCGGGCGTTCGCGGCGTCCGGTCGCGTATCTTCTCCTTGAAGCGCTGCCTGGCCTTGTCTCTCGGCTCCCGGATTCCATCATGGAAATGGTAGCCGAGAAACTCGATGCCTCGTTCGCCGTCGACCTCCACCACGGACGTCTTCTCCGGGTGCAGCTCCAGCCCATGTGACCCGACCCACTGTTCGATCAGCTCGAGCGCTTGCCGGGCCTGCTGTTCAGTTTCGCACAGCACGACGAAGTCGTCGGCATAGCGGACCATCTCGTACCCCTCCTCAGCCATCTTCTGGTCGAGGGCATCGAGATAGATGTTCGCCAGAAGGGGACTGATGACCCCGCCCTGAGGCGTTCCTTTCCCGGGTTGGGTCACCTCGCCGTCTTCATCGACGACCTCCTGGCCGAGGAATGACTCGATCAGCTCGAGCATCCGTCCGTCCGACACCTTCTCCTCGACACGTTCCATCAATCGGGCGTGCGGGATGGTGTCGAAGTAGCTTCGGACATCGGCGTCGACTGCCCACTCGTTGCCCCCCTCGAGCAACTCGTCGACTCGCCGCAGCGCATCTTTCGCCGATCGGCCGGGCCGGAACCCGTAACTTTGCGGAGCAAAGTCGGACTCGAAAATCGGCTCCAGCACCATCAGGCATGCCATCTGCACGATGCGGTCCTCGACCGTCGGGATACCCAGCGGCCGGTCTTCGTCCCGCCCCGGCTTGGGAATCCATACGCGCCTGACCGGATTGGGCTGCCAGCTTCCCTCCCGAAGCTGCTCGGACAGGCGCTCGATGTTTGCGTCGAGGTGACGCTCGAAGTCTTCAACCGTCTGGTGGTCGACGCCCGGCGCTCCTTCGTTCGCTTTCACACGCTCGAAAGCCCGCCTCAACGTCGCCTCTCTCCAAACCTTGTCGATCAGACTGTACCACTTGCCTCCTTCAACCCCTTCTTCAAGGGCCTGTAGCATCCCATCCGTCCACACCACCGGGTCCGCTTCGGGTCGGTCGCCGTCCACTTCTTCGAGCTGTTTAGTCTTCTCAGACACTGGACTCGAGGGGTATCCGTCGCTGTGAACATCCGAGATTCCGTCTTCCTGTTCCCCTTCGCTCCACTGCCCTCTCCTCGAACAGCTTCTCGGCTACTATGGGAACTCCGACTCCTGCTCGGCTCCCTCGGGGGGGAGGTCGACGTTTGTTTTCTCTGTTTGCTCCCTGCTTTCGCGGGAGTGCCACAATATCTCGACCATACCACCGGGGCGATGCCCGAGCAGGCCTCCCTGGTCCGTCTACTCGACCTTCCGTCCATCCCGCCTCCAACCACCTGACAGGTCCTGTCGTCGCTTTGACACGCTACCCATCACCGCGACAGGCTCGACCCGGACTCTCCTCCGGGGGGCTTCGCCACGGTCAAGTAGGCTCGCCACTCTGCCTCGGCCGAATCGAGTTCGTTCTCCTGCGGGCTGGTCGTTCGCTTCCGAGAACTCTCCACACCTCCTCGCGAAGGTGCCGTACCCTTCCGCTGCAGGTCGGAATGCGTTCAACCTGGTCGTGGACTTTCACCTCGCTGATCGAGTAGACTCACAGGCGTACT
>JBDGRG010000135.1:0-3279 GCA_042218355.1 Bradymonadaceae bacterium
GCGATCAGATTCGCGCGCTGTTCGCGCCGCGAGGGGCGTTCGTCGAAACCCAGATTGTCAAAGATCCGGTCGAGCTGGCCGACGGACAACCGAGACAGACAGTCCCGAACCGCCATCGAGGTCGGAAAGGTGCGCAGCTTCTCACCGGGCGGAGGCACGATGCGGTCGCCGGACTGAGACTGCGCGGTCGCCGCGACCTCCTCGCGCGCCTCCTCGAGTTCCTCGCCGAGGTCGTCGACCTCGAACGATATCTCCGCCAGATCGCCCAGATCGTCGACCTCTGTGGCCTCGATCTCCTCGAGCGTCTCGACGAGACCCCCGAGGTCGACGTCGGCCTTCGGATCGATGATGGCCTCGGCCAGCTCCCCCGACGAGACGTCGGCCGGGTCGTCGATGGACGCCCCGGACGATGTCGCTCGCTCCGATACCTCCTCGACCGACAGCGCTCCCAGCCTGGCTGCGTCGACGCGAGCCCGTTCTTCGAGGGTCTCGACGGAGGGGAGCTCGCGCTCGTCTGCATCGAACGCCTCGGGATCCCAGTCCTCCCAGCGCTGGTGGAAATCCGGCAAATCTCCGGTCTCGAGCCCCTCGACGAGCTGCTGGTATCCCGGCGGTCCGCCACAGTCGTCCGGCGGCCCCGCCCGCTCGCCATCGAGCAGGCGCGGGGAATCGACGGACGACTCCGGGGCGAAGCGGTCCTCGACCTCGACGGTCACCTCCCAGTGATCCCCGAAATCGTAGACGTAGTCCAACCGCCCGACTCCGTCGCCCAACGCATCGCCGACACTGGTGGTCCGCGCATCCGCCGGGGGATCGGTAAGGTCGTGCTCGTTCGGCACCCCCCATTCCCGCCCGCGCCGCTCGAACCGCCACAGGTGACCGCCGTTCCACCCGAACGCCCGCTGGATCGCCCTGCTCAACCCCGCGAGCGACAGATCCGCGGGCACCTCGAGCCGCCGCCAGATCTCGGGACGGATCCGGTCCAGCGCCATCCGCAAGTCGTAGATCTCGGACATGCTTCTCCTTGTCGTTCTCGCTGACAGGTTCGAAATACGATGCAGCAGTTCGGCTACTACAATCGACAGTCTCGGACAACGAGGGAACTGTGGAGAAGGCAGAAGGGAGAAGGGATGGCAATGGTCGTGCGACCGTGGCTCAACAGCCCAACGGCTCAACGGCTTAACGGCTCCAAGATCCCTTGACCTCACTGCCCTCCCGTGAAATTAAAAGCGCCGAGTGTAAATGAATCGAACCGGGAGGAGACCGATGAGTGAATACGAGATCGACTTCTCGCAGCTGCCGACCGACGACGAGGGCGTGCCCTACGTCGAGGTCGAGGGTGAGACGCTCCGGATGCCCTACCACGACCTGATCGAGCAGAACGCCGACCCCGACGCGCTGGTCGAGTCGATGTGGGACGAAGGGATCGAGTACCCGATCGTCGTCGACGAGTCGACGAACAACGTCATCGACGGGATGACTCGGCTCTACATCGCCGACGAGATCCTCGAACTGCCCGACGACGAGATCCCGATCAAATACGACGACATCGAGGAGGAGGGCGAGGACGAGGGCTGGGTGAAGGCCATCTCGCTGAACGCTCAGCGCCGCCAGATCTCGGGCGCGATGCGCCGCGAGCTGATCGGGGAGATCATGGATCGCTCGCCCTGGCGAAAGGCTCGCGCGCACGTCTCGGACCTGGCGCGAATGCTCGGCGTCGCCAAGTCGACCATCTCCCGCGACCTCGACCAGCTGCAGGACGACCAGAAACTCCAGCAGCTCAAGAAGCGCAAGCGCCAACTCAACGTCTCGCTCACCGGCATGCGCAACGTCGCCGAGCTGCTCGAGGAGGGCGAAGTCCACAGCGACCTCTCCGACGACCAGATCGCCAAATACACCGAGACCCTCGAGGAACTGGTCGACGTCGTCGAGAACGAACGCGAGGCCGTCACTGAAGAGATCGAGGAGGAGCAAGACGACCAGTGAGGAGCGTGCCCCCTTGATTTACTGCCTGCCGAGGGCTGGGAGTTGGGCAATTGGGCGAGTAGGCAATTGGGCAATTAGGCCGACAACCTCCGACTCCGGAGTTCCCGGTAAGAGTCGAGTCGCCCGATGAGTAGCAGGGGCGAATTCGCCCCTCCACTCTCGACCGTCCCAACCGTGCTGAAAGCTCGGTCGACGGACCGGCCCCGGTGCCCTCACGGCACCGGGGAAGATGATCCGTCAGCTAACCGCTGTGCCAACACCAGTTCGGTCCGGCCCCGGTGCCCTCGTGGTACCGGGGAAGATGATCTGTCAGCTACCACCCTCCAGCGTTGCCTAAGCAACACTCGCCGAAACCTCGCTCCCCCCTCCGACCTCACCCCACGAACTGCTCGCGCAGCTCGCCGACCACCTTTCCCACGCTGTCGGGGCGGTGCCGCGCGACGTCGAGGAACTCGACGATGAACTTCATCGCCGCCCTCGGATTCTCCAGAAACCCGCTGCCGAGCAGCCCGTCGACGATCTTCGTCAGCGGCCCGGTCAACCGATCGCACAGCTCCTCGTCCAGGTCCGTCGCCCGAGCATAGGCCCGCGTCGTCCGTTCCGCCAACTCGCGGTACTCCCCCTCGCCGAACCGGTCGAGTTCCGTGACGACACACTCGGGGACGGCCTCCTCGATCGCCTCGACCCCCTCCTCGTGCGGGGTCATCGCGAAGACGCTGTAGAGGGTCAACGATTCGCCGTACCGCGCCGGGAGGTCCTGCTGCACGCCGTATCCACCTAGATCGAGCGCCTCCGGGTCGAACGGCAGCTCGAGATCGCTGCGGTTCGACGGAACCGACGCCCGAGCGTACGCCTTGAACAGCGTCCGCGCGAACTCCTTATTCTCGGCGCTGAGCAACGAGTAGAACTCCGCCTCGTCGAACAGCACCACCAGTCCCGCGTACCCGACGCCACGGGCCAGACTCGCCAGCCCGCTCACCAGGTACCCGTAGATCCGCGCCCAGGGCCGATAGTCCATCATGCAGTAGATCTTGCCCTCACGGCCGGCGACCTCGTGGACCATCCGCTCGATCTCGCCGGTCGAGACCTCCGTCTCCCCCTCCAGCCAGTCGAGCAGAAGCCCCCTCGCCCGGCGCCGTTCGGAATCCGACAGTTCGCCGCCCGCGTCGTCCTCCGCGAGCCGCCGCCAGTACCGAAGCGCCGGCGTCAGGTAGAGGTGCGCCCCCTCGTCGAGGACCTCGCGGACCGGCCCGGTCGTCTCGTCGACGCGTAGTTGGTCGCGCACACCCGGAT
>JBDGRG010000136.1:0-1003 GCA_042218355.1 Bradymonadaceae bacterium
CTCCGCCTTCGCCGACGCCTATCTGCCGCCCGGATTCGGCCAGAAGGACGAGGACGCCTCCTACCGCGCGCCCGTCGGGGCGGTCTCGGTCAGCTTCAACGCCGTGCAGGTGACGGTCACCCCCCCCGACGAGGGGATGGCGGATCCGACGATCGAGATGTCGCCCCCCAACGACTACGTCGACCTCGAGAAGCACGTCCGGACGCTCCCGGGCGACGGCCAGAGCGTCTCGTTCTCGTCGGAGCCGATCGACGGCCGGCGCACCCGGATCCGGGTCGCCGGTGCGATCGGCGCCGACTCGGAGCCGGTCAGCGAGCGGCTTCGGATCGACTATCCCTCGCGGTTCGCCGGCTCGGTCCTCGAGCGGGCCCTCGAGATGGTCGGCGTGACCGTCGAGGGCGACGTCCGACGGGGCGAGGTGCCGTCGGGTGCGCAGGCGCTCCACACCGACACCTCGCACCCCCTCTCCTACGCCATCCTCGCGATGAACAAGTGGAGCAACAACTTCATGGCCGAGCAACTTTTGCGCACGCTCGGCCGCGGCGAGGAGGGGGCGCCGGCGACCTGGGAACGGGCCCGCGGTCGGGTGCGACAATTCCTCGTCTCGGCGGGGCTGGCGACCGACGAGTTCGAGCTGCACAACGGCAGCGGGCTGTACGAGGGCAACGCGATCTCGGCCCGCAACGTCGTGCGGCTGCTGGTGAGCATGTCCGACCACCGGTGGGCGCCGGAGTACCTCGCCTCGCTGTCAATCGCCGGGCGCGACGGGACGTTGAAGGAACGCATGGAAGATACGGCCGCCGCCGACCGGCTGCGGGGCAAGACCGGCACGCTGAACGACGTCTCGGCGCTGTCCGGGTGGGTGAGAACTCAGTCCGGCCGCCGAGTTGCGTTTTCGATCCTGCTCGACGAGACGCCCGAGAAGGGGTGGCGGTACCGACCGGTGCTCGACGCGATCGCCGTGGAGTTGGCGGAGTTCGATGGATAGGGTTGGATTGGGGGA
>JBDGRG010000136.1:1013-1832 GCA_042218355.1 Bradymonadaceae bacterium
CTGAAGTATCGAGGTACTGAGGTCGAGCGGGCCCGCGACGTTGCCAGAGCTTCCCAGCTCTGGCGATCTGCGCGTCGAGAAGTCAGAGGCGAGACGCGAGATGCGTGGGGCGGGTGTGCAATAGGGGCCGATCCGACGCGGCCGTGTAATCCATACTTGATCGCTATGGTTTTGTGGCTAAACTTCACAGTCACGGGGTAGCTGGGCATCTGTGCGTGTCGACACGCCGTCGGTGCCCCCTCGACTTCGACGTCAACCGTTTTCGACGACGGACGGGACGATGTGTCGTCTCTTCGGCTTTCGCTCGGTGCTGGACAGCCAGGTTCACCGCAGCCTTCTCGGCGCGGACAATGCGCTGGTCCAGCAGGGGGAGGAACACCCCGACGGATGGGGGGTGGCGTACTACCAGAACAAGGTCCCCCACGTCGTGAAGACCGCCGACAGCGCGATCGCCGACAGCCTGTTCAAACGGGTCTCCGGCATCGTCTCCTCACAGACGGTCGTCGCCCACCTGCGGCGGGCGACGCACGGCGAGCTGTCGATGGTCAACTCCCACCCGTTCCAGCACGGCCGGTGGGTCTTCGCCCACAACGGCGGCGTTACGAACTTCGAGGACTACCGGGGTGACATCGAATCGATGATCTACCCCGAGCTGGGGAGCTACATCCTCGGAGATACCGACAGCGAGGTGTTGTTCTACCTGCTGCTGTCGAACATGCGGCGGCGGTTCGACATCACCGAGCCGAATCCCCCGCTCGACCAGATGGTCGACGCGGCGGAGGAGACCGTCGACACCATCCGCTCGATGACCGGGATCGA
>JBDGRG010000136.1:1873-4103 GCA_042218355.1 Bradymonadaceae bacterium
CTACGAGCCGCCCTGGGACGACGAAGACCTGTTCCTGTCGTTCATCCTGACGGACGGGCACACGATGATCGCCCATCAGGGCGGCAAGCCGCTGTACTACAGCACTCACAAGACGGAATGTCCGGAGCGGGACGTCTGTCCGCACTTCGCTGACGTCTGCGAGTCGCCCACCGACAGCGGCGACGTCAATCACCTGCTCTTCGCCAGCGAGCCCCTCGAGGGCGAAAATGTCTGGCGCGAGATGGCCCCCCGCCAGACCGTCGGCGTCGACGCCGACATGCAGCTGTCGATGTTCAACGCACCGGACGAGCCGCCCAATTTCGACACGCGGAGCGAGGTCGACCGCGCGGCGTCGTGACCGCCGCGCCAGCGCAGG
This sequence comes from Bradymonadaceae bacterium, assembly GCA_042218355.1. Lineage (GTDB taxonomy): Bacteria > Myxococcota_A > Bradymonadia > Bradymonadales > Bradymonadaceae > CAJXPB01. The sequence goes on from JBDGRG010000136.1 coordinate 2,250, forward strand.
ATGCGCTGGCAACGTCGCACGGGCGTAGACCGAGCTTCCAGCTCGTGTCGGAACGGCGGCGGGACGCCGTACCCGCCAGAGCAGGGATGCTCTGGCTACGTCGCATGGCCGTAGACCGAGCTTCCAGCTCGTGTCGAAACGGCGATACGCCGTACTCGCCAGAGCAGGGATGCGCTGGCTACGTCGCACCCCCTAGACGGGCGTCTCGCCTCTGGCTTCTCGCCCGCAACCCATCCGCGTTCGAGCGCTTCATCGACCTCGCAGACCCACCCCGTACCCGGATACCTGGATACCTCAGTACCTCGGTACCTGACCGATCCGCCAGAGCAAGGATGCTCTGGCTACGTCGCGACGTCACTCCCCCTCCGAACCCCCATCGGATAGCATCTCCTCGCGGGCCTGCTCGCCCGTCTCGATCACCAGGTCGCGCAGCGCGGCGTCGAATTCGATCCACCGTTCCCGTGCCGGCTCCGGGACGTCCCAGTCCTCGAGCGTCTCGACCAACAGAGCGTGTCGACGGTCGAAGTGACCGACCGTGATCGGCAGGTCGCGGTGCGCAGCCCGGATCGGTTCGCCCTCGTACTCGACATCGGCCTCGCCGACCTTCGCCCGCAGATACTCGACCTGCGCATCGACGATCCGCCCGCGGTCGACCTCGTCGAACATGAACCCGATGATCGGGTCCTCGAAGACGCGCGCGTAGAAGTCGTCGACGATCGCGCGCAGCTCCTCGAGGCCACCGACGGCGTCGGTGAGCGGGATGGATTCGGAGGAGTCGGACATCGCCAGAGCTCTCGAGGCGCAGTCACGCCGACGGGCGCTCGAAGACCAGCCCGAGGGTGTCGTCCTCGATCGAGGCGAGCAGGTCGCCCGTCGATCGGTCGACGAAGTTCCTCAACGTCAACTCGCGGTCGCCCAGCCAGCGACACGGCTGCTCCGGGTCGTCGGGGACCTCCACCAGTCGGATCTTCGCCGGCGCGGCGTCGAACGCCACCTCCAGCGCGATCAGCGGCAGCCGACACTTGGCGACGCGACTCGACTCCTCGAAGGCAACGGAGAAGGCGAAGGTCGGCGCGGGCCGCAGCTCGAGTTCGTCCGGGGCGGCGAAGGGGTCGATCGAGGCCGCCGTTCCGATGACGTTTCGGATCTCCCGCGTCAGCAGCTCGAAGGCGTCGAGACCGTCCAGCTCCTCCCAGGCCTGGAAGCGGCGCTCCCAGACCGGTTTCGAGAGCTGAAAGAACCCGTCGAATGCCCCGCGCAGCCGCATCAAGGCTTGCTGCTGGGTCCGGTCGTCGAGCATGTCGAACTGGTGGCGCAGATTCCGATCTGCCGCCCGCCTCGCCCGCTCCGACCGATATCGCTTCTCTGAACTGACCTCCTCGTCGAAGTCCGCGACGTGGACGTCGACCGGCTGTTCGAGCGGCTCGAGTTCGAGGGCGTCGGTCGCCCGCTCGATGCGATCGGGGAGCTCGGGCCGGTCGTCGAGCTCCTTCTCCATCGTCTGACAGAAACCATCGAGCAGATCCCGCAGCGCATTCTGTTCGCGCACGCTCCAGCAGAGCAGCGGCAGCTCCCAGGGCAGGCTCTCGGGTTCGTTCAGATGTAGCGATTCGAGCGGGGGCTCGAAGACCGACAGTTCCGGCGTCGGTCGACCGACGGTCGACCACGACAGAAACCGCTGTTCGGTGCGAAACAGCATCGACCAGGCCTCGGCCACCGGCGCCAGATCGGACCACTCCGACGCGGCGTCTGGGACGTCCGCCTCGGTCGCGGAGACGACGTCCGCCAGCGCGGGGAGCAGTCGGTCCAGATCGGCGGACGTATCGCGCAGCTCTCGAGCGGCGTGTCGGATGA
>JBDGRG010000137.1:0-4392 GCA_042218355.1 Bradymonadaceae bacterium
GCATCGACCGGGCCCTCGAGTGGGGACCGAGAGCGGAGGTTGGAGGTTCGCGGTCTGGGGCGGCCGCAGGGAGGGATTACTCCCCGCCCTTGGAAGGGGCGATGCGGTCGGGTGAAATGTCGGGAGCGAAACCGACGGTGATGTGGACCGGCCCGTCGTGGCCGCGGTCCCAGTCGGCCATCAGGCGGTAGCGTTTGGTTTCGATCCGGATCAGTCGGTGCAGCAGAGCGGTGTCCGTTCGATTGGGGAGGACGTTCCGGATGTTGCGCCAGACGATCACCGGGGGAATCGACGACCGCTTGACCTCCAGTGTCGCGACGCGGTCGTTCAGCCGCGGCCAGAATCCGACGCGGACGAAGTCGAGGTCGCCCTCGCCCTCGACGCGGCATCCCAGGAAGTACGCCTTGCCGTCCCACAGACCGCCTTCCCGGCGGACCGGATCGGAGCAGTAGGTCTTCAGGTGTTCGAGGGCCCGTTCTTTGGACTGGCCGAGTGCGAGGTTCGGGAGGTCGGCCGGTGTCGGGTGTTTTCCCCGCCGCTCGAGTACGGTGGGAAATTCGCCGGTCGGGCTGGGGTCCCAGGAGACCGGCAGGTCGTTGGAGTTGCGGTCGCATCCCGAGAGCAGCAATCCCACCAGCACGAATACGGCGAGCGGCTCAGCTGCGAATCTCATCGACATGGTCGCTCCAGTTTGCGCCGTCGAAGGGAGTGACAGAGAGGTCGTCGAGATCGACGTTTTCCAGGCATCGTACGTTGACGTCGACCGACTCCGGATGGCTGCGGGGCCGATAGAACGGGTGGATGCCGCAGATCTCGCAGAACCGATGGAGTGCCGTGCGCGTCTCAAAGCGATATTCGGCGAGTGCGCCGCGGCCGGCCGAGAGACCGAATCGCTCGGGCGGGACGATCAAGTGAAGAAAGCCCTTCCTGCGGCAGATCGAACAGTTACAGTCGAGGATCGTCTCGTCGTCGAGGTCGGCCCGGACCTCGAACTGCACGGTTCCGCAATGGCAGGAGCCGGGGTGTTGCATTGGCCGGGATCGGGGAAATTGGGGATAGGGGACAGGGTACGAGGAAGCCGTCGCGTTCCCCACACCTGCTTCTAGTCGAGTCCAGTGACTCGAACTGTACCGGCGATGCGATCCTCCAGCCATTCGATAGCTCACTCGCCGAGGCGAGCCAACCGACGTCGAGTGTGATCGACGGAGGGAGGCCCCGACCGTCGGTGATCGGTCGACTACAACAGAACGGTCCAGAGAAAGATCGCCAGTGAGACGAGGAAGACGAATGCAGAGACCGCCGTCCAGATCAGATCGTTTGTCGTCGGTCCGTCGGTTTCCGTCGGCGCCTCGTCGCGGTGGGGGGCCCGGTGTGCGGGGGAGCGATCGATTCGGTCGGCGGAGGCGCGCCCCGAGGGCGCGCGATCCGCGGTCGTCTCGGTGCCCGATGGGCTCTGCCGGCTGGTCGAGGTCGATTCGTGCTGCGCCGGTGGGTCGGTGTGTTCTCCGTCGGTACGTTCGACATGCCCTTCTCCGTCTCGAAGGTCGAGTACCTCGAGATCTCGTTCGCCCGACTGCGTGGTCTCGAGGGCGGGGGGCGTGGTGTCGGCCGTCGAGCGCGGGAGCGTGTCGAGCGACGGTTGACCCTCGACCGGGACCTCTCGGAGTGCCTCGCGTGCGTCTCGCGCGGTCTCGAATCGATCGTCCGGACCCTTGGCGAGCATCGTTCCGAGCCAGTCGTGCCAGGAGTCCGGGCAGTCGGAGACGTCGACCGGTTCGGGCTGGATGAGATACGAGACGATCCCGCGCTGGTCCTCCCCCTCGACGCGAGGGGTCCCGGTCAACCACTCCGCGACGACCAATCCGAGGCTGAACAGGTCGCTGGGAGGCCCGACGGGATCGCCGACCGCCTGCTCGGGTGACGCGTATCGGGGCGTGCCGACGAAATCACCGTCGGTCGTCTCGACCAGGGTGTGTTCCTGATTGGAGTCGACGAATTCCTGAGCTTTGGCGACGCCGAAGTCGACGAGTTTCGCGACGGGCGAGCCGTCGTCACTGACGTCGACGAGTATGTTCTCGGGTTTGATGTCGCGGTGCGTGACGCCCTCGTCGTGCATGGCGGCCAGCGCGGAGAGCAACTGACCGGCGAGTTCGCGCACGAGTGCGGGGTCGGCCGGCCCGCTGCTGGCGATCAACTCGTCGACCGTGGGGCCGCGCAGCAGCTCCATCACGAGGAATTCGCGGTCGCCGGTGTCGACGAGATCCCAGACGCGGACCAGATTCGGGTGGTCGAGCGCCTGCAGCAGCTCGGCCTCCTGTCGCATCCGGGCCAGCGCCCGGGAGTCGTGCCCCTGCTCGTCGGTGCGCAGCGTCTTCAGCGCGACCTCCCGGTCGTGTTGTTCGTCGACCGCCGAGAGGATCTCGCCGTATCCGCCGGACGCGAGGTGATCCGTGACGTGGAAGCGGCCATCGACCCGCTCGCCGACGGCGGAATCGGCCTGTGCGCCCCCCTCCTCGGGTTGTCGCGACCGGTGTGTCATCGAAATGGGTGGGCGGAGAAACAACCGAGACCGGCATTTTGGTTCCAGGACCGGGCGAATTCAAGACCGGGGTGGGCATCGCAGGCGTGACGGCTGCCGGAAGGAGCAAGGCGAGGAGTTTCGGCGAACTGAATAGCAGTGCGGGCGGTTGAACAGCTCGACCCCGCTTTATGCGCAGTCGGGGGTCGGACGCGGCGTACGGCGGAGACCTTCGGGTTCCCAGCCGTTCGAGCCCGCAAAACTTGTTTCACCCGTCGAAGTCCGGGATAATTGATGCGCGCTTCTGACGCTTTCTGCTCTCGAGCCAGAGGGAACAGCCGTGAAGGATCGAATGCGTCTCGGGACGACGTGGATCGCGATGCTCGCCGCCGGTTCGCTGTTCGTCGCTGCCGGGTGCGGGGGCGGTGGCGGCGGAGACAACGGGGGCGGAACCGTCCTGCCGACGACTGACACCGACGACGACGGCGGGGAGGACGCCGCCGACACGGGTGTCGACACCGTCGCGGATACGGCGGCAGACGTCGAACCGGACGTCGCGCCCGACACCTCGGTCGACCCGTGTTCGACGTCGGCCACGGTCGACCTGAAGACGCTCGAGATGGCCCGCAGCGGGAAGACTAGCGACGCGCTCGATCTCTCGGAGGGGACCGACCAGTTGACGACCGAGAAGACCGAGGACGGGAAGAGCGGCCCCGAGCGCGTCTTGACCTTCGAGGTGCCGGAGCCGGCGGCGGTCGAGTTCGAGCTGACCTCGCGGTCGGAGTTCGACTCCCCGGTGATGGAGGTCCGCGAGGGGGGCTGCGACGGGTCGGTCGTTGCGTCCGTCGACGGGCCCAAGGGGACCGTCGAGTTCCAATCGAGCGGGACGTACTATCTGATCGTCGAGGGGAAGACCGGCACCGACAGCGGGAGCTTCGAGGTGTCGTGGGACAACCTGTCGTGTCCGAGCATGGCGGTCGAAGATCTCGGGGAGGTCGCCGATGGTGACAGCTACACGTCGCCGAGCACGGTCGAGCTGTCGAAGGGATCGGATCTGCTGGCGGTGCAAAATGAAAACGCCGAGGGGCCCGAGCGCATCTTCCGATTGAAGGCGTCGGGGTCGATCGAGGTCGACTTCGACCTGAAGGAAACCCAGAACATGGACGCGTTGCTGGAGGTGCGAAAGAAGCACTGCAAGGGAGAGACGCTCGGCGCCGCCGATCGCCTGCCGTTGACGACCAAACTCCAGGCCGGTTCCATCTATTACTTGCTCGTTCAGGACAGGCGGGGACGCCAGAACGGGTCGTTCAAGTTGACCTATCAAGCGACGAAGTTGGCCTGTCCGGCCGCGGGCAAGCAGCGATGCGTTTCGGACAAGTCCGTGGAGATCTGTGAATCCGACGGATGGGCCAGCTACACGTGCGGGACGACCTGTGCGCAGGACGTCGGGTCCGGCAAGCAGAAGCGGGACGAGTGCAGGGGGTCGAGCTGCGCCGCGCCCATTCGAGCGCCGAACAACAAGTCGTTCAAGGTCGACGCCTGGGCACCGTACCTGGGGCTGGCGAACTTCAGTTCCACCGACTCGTGTGGGCCGGGCTCGGGCGGGACGGCCGCCGAAGGCAAGGAGGTGATCGTCGCGTTGCCCGGTGTGAAGAAGGACGAGACGGTCCGCGTGAAGACCAAAAACGCGGGTTGCGATCTGGCGATGTTCATTCTGCCGTCGTGTCCGAAGCTCGGCAAGCTCCAGAAGGGGGCCTGCAAGTCGGGGCACTCCGACGCCAAGCGGTGCTGTGCGGCCGAACCGACGGCCGACACGCTGGAGTGGACGGCCCAGCAGAAGGGCGATTACTTCTTGCTGGTCGATCAGGAGTCGT
>JBDGRG010000138.1:0-4192 GCA_042218355.1 Bradymonadaceae bacterium
CTACAACACGAAGGTCGCCGAGATCGCCGAGCGAGCGGGGGTCGCGGACGGGACGATCTACCTGTACTTCGAGGACAAAGACGACCTTCTGATCTCGCTGTTCGAGGACCGAATGGAATGGATCATCGACCGGATCCAGTCGGAACTCGAGGAGGTCGGCGGAACGGTCGAGGGCCAACTGCGACGGTTCGTCGAACTGCACTTTCAGCTGGCGGTCGAGAACCCCCATCTGGCCGAATTCATCACCGTCGAGCTTCGTCAGAGCGCCAAATTCATCAAGGAGTACGACAATCCGAAGTTCGGCGACTATCTCGGTATACTGAAGGGGTTGATCGATCGCGGCCAGGCGGAGGGCGTCTTCGACACGGCCCTGGACAGTCGTCTGATGGCGCGGTCGATCTTCGGGGCGCTCGACGAAGTGCTGCTGGAGTTCACGCTGAAGGCCGACATCCCCGAGGATGTCGCCGACGAAGCCGAGCAAGTGGCCGACATGTTGCTGGACGGGCTCCGCGGATAGTTCCTCGGCCGGGCGCACCGGCGGGAGCGGGCCGTGCGGAGTCGACGTCCAACCCCGATCCAATTTCTCTCGACTGACCAAAGGAGGTCGCCGTGAAGATCATGAGCACGGTCAAACGCGTGACGGACCCCGATCAGAAGATCTCGATCTCGGACGATGGGACCGCGGTCGAGACCGAAGGGGGCGAAGAGGTGATGAATCAGATGGACGAATGGGGCGTCGAGGAGGCGATCCAGCTGAAGGAGGAACACGCCGACGCGGACGACGAGGACTGGGAGGTCGTCGTCGTGTCGGTCGGCTCGTCCGACGCGACCAAGGAGATCCGAAAGGGCATCGCGATGGGGGCCGACCGCGGCATCCTGGTCGAGACGGACGAGGACCCGGACAGCGACGCGGTCGCGCGGATCCTCGCCGAGGTCGCCCGCGACGAGGAGCCCGATCTGATTACGCTGGGGAAACTGTCGCTCGACACGGACCGCAACCAGACGGGTCAGCTGCTGGCGGCGTATCTGGGCTGGCCGCAGGCGACGTTCGCCTACGAGGTCGAGCTGGGGGACGACGGGTGGGTGACCGTCGACCGCGAGATCGACGGCGGGTCGGATACCAAACGGCTGAGGTTGCCGGCGATCATCACCGCGATCGAGCGGTTGAACGACCCGCGCTACGCCGCCCTGCCGGACATCATGCAGGCCAAGAACAAGCCGCTCGACGTGACGACGCCGGACGAGCTGGGGGTCGACATCGCCCCCAAACTGAAGGCGGAGAGGTTCGAGTTTCCGCCCGAGCGGGAGGCCGGTGAAATCGTCGAGGACGTCGACGAGTTGATCGAGAAGCTCGAGGACGAGGCCAATCTGATCTGAAGGCGGCGTCGGACGGACCGGCGGCGAACTCGAACGATAGCGACTCGGAGCACGAAGAGGAGCCATCATGAGTGACGTACTCGTCGTGGCGGAAATCCAGGCGGGCGAGATTCGCAAGGCGACCTATTCGGTGCTGACGTTCGGTCGAGAGGCCGCCGAGGCGACCGGCGGCGACCTGCATCTGCTGGTACTCTCCGACGATCCGGAGCCCTACGCCGACGAGTTGGCGGCGTACGGGGCGGACCGGGTGTGGACGGTCGCACACGAGGATCTGGAGAGCTACGTCGCCGAGACGTACGCGCCGGTCGTCGCGGAGGTCGCCGCGGAGATCGACGCGGAGATCGTCGCCGCGGCGTCCAGCGCCCAGGGCTCGGACTACCTCCCGAGGGTGGCCCAGCAGCTCGAGGCGGGGATGGTCACCAACGCGATGGACGTCTGGCAGGAAGAAGGCGAGTTGAAGTTCAAGCGGCCGATGTGGTCGAGTAGCATCTTCAAGACGCTCCGCGTCGAGACTTCGCCGAAGGTCGCGTCGGTGCGGACCACTGATTTCGACGATGCGTCGGCCGGCGACGACGCGGCTCCGGTCGAGGCATTCGACGTCGAGGTCGCCACGCCCGAGTCCGTCGATCACCTGGGACTGGAGCTGGTCCAGAGCGAGCGCCCGGAATTGACCGACGCGGACGTCGTGATCTCCGGGGGCCGGGGGCTGGAATCGGCCGAGGCGTTCGACATGCTCGAGGAGCTGGCCGATCTGTTCGGCGGCGCCGTCGGCGCGAGCCGGGCGGCGGTCGACAGTGGATACGCCCCGTCGGACTGGCAGATCGGACAGACCGGCAAGGTGGTCGCCCCACAGCTGTACGTCGCGATCGCCATCTCTGGAGCCATCCAGCACCTGTCGGGGATGAAGGGATCGAAATACATCGTGGCGATCAATACCGACCCGGAGGCACCGATCTTCGACGTCGCCGACTACGGTCTCGTCGAGGACGCCTTCCAGGCCGTCCCGGAGTTGAACGACAAGCTGCGACAGAAGGGACTGGGCGACTGACGGCTTGGCGACCGGGACGATCGACGGCATCGAGGCCGTCGAGGGCGGGCTCGTGCCCCGCTTTCGGCGGCCTTTTTTCGTTCGGTGTATCGAGTCGATCTCATACGATCATCGAGGGACCCGGTGTGGGCGTCGTGGGCTTTGCGAAAACCAAAGCCGTCGTGTAATCTTGAGTTTTCACGGATTGTGCCTTCAGCAGGGCATTGTCGAGGCGAGGGGGCTGTCTTCAGAGTACTTGGTTGAACTCGCGTCGTCGGATGGAGGATGGCGGACTACTGCCGGATCGGTACGCCGGTCAACGAAGCGGAGCGGCAGGGGTTTCGCCAGCTTCGGGACCGACTCCCGGAGCATTTCACGGTGATCGGCAATTTCGAGTTGAAATTGCCGAACCGGGCGAATGCGCTGGAGTACGACGCCGTCGTGATCGGCGAGTGGGGGCTTTACTGCGTCGAGATCAAGGGGTGGGAGGGGGAGATCACGGGGGATCGGCGGTGCTGGGAGCTCGAATGGGGGAATGTCGAGAATCCGTTCATCCACATCGAAAAGAAGTCGAAAGCGCTGCGGGACTTCCTGCGGCAGGAGGTCGAATCGTTCCCCGACGAACTGTTCTGTGAGCCGGTCGTCTTCCTGCCGCGCGAAGGAGCTCGGGTCGACATCGACGATCCGCGAGAGGACCACCTGGTGCGCGGGGACCACCTGTGGGATTTCTTCGTCGGCCGGCACGTCGACGGGGGGCCGGGGGTGCTGCGCGAGGACGAGCAGCGGGAGGGAATTCGGGACGTGATCCTCCCGCAGGCCGAACCCGGATCGACGTTGCCCGAGCTGCAAAATTACGTCGTCGAGCGGGAGATCGACGGGAACGACAGCCCCTACCGCGAGTTTCTGGGCCGGCATCGGTTTCTCGAGACGCGCGGGAAGGTTCGGATCAAGGCGTACGAATTCGATCCGCTCGCCTCGACGGGCGAGCGGGAGGAGACGCTGGGGCGGGTCGTGCGGGACCTCGAGGCGCTCAGCGAACTCGAGGACAACGAGTACGTCGCTCAGCCCTACGACGCGTTCCGCGACCTGGACGATCCCCGGACGTTCTACCTGATCAGCGAGTGGATCGGCGAGCGGACGCTCGACGACGTGATCGCCGAACTGGAATTCGAGCGTCGGCTCGAGCCGTCGGTGCGGCGTCGCCAGCTCCGGTACGGCATCGAACTGCTCCGAGCGGTCGACGTCGTCCATGCCGCCGGGATCGTCCATCGAAACCTCCATCCCGGGGCTGTCTATCTGACCGGCGGCGACGAGGAGTCGGTGCCGCTGCAGGTCACCGATTTCGATTACGCTCGGATGTCGGAGCTGCAGTCGATCAGCGGCGAACTGAGTTCGATGGGGAACGAGCGCTACTCGGCGCCGGAGTTGTGGAAGGGCGAGGACCACGACGCCCGGGCCGACGTCTTTTCGGCCGGCACCGTATTGTTCGAGCTGTTGACCGGCGAGCCGCTGTTCGGGGACGTCGCCGAACTGATGGATCACCGGCAGACCTGGCAGCGCAAGCAGGAGCGACTGGCCGACGACTTGCTCCGTTCGTGCCTCGATCGGATGCTGACCGTCCCGGCCGAGGACCGGTTGACGGACCTGTCGGAGGCGATCCAGGTGCTGCAGAATGCTCGCCGGCGGATCGGAGAACGCAGCGACCTCCCGGGCGTCAGGTAGAGGGATGATCGGACATCGTGGAAATCTTCGCCGCCGGTCGACGCTTCTTTCAGCGTGCTCGGGAGC
>JBDGRG010000138.1:4202-4527 GCA_042218355.1 Bradymonadaceae bacterium
CGTTCATCCCACGGAGTTCGATCGCACCCGTCGGGTAGCGAGTGCGCGGTCGACGCGACCGGCATTGACAGTCGGGTGGGACCGTGTTTAGTTTACGCTCCCTCTCGACGGGATGCTCTGCACATGTGACCACGTTCGGTCGAACGCCATCGTCAAATCTCGTTTGCATAGCTCGTCAGCGATCGGGGGGATCAGCAGGTCGACCAACGAGGACCGGCTCTGTCGGCGCGGGTTCGCCGCCGACGACGGACCGGTCTGACCGACGGGGTCGACGTTCCGCCGGGCGGGCCGGCCGACGGCTTCGGCGAGGTCGAGTCGCTCGTCT
>JBDGRG010000138.1:4537-9443 GCA_042218355.1 Bradymonadaceae bacterium
CCTCCCCGGCCCCGGGGCGCCGCCGGTCGACACCGGAGGCGGACGACGCCGGGCGTTCGGATCGTCGGCCGACGAATCGACACTCCAGTTTCGACGTCTCAGGAGACGATATGGGTAAGCGGATCAAGCCGAACTTTCGGATGCGGAAGGACTTCGGCGACCTCGAGGAGGTCGCGGATACGCCGAATCTCCTCGACGTCCAGAAGCGTTCGTTCCAGGAGTTCCTCCAGTCGGACGTCGACAAGGACGAGCGCGACGAGGACGTCGGCCTGCAGGGGGTCTTCAACAGCGTCTTTCCGATCAAGGACTTCAACGAGACCTGCACGCTCGAGTTCATCAGCTACGAGCTCGGGGAGCCGAAGTACGATGTCGACGAATGCGAGGCGCGGGGGATGACCTACGCCGCGCCGGTCAAGGTGACGATCCGGCTGGTCGTCTGGGACGTCGACGAAGAGACCGAGACGCGGACGATCCGCGACGTCAAAGAGAAGGAGGTCTTCTTCGGCGAGCTGCCGCTGATGACGGACACGGGGTCGTTCATCATCAACGGCACCGAGCGGGTCATCGTCAATCAGCTCCACCGCTCACCGGGGGCGTACTTCGACCACGACGAGGGCGACAAGCAGTCCTCGGGCAAACTGCTGTACTCCGGCCGGATCATTCCGTACCGCGGTTCCTGGCTGGACTTCGAGTTCAACAAGTCGGACATCCTGCACGTCCGGATCGATCGCAAGCGGAAGATGCCGGCGACGGTGTTGCTGAAGGCGCTGGGGTATTCGGACGAGGAACTGCTCGAGTACTACTACGACACGGAGACGATCCACTTCGAGGACGGGGAGTACTTCAAGGAGATCGACCTGGACGTGCTGCGCGGTCAGGAGGCGTCGGTCGACGTGACCGACGACGAGGGCGAAGTGATCGTCCCGCAGGGCAAGAAGTTCACGCGGGCGTCGATCCGAAAGATGTCGAAGGCCGACATCGAACGGGTTCCGATCGCCTTCACCGAGCTCCTCGACAAGATCGCCGCCGACCGCATCGTCGACGAGGAGACCGGCGAGGTGCTGGTCGAGGTCAACGAGCGGTTGACCGAGGAGGCCATCCACGAGCTCGTCGATCGAGACATCGACTCGATCAAGGTCCTGTTCATCGACGAGGTCAAGGCGGGTCCGTACCTGCGCGACACGCTGATGGCTGATGACATCGAGGGGCGGGACGAGGCCATCATGAAGATTTACAAGCAGCTCCGCCCCGGCGATCCGCCGACCGAGGAGGAGGCCGAGGAGCTGTTCCAGGAGCTGTTCTTCGACCCGGAGCGGTACGATCTCTCGAAGGTCGGCCGATTGAAGCTGAACGACAAGTTCCATCGAGACACGGTCGAACCGCTCGAGCAGCGTGAGCGCCAGCTGGAGGACGAACTCGCCGCCGCGGAGGACGAGGACGAGATCGAGCGGCTCGAGGAGGAGCTGGAAGAGGTCCGCGACAAGCTCGAGCCGTGGCGGATCCAGACGCTCCGCGAGGAGGACATCCTCGAGTGCGTGCAGCATCTGATCGACCTGCGCGACGGGGAGGGGGAGATCGACGACATCGATCACCTGGGCAACCGGCGCGTCCGGACGATCGGCGAGTTGCTCGAGAACCAGTACCGGATCGGGCTGGTGCGCATGGAGCGGGGCATCAAGGAACGGATGAGCATGTCCCAGGAGATCGAGACGCTGATGCCCGACGATCTGATCAACTCCAAGCCGGTCAACGCCGTGCTCAAGGAGTACTTCGGGTCGAGTCAGCTGTCGCAGTTCATGGATCAGACGAATCCGGAGTCGGAGGTCACCCACAAGCGTCGGATGTCGGCGCTGGGCCCGGGCGGATTGACGCGCGATCGCGCCGGGTTCGAGGTTCGCGACGTCCACCAGACGCACTACGGTCGGATCTGTCCGATCGAGACGCCCGAGGGGCCCAACATCGGGTTGATCGTCTCGCTGGCGACCTACGCGAAGGTCAACGAGTACGGGTTCATCGAGACGCCCTACAGGCGGGTCGAGAACGGCGTGGCGACCGAAGACGTCCGATACTATTCGGCGCTCGAGGAGGAGCATCACGTCGTCGCCCAGGCGAATACCGAGCTGGACGACGACGGGACGATTCTGGAGGACGAGGTCGCCGCCCGCCGGGCCGGTGAGCCGGTCGTGGTCGATCCGGAGGACGTCACGCTGATGGACGTCTCGCCCGCGCAGCTGGTCAGCATCAGTGCGTCGATGATTCCGTTCCTGGAGAACGACGACGCGAACCGGGCGCTGATGGGGTCGAACATGCAGCGTCAGGCCCAGCCGCTGGTCAAGCGCGACGCGCCGTACGTGGGCACGGGCATGGAGGCGAAGGTCGCCCGCGATTCGCTGGCGGCGATCACGGCCGACAACGCCGGTGTCATCGAGAGCGTCGATGCCGAGCGGGTGGTCGTTCGCCCCGATTCGACCGACGAGGAGGACGAACTGTTCGCCAAGCCCGACATCTACAAACTCGACAAGTTCCGACGGTCGAATCAGGGCAGTGCGTTCACGCAGAAGCCGATCGTCGACGCCGGAGACCACGTCGAAGAGGGCGAGGTCATCGCCGACGGCCCGTCGACGGCCAACGGCGATCTGGCACTGGGGCGGAACATCGAAGTCGCATTCATGGCCTGGGAGGGGTACAACTTCGAGGACGCGATCGCGATCAGCGAGGAGCTGGTCAAGGACGACATCTACACCTCGATCCACATCGAGGAATACGAGGCCAGTGCCCGCGACACGAAGCTCGGCCAGGAGGAGATCACCCGCGACATCCCGAACGTCGGGGAGGACGCGCTGTCGGCCCTGGACGACTCGGGCATCGTGCGCGTCGGCGCCGAGGTCGAGGATGGCGACATTCTGGTCGGAAAAGTCACGCCGAAGGGCGAGACCCAGCTGTCGCCCGAGGAGAAGCTGCTCCGGGCGATCTTCGGCGAGAAGGCCGGAGAGGTCCGCGACACGTCCAAGAAGATGCCGCCCGGCGAGCACGGGACGGTCATCGGGGCGAAGGTGTTCCATCGCGAGGGGGCGGAGAAGGACAAGCGGACCCAGGAGATCGAGGACGACAAAGAGGCCAAGCTGCTGAAGGATCAGAACGACGAGATTCGGATCCTCCGGGACGCGGCCTACCGCCGGATGGCGGATATCCTCGAGGGCAAGGCTCCGCAGACCAACCTGGTCGACGAATCGGGGACCGTGCTGGTCGAGGAGGGGACCGAGTTGACCGAGGAGATCCTCGAGGAGGTCCCGCGCCGGTACTGGACGGACTTCGATATCGACGAGGAGACCAATGCGAAACTGATGGAGATCCTCGGGGACGTCGAGGATCAGATCCTCGTCATTCGGATGAATTACGGCGAGAAGATCGAGAAGCTTCGCCAGGGCGACGAACTCGAGCCCGGCGTCATCAAGATGGTCAAGGTCTACGTGGCCATCAAGCGGAAGATCGAGGTCGGCGACAAGCTGGCCAACCGTCACGGAAACAAGGGTGTGATCAGTCGGGTGCTCCCCGAGGAAGACATGCCCTTCAAGGAGAACGGCGAGCCGGTCGACATGCTGTTGAATCCGCTCGGCGTGCCCAGCCGGATGAACTCCGGCCAGGTGCTGGAGACGCACCTCGGGTGGGCCGCGCGCGGGCTCGGTGAGAAGATCGGGCGGATGCTCGACGAAATGACCGATGCGAGCGTCATGCGCGATTTTCTGGCCGAGATCTACGACTCGCCGCAGAACGAGCGGATGATCGAGGAGATGGACGACGACGACGTCCAGCAGATGGCCCGCAACATCGCCGACGACGACGGGGTGCTGACCGCCTCGCCGGTCTTCGACGGCCCCGACGAGGAGGAGATCCGCGATCTCATCGAGCTGGCGGACTTCGATCGGTCGGGTCAGGCCACGCTGTACGACGGGCGGACGGGCGAACCGTTCGGCGGGGAGGTCACCGTCGGGATCATGTACATCAACAAACTCCACCACCTGGTCGACGACAAGGTGCACGCCCGGTCGATCGGGCCGTACAGCCTGGTCACCCAGCAGCCGCTGGGCGGGAAGGCTCAGTTCGGCGGCCAGCGACTCGGGGAGATGGAGGTCTGGGCGATGGAGGCCTACGGTGCGGCCTACGCGCTGCAGGAGTTCCTGACCGTCAAGTCCGACGACGTCCAGGGGCGGACGCGGGTGTACGAGAACATCGTCAAAGGGAACTACAAGCTCAATCCGGGGATGCCGGAGAGCTTCAACGTCCTGGTCAAGGAGCTGCACTCGCTCTGTCTGAACGTCGAACTGCTCGAGGACGCGGCCTGATCGCCGGCCGGGCTCGAGACGACTCGCTGAACGACTGTGAACCAAGGATCTGGCGTCGGCCACCGGGCGGGCGCCGGATCGACGACGATTCGGTCCGCAACGAGGATCTGTTCGGGAGGACGCCTTGAAAGACATATTCAGCTTTTTCGAGAAGCCGAAGGATCCGCTCAGTTTTTCGGCCATCCGCATCGGGATCGCCAGTCCCGAGCAGATGGAGGAGTGGAGCCACGGCGAGGTCCAGAAGCCCGAGACCATCAACTACCGGACCTTCAAGCCCGAACGGGACGGGTTGTTCTGTGCGAAGATCTTCGGGCCGACGAAGGACTACGAGTGCATCTGCGGGAAGTACAAGCGGATGAAGCACCGGGGGGTCGTGTGTGAGAAGTGCGGGGTCGAGGTCATCCAGTCCAAGGTGCGCCGCGAGCGCCTCGGACACATCGATCTGGCCACGCCGGTCGCGCACATCTGGTTCCTCAAGAGCCTTCCCTCCCGCATCGGGAATCTGCTCGACGTCACGCTGAAGGATCTGGGCAAGGCCAAGCGCATCGAGATCGAGAAGGAGA
>JBDGRG010000138.1:9453-16082 GCA_042218355.1 Bradymonadaceae bacterium
CGTGGCGTACATCGTCACGGATCCGGGGGAGACGCCCCTCCGGAAGACCGACGTGATCAGCGAGCAGAAGTACATGGAGTACAAGGAGCAGCCCTACGGGGATACGCTCGAGGCCGACATGGGGGCCGAGGCGGTCAACGATCTGCTGTCCGGGATGGACATCGAGCGGATCGCCGAGGAGCTGCGCGCGGAGATGAAGGAGGCAACCAGCGTCTCCAAGCGCAAGCGGATCTCCAAGCGCCTGAAGATCATCGAGGCGATCCGCAACTCGGAGAACGAGCTGGAGTGGCTGATTCTCGACGTCATTCCGGTGCTCCCCCCTGATCTGCGTCCGCTGGTGCCGCTGGACGGGGGTCGATTCGCCACTTCGGATCTGAACGATCTCTACCGGCGGGTCATCAATCGGAACAATCGGCTCAAACGGCTTCTCGAACTGCATGCCCCGGAGATCATCATCCGCAACGAGAAGCGGATGCTCCAGGAATCGGTCGACGCGCTGTTCGACAACGGCCGGCGCGGCAAGACGATCACCGGTCCGAACCAGCGACCGTTGAAGTCGCTGTCGGACATGATCAAGGGCAAGCAGGGGCGATTCCGCCAGAACCTGCTGGGGAAGCGGGTCGACTACTCCGGTCGGTCGGTGATCGTCGCCGGTCCGAACCTCAAGCTGCACGAGTGCGGGCTGCCCAAGAAGATGGCGCTCGAGCTGTTCAAGCCGTTCATCTACAACCAGCTCGAGGAGCGCGGGTACGTCACGACGATCAAATCGGCCAAGAAGAAGGTGCAGGAGCGGGCCGAGGAGGTCTGGGACATTCTGGACGACGTCGTCCAGGAACACCTGGTGCTGCTGAATCGGGCGCCGACGCTGCACCGGCTGGGGATCCAGGCGTTCGAGCCCAAGCTGGTCGAGGGGAAGGCGATCCGGATCCACCCTCTGATCTGCCCGCCCTACAACGCGGACTTCGACGGCGACCAGATGGCGGTCCACGTGCCGCTGTCGCTGGAAGCCCAGATGGAGTCGCGGGTGCTGTTGTTGAGCACCAACAACATCCTGTCGCCCGCCCACGGCGGGTCGATCATCATGCCCAGCCAGGACATCGTCCTGGGGGCGTACTACATGACGTCGGAGAAGCCCTTCGCGAAGGGCTGCTACCGCGAGGACGACGAGGGGCGGCCCATGCAGGGCGTCTTCGCGAACTTCGGCGAAGTTCGCCGCGCCTACGACGCCGACGAGGTCGATCTGCAGGCGCGGATCAAGGTGCGGCACGACGGGGAACTGGTCGATACGACGACCGGGCGCGTGCTCTTCTACGAGGTCGTCCCCGAGGAACTGCCGTTCGAGATGGTCAACCAGCCGCTGGGCAAGGGCGAGCTGGGGGATCTGATCAACCGGTGTTTCCGCGAGGCCGCCGACAAGGCGACCGTTCTGATGGCGGACGCGATCCGGACGATCGGCTACAAGTTCGCCACCGAGTCCGGCATCTCGATCGCGATGCAGGACATGCACATCCCCGAGAACAAATGGGGGATCGTCGGCCAAGCGCGCGAGGCGGTCGAGGAGGTCGAGGAGCAGTACGTCGAAGGTCTGATCACCGAGGGGGAGCGCTACAACAAGGTCGTCGACAAGTGGGCGACCGCGACCGAGGAGATCTCCTCGTCGCTGATGGACGAGATCGCCAAGAAGGAGTACGTCGACCCGGAGACCGGGGAGACCGAGATGGGACACTCCTTCAACTCGATCTTCACGATGGCCGACTCGGGTGCGCGAGGGTCGGAGGAGCAGATGCGTCAGCTCTCCGGGATGCGCGGGCTGATGGCCAAGCCGTCCGGGGAGATCATCGAGACGCCGATCACGTCGAACTTCCGCGAAGGGCTGAGCGTCCTCGAGTACTTCATCTCGACCCACGGGGCCCGGAAAGGACTGGCCGACACCGCGCTGAAGACCGCCGACTCGGGTTACCTGACTCGCCGGCTGGTCGACGTCTCGAACGACTGTGTCGTGGTGGACTACGACTGCGGAACGCTCGACGGGCTGACGATTTCGCCGCTGTACGAGGGCGGCGAGGTCGTCGAGCCGATCTCCGAGCGGCTGCTCGGCCGGGTGACCCTCGAGCCGGTCTACGACCACGACGGCGATCTGATCGTCGAGTCGAACCGGATGATCGACGACGAGATCGCCCAGGCCATCGAGGACGCGGGACTCGAGGAAGTTCGGGCACGGTCGGTGTTGACATGTGATTCCGTCGACGGGGTCTGCGCGCTCTGCTACGGGCGGGATCTGGCCCGCGGACGGCTGGTCAACGTCGGCGAGGCGGTTGGAACGGTCGCCGCGCAGGCGATCGGCGAACCCGGGACGCAGCTGACGATGAACACCTTCCACCTGGGCGGCGTCGGGTCGCTGACCGTCGAGCAGTCCTCGCACGAGGCGCGCCACGACGGGTACGTCGAGTACCACGACATGAAGTTCATCGAGCGCGAGGAGGCGGGTCGGACGGTCTACATCGTGATGACCCGGAACGGCGAGGTGTCGATCGTCGACGAGGATGGAAACGAGCGCGAGCGTTATCCGTTGGTGTACGGCACGAAGATGATGTTCGCCGACGGGGAGGAGATCCAGAAGGGCGACCTGCTCGCCGAGTGGGAGCCGTTCGCCACCCCGGTCCTCAGCGAGGACGAGGGCATCGTCCAGTTCGAGGACGTCGTCGAGGGCGTCTCGATGGAGGAAGGTGATCATCGAGAGCCGCGACTCGTCCCTGCGTCCCCGCGTCGTGATCCGCGATCCGGTGACCGACGAGGAGAAGTCCAGTCACTTCCTTCCGGTGGGCGCCGGGCTGTTCAAGGAAGAGGGCGAACAGGTCGAACCGGGTGAGATTCTGGCGAAGATCCCCCGGGAGACGACCGAGAATGAGGACATCACCGGTGGTCTTCCGCGCGTCGCCGAACTGTTCGAGGCCCGTACGCCCGACGACCAGGCGATCATCTCGGAGATCGACGGGGTCGTGGAGTTCGGCCGCGAGACGAAGACCAAGCAGAAGGTCATCGTCCGGCCGGACATCGGGGAGCCGAAGGAATACGAGATCCCCAAGAGCAAGCACATTACGGTCATCGAGGGCGACCGCGTTCGCGCGGGTGAAGCCCTGATGGAGGGCCAGGAGAACCCCCACGACATCCTCAAGGTCAAGGGGCGAGAGGCGCTGGCCCAGTACCTGCTGGACGAAATCCAAGAAGTCTACCGGATGCAGGGTGTGCGCATCAACGACAAGCACATCGAGATCGTCATCCGGCAGATGCTCGGGAAGGTCAAGATCGTGGAGGTCGGGGACACCGACTTCCTGATCAACGAGCAGGTCGACCGGCACAAATTCGAGGAGGCGAACGCCGAGGTCCTCGAAGAGGACGGCCAGCCGGCCGTCGCCGAGGATCTGCTGCTGGGGATCACCAAGGCGTCGCTGTCGACCGAGAGCTTCATCTCGGCTTCGAGCTTCCAGGAGACCACCAAGGTTCTGACGGAGGCGTCGCTGGCCAGCAAGGTCGACTACCTGAAGGGGCTGAAGGAGAACGTCGTGATGGGTCGGCTGATTCCGGCCGGGACCGGCGCTCCGCAGTACCAGGACCTCCAGAAGGAGGTTGAGGTTCCCGAGGAAATCCCGGAGGATCTCAAGACGCGATTCGGGACTCGCGACGAACAGGAGTTCGCCGCGAGCTGACCCGGTGTCCTGACGGGCACTCCAGTCCCCGACAGCGGGCGAGGCGATGAGCAACGACGGCGGCGACATGAGTGACGAGGAGCTCGACGACCTCCTCGACGACCTGGAGAGTCGCGCCGACGAAGGGGGAGTCGACCCGTCCGGTTCCGAGGTCCAGGGCGAAGACCTCGACGAGTTCTTTCAGGAGCTCGAGGAGAAGCACGGTTCCGAGGAGGGCGAGGGAGAGGTCTCTGAGAAGGTTCTCGAGCGCGACGGGGAGTCGTCCGGGGGACCGGATCTCTCCGATCTCGAAGGGCTCGAGGAGAGCGGCGGCGAGGTGGCCACCTCGTCGTCTCAGGCACCCGACACATCGAACGAGGGGGGAACGGCCGCGGTCGAACAGGCCGATGGGGAGGACGAGGCCCAGGAGTCCGGCCGTTCGCCGTGGGCGCGCCGTGCATTGACGGCGGTCAAGTGGGCGGCGTTCGTCCTGCCGGTCCTGGTCCTCTGGTGGGTCGTGGGGGCGTATCTCCAGCAGTGGATCCGGCCGCAAGCGGTCTTTCTCGTTCCCGTCGTCTCCGGTCTGCTCGCGCTGGGGGCGCCCGTCGCGCTGCATCGGGCGTCGGGAGGGCGCGGCCGGCTGCGCTGGTGGTTTGCCGGAACCGGTCTGGCACTGACGATCGGTCTCGTCGCGCCGATGTCGGATTCGGCCGGCTCGGCGATCGGGCAGTACGGACACTGGCCGTCGGTGGTCGTCTCCGACGGTCTCGGCATCGAGGGCAACGCGCTGCGGGGTGCCAACGAGTCCATCGCCGGGGCAGTCGGCGGGCTGTTGACCGGCGATCCCGGGTCGCCGCAGCCGCTGGGCGACGCGGCGGCCGACGACGCATCCGAGACGTCTGAGTCCAGTCAATCGCCGCCCGCGGAGTGACGCTTCCGAGGGGGCGAGCCCCGTCTGCAGGTCCGATTCACAGTCCCACAGATGGAATGCGAGGCCGGGGACGGGCCGTTTTCACACACGGAGACGGTGACCGCCGGCCGGCCCCCTTCACTCCGGTCGATGCCGCCCGCTTCGGGCCCCGGTGCCCGACGGCCGTCCGGCTCGGTCGTCGTTTGTCCCTCCGCGTCGTCAACGAGAAACACGCTTGGAGGAGACGCCATGTCGCGAATGATCGGCTATCTCTGCAACGACGACAGTCTCACGCCGCGGGTCGTCCAGGAGGTTGCCGGCGATCTGTCGGCGACGGACGACGCTGAGTCGGACGATGTCGCCCGAGGCTTCGGCTGGATCCGCGACGGACAACCCCTGCTGCGGAAACACCCCCCGCAGGGGGCGAATCACACCGACATGGCGGCGATCCTCGCGGACATCCAGGCGCGGGAGATCGTCGGTTACGAGTGCACCCCGGAGCGCGCGACCGTCGAGACTCAGGATCTCCAGCCGTTCTCGTACCGGAGCTGGGTGTACGCTCAGGACGGTGCCGGAGAGGTCCTCCAGAGCCGTCGCGACGAGATTCTCGATTCGCTGCCGGACCACATCCGCCGCCATCTCGACGGCAACGCTCCCTCCGAGCTTGGATTCCACCTGTTCCTGGCGGCGATGCAGCGCCGCGAGGGCTTCGGACTGGCACGGCGCGAGGCGAGGGACTGTGCGGCGGCCCTCGCCGAGACGGGATCCCGTATCGAGCAGTTGCGGGCATCCGCCGGCGAGGTCGAGACGCCCCAGTCCATCGATGCGGTGACGGTCTCCGACCGACTGTTGATGGCGTGGTCCGGGCGGGGCGATCTCTACGTTCGGAAATTCGACGGGATCGAGAGTCCCGACGAAGAGCCGCTGTTCGCCGGACACGATCCGGAGTCCGAAGAACACCCCCACTTTCGCGCGTTCCTGGTGGTCAGCGCCGAGGCCGCGCCGGGGGAGGACTGGCGCCCCGTCGGCCAGGGCGAGGTCCTCTGGGTGGGCGACGACTGGGAAGTACACTCCGCTACGGCCGAGGCATTCGACGACGTCTGAGCCGGGAGACGCCCGTACCCGGTCAGCCGACGATGTCGACGTGCTCGAGTTCGCCGGGGCGGGCTCCGAAGAATCGCTCGGCGGTCTCGACGAATGCCGGGGAGAGGTCCGTCAGATAGAACATCTGCTCGGCATCCGCTCCCGAGTGGAGCGCTTCGCGCTCCTCGAGCAGTTGTCGGACGACTGCCGCAGTGGTCTCGGCGGTGTCGACGAGTTCGATCTCCCGGTCGAACACCTTCCGTGCGCACCGGTCGAGCGTCCGCTCGAGAATCGGGTAGTGGGTGCAACCCAGGATCAAGGTGTCGAGTTCGGGGAGGTCGAAGGTCTCGAGGTAGTGCGTGGCCACGCGCCGTGCGACGGGCCCCTCCGTCCAGCCCTCCTCGGCGAGCGGGACGAGGAGCGGGGACGGAACCTGTTCGATCGAGCTGTCCGGGGCGAGGTCGTGGATCGCCGCCGGGTAGCAGCCGCTTCCGACGGTCCCCCGCGTGCCGACCACCCCGATTTCGCCGGACGTGGACCGTTCGACCGCGCAGCGCGCGAGTGGATCGACGACGCCGACGACCGGTAGGTCGTAGTGCGAGCGGAGGGTCCCGAGAGCGTGGGCCGACGCCGTGTTGCAGGCGACGACGAGCGCCTTGATCCCGATGTCGACCAGGTATTCCGTCGCTGTACGCGCGTAGCGGCGGACCGTCTCGCCGGTCCGGTTGCCGTACGGGACCCGCGCCGTATCCCCCAGATAGACGATGCTCTCACCGGGCAGCTCGTCTCGAATTGCCCGGGCGACGGTCAATCCGCCGACTCCGCTGTCGAAGATCCCGAGGGGGGCGTCGGTCATGGAAGTCTCCAGTCTTCAGTCTGCAGTCGTCAGTCTGCAGTCGTCAGTCTGCAGTCGTCAGTCTGCAGTCGTCAGTCTTCAGTCTGCAGTCGTC
>JBDGRG010000139.1:0-2340 GCA_042218355.1 Bradymonadaceae bacterium
GCCGAACACGACGATCCCTCGATCGAGAAGTACCCCGAGGAATTCGTCATCGACCAGCTCCGCTGCATCGACTGCGGGCTGTGTGTCGAGGCCTGTCCCTGCGACGCCATCCGGATGGATTCGGGGGTACACGTCGAGGCCTACTCGGACCGCGGCGATTCGTTCCAGGACCGCGACAAGCTGATGGAACTGGGCGGACAGTCGCTGGCCGAGCAAGGTGGCGAGCACATCCCGACGGGCACCTGATCTCCGAGTGGCCCCGATCTCGGCCCCGCCCCGTGGGGACGGCCGCCGCCGGGGCGCATCCCGACCACGACCACGTCCGTCTTGAACTCTTCGCCCGGAACCCGCTCCGCCTGGGACTGGACCGCCGCACTCGCGGTCGTGCTCGCCGGCCCGCTGCTCCTGGGGATTCACTTCCTCTGGTTGACCTCCGACGTCTCCCCGTCGGAGTGGCGCAAACCCGCCCGCTACCTCGAGAACGAGCTGGGGGCGAACGACGCGATTGTCGTCGAACCGCACTGGAACGAGGATCCGCTCCCCCATCTCTCGGACGTCGGCTCGCAGGTCCGCCGACAGAAACGGGTCCTCCCCGCCGATCTGCAGGGCGTCGAACGCCTCTGGCTGCTCTCCGAAGCCGACCGCGTCGACCGAGGGCTGGAACGTCTCCCCTTCGAGGCGGGGGCACCCGACGGTCGGTCGTTCGGCGACGTCGTCGTCCGCTCGCTCGACGTTCCGGACTGGCTGCAGTTCGAATACGCATTCTCCGACCACCTGGCCTCCGCCGACGTCGCTCACGTCGACTCGGACGGGGAGGTCGCGCTCGACTGCCGCCAGTGGGACGGCGACCAGAACCGCTGGCCGTGCGGCGAACGGGATCAGTTCGTCTGGGTCGGCCGGACCATGCTGATGGTCGGCGGCGATCCCCACCACTGCATCTGGGCCCATCCCCCTCCCCAGGGGCGAACGCTGCGGATCCGCTTCCCCGACGTCCCCCTCGATGCCGCCCTGCGACTGCGCGCCGGCCTCAGCTTCGAGGCCTCCCTGAGCAAACGCGGAACACCGGTCGAGCTCTCGATCGCCGTCGACGGCGAACGACGCCTCTCCCGCACCTTCGCCCCGAAGAAAACCTCCTGGCCGGCGATGCGGGTCGATACCTCGGGGTCGACCGGTCGACGCGCCGACGTCACGGTTCGAGTCCGCTCGGAAAAGGTCTTCGAGCGATACTTTTGCTTCGACGGCTGGGTACTCGACGAGACGTCGGCGCGCCGGTTGTCCGGAAAACGCTGAGGCCAACTCCTCCGGAGCCCGAGTCGCCGGTCGTCGACTCCGTTCGGACCGGCTCCGCTTCGACACGCGCGACCCGCTCGCTCAGGCCTTCGGTCTCGGCCGCCCCCGCGGCGTCCACGGAGAGTCGCGAACAGTTGGCCAACTCGAGTGGCACCCGCTATCGATATCGTCGCGTCGTCTCTTTCCCCGTCTGTCGAGCGACACCATGACCGAATCGACCGACTCCCCCATCGAACTCGTCGGCCTCGGCGGCTCGCTCGCCGAACACTCGACCAGCCGCACCGCCCTGCGCGAAGTGCTCGCCGCCGCCGAGGACGCGGGGGCGCAGACGACGCTGTTCGACATCCGGAAACTCGACCTCCCGATGTACCGCCCCGGCGCCGAGGTGCCGGACGCGGTCGAGGAGATGCTCGACGCCGTCGAGTGCGCCCACGGGATGGTCTGGAGCAGCCCGCTGTATCACGGCTCGATCTCCGGGAGCTTCAAGAACGCCATCGACTGGTTCCAGGTGCTCGCCCGCCGCGACGTCCCGTATCTGGACGGAAAAGTCGTCGGCCTGGTCGCCACCGCCGGCGGCGTCCAGGGGCTGCAGGCGGTGAACACGATGGAGTACATCGTTCGCGCACTGCGCGCCTACGCCGTTCCGCTGGTCATCCCCGTCTCCCGCACCCACGAGGCCTTCGACGACGAAGCCGCGCTCGACGACGAGGATGTCCGCGACCAGCTCCACGATCTGGGCGAGGAGGTCCTCTCCGCCGCCCGCCAGCTCGCCCGCACCGGCGACTGCGACTACAGTCGATAACTTGCCGCGCGAGCGGCCGATGCCCGCGAGCGACACGGCGATTGATGCGCGCCCCCGCGGCCTTACGCGGGTTCCCGGGCTCTGGGGGAGCTACCCGGGGCGTGCGCGCGCCAACCCTGTCGCCCCCGCGGCCTTGCGCCGCGGGTTCCCGGGCTCTGGGGGAGCTAACACGCCGTGAGGGCACCACGCGCCCCGCCCCCGCGGCCTCGTGCCGCGGGTTCCCGGGCTCTGGGGGAGCTAGCGTCATT
>JBDGRG010000014.1:0-9437 GCA_042218355.1 Bradymonadaceae bacterium
GTATGCCGACCGTCATCCCCTCGCGGTATCGGTCGGACGCATGCGCCCCGCCGCAGACGCTCCGCATGACCCCGCTCAGGCCCCCGCAGGCGACGCGGTATCCCGCCGACACCAGCTCCTTCCCGAGCCGGCGACCCAGTTCCTCCTTCGGGTCGCCCGGCGCGAGCGTTCCGTCTCCGACCACACCGACCATCGGTCTTCGGTCGCTCTCGATGTCGTCCACCATGTCTGCACCTCTCGAATTGTCGGCGAGTCCTCGCCCCGCGCCGCCGGTCCGGCGCAACGTGTCGCGCCGGTCGAGCCGCCCGGGGCCGCGACCCCCCGCGCGCGGCCGTTTTTTATCGGAAGCATCAGACGGATTTGCGACCGAAGGGGCGCTCCGGTAGCTTGAGGGGTGAGGCGTCAATCACCTTCCGTGTATATCATCGTCATGGGCTTCTTCCAGCACCTCCGCGGTGCGGTCGGCTCGATCGGCGCGACGGTCGCGGTCGTCCTCGCCGGGATCGGGGCCGGTTGTGCCGGCGGCACGTCCTCCGGCGGCAACACCTCGCCCGACACCTCCGTGGACGCCGGGCCGAGCACCGAACCGGCCGTCTCTCCGGACTCCCCCACACGGGTCGAGACGGCGCTCCAGACCTCGTCGCCCTCGGCCGGCTCGAAGCTGACGGTCGAGTGTTCGCTGCTCGACGGCAACGGGGCTCCGATCGAGCCGGCGTCCTCCCCGGACTACGAACTGCTCGTCTCCCCCGAGTCGGCGTTCGAATCGCCCGACCACCCGGCGACGACCCCCGTCGACACGGGAGCCGCCGAGGTCGCGTGTGCGGCCCCTCGGCTCGGCCTGGTCGACCCCAGCCCCGTGCAGTTCCAGGTCCGACCCGGTCCGGTCCACACGGTGCGCACGACCCTCGACGTCCACGAGGTCCGCGCCGGCGAGACCGCGACGGCGTCGTGCGAGGCGACCGACGAATACGGCAACCCCGTCCCCGGGGCGTCGCCGACCGTCGAGGTCGGCACCAGCGGATCCGGCATCTCGGTCGACAGTCACAAGGTGACGATCACCTCGGCGGGGAGCTACCGGGTGGCCTGCCACGTCCCCGGCGCCTCCCGGGAAGTCGGCGCATCGCTGGACGTCCGACCGGGCCTGCCCGCCTCCATCTCGATGTCACCGGTCCCCAAACAGACGGTCTACGAGACGGGCTCGGCCATCCGCTTCCCCGTCCGGGTCCTCGATCAGCACGGCAACACCGTCGATTCGGCTCCGGTCCGATACTCCGTCACGCCGACCGCACCGGGGTTCGGAATCGGCGCGTACAAGTTCCTCGACGAGGGGACCTACACGGTCGCTGCGCTGGTCCAGGGGCCGACGGTCAAAAACGCGAAGCTCCATGCGGAAGCGACGGTGACGATCTCCGGCGAAGGACCGACCATCCGGTGCAAGGACCCGAAACGGGCCGCCGAACGGAAGATCGACCCGGGATCGCGGCACAAATTCGTCGGCCACGTCTCCGATCCCAACGGGGTCAAGAGTGTCACCGTGGACGGAAATACGGTCAAAGCCGCCGGCGACGGATCGTTCTCCAGCGCCGTCGACGTCCGCTACGGCATCAACTTCGTCGACATCTCCTCGACCGACATCCACGGCTCGACCAACAGCACCACGTGTACCTTCCTGGCCGCCGACCACTGGGCCGGCGAAGACGCCTTTCTGTCGGGTCCAGTCTCGCTGGATCTCGGCCAGAAGGCGCTCGACGACCGCAAGCGCAACGGCAATCTCGACAGCCTGGCGGACATCCTCGACAAGGTCATCAACAGTTCCGCCCTGTCGAATCGCCTCGACTCCGCACTCTCGTCGCAGAATCCCCTCAAGGACTCCTGCGACCAGAAGATCGACATCCCCTTCGTGGGTGAGAAGTGCGTGCACAGCTCGACGATCACGTACCGCGGCTCCCGCCTGAAGGGACCGAACGGCATTCGACTCGACTGGATCAACAACGGCTTCCGCTCCGACGTCACCTTCCAGCATCTCCAGCTCAAACTCGAGATCGACAGCACCTCGATCGACACGAAGGGATGGATCAAAATCGACAAGGTCGACGTCGTCTTCGACAGCAACGTCGGCCTTCAGAACCACCGCCCGACCGCCTCGGTTCGAAACGTCCGCCGGGTCGACGTCGGCAACGTCGATCTCGACTTCGGGGGCGGTCTGAAGGGGTTCCTGATCAACGCCATCCAGTCGATTTTCCAGAGTCAGATCCAGGGCCAGGTCGAGTCCCAGATCCGCAGTTACCTCAAAAACGACTTCGACAAGACGCTCGCGCAGCTCTTCTCGTCGCTCGACGTCCGATCGCTGGGTCAGACCGTCGACGTCCAGTCGCTGGGCGGCTCCGGCAACGTCAAGGTCGGCTTCGACGTCCGCTTCTCGTCGCTCGACGTCTCGTCGTCCCGCGCGCTGTGGGGGCTCGGCACTCGCTTCTCCCCGCGGAACGGCGGCAGCGCCCCCAAGTCGAAGGGGATCCCGCTGCCCGCGGGCAACGTGCTCCGCGACCCCGGCGTCGGCAAACCGACGGCCGTCAGCGTCCACGAGGGGATGCTCAATCAGGTCCTGCACGCACTGTGGCGGGCGGGGATGTTCGACGCCGCCCTCGGCCAGTCGCTGATCGGCGGAAACGGCGCCCCCGCGAAGACGCGGGCCAAACTCGACCTCGACCTTCCACCGGTCGCTCACTTCGACGGCTCACAGAAGATCGAGGTCATGCTGGGCGGCGCCCAGCTCCAGCTGGTCTACCCCGGTCTGTTCAACCGTCCGACGAACTTCCGCGTGGGACTGGTGGCCGAATCGGGCGTTCGGCTGAAGAACAACGACGAACTGGCGTTCCGCAACGTCAAACTGACCGAATTCTACTTCTCGTCCCGCGAGATTTCGCTGAAACCCTCCACGCGCAAGATCCTCGAGCGCTTTCTCCGGGACCTGTTCCAGAACGTCGTCGACCAGTCGCTCAACAGCGGACTGCCCTCGTTGCCGCTGCCGAGCTTCCAGATCTCGCGATCGATCGGAAAGTACGGGTTGCCCACGGGCAAGAACGTCGGTCTGACGAATCCGGCCTTCCGCACCAAGCCCCCGCACGTGACTCTCGGCGGAGGCTTCGGGGTGCGCTGACAGGGGCCCCCGACCGCCCGATGGCGCGCACGCCCTCCACGGACCTCGAACCCTCCTTCGAACGGACGTGACCGACATGTCGAAACGAACCGAGGGACACCTCCTGCTATCCGCACTGGCGCTCGTCGTCGCGTCGGCGGTCGGATGCGGCGACAGCAGCGGCAGTCGCTCCGACGCCGGCCCGGGCCCGCCTCCCGCAGTCGAGTCGGTCGAGATCTCGATCGACCCCGGGCGGCTGACGTATGCGACCGGGGACTCGATCACCGCGACGGCCCGCGCCTTCGCAGCGGACGACACCCGGCTCGATCCGTTCATCGAGATCCGATGGAGCGCGGATCCGTCGACCGCCATCGAGCGGACGGGTCCTCACAGTTGGACGTTCCGCGAACAGGGTCGGGTCGAACTGCAGGCGTGTGCCGGAACGGTGGAGAACGACCGACCCGTCTGCGCGACTCGGACGCTGGCCGTCGACGACGCTCCCCCGAGCGCGACCCTGAACGCCCCCGAGGCCGGCGCCCTGCTGGTCGGCGGATCGTCCGACGAGATACGCGTCACCGGCGAGGTCACGGATACCAACGGAACACCGCGGGCGAGGTTGAACGGGTATCGCGTCCAGCTCGACGACCAGGGCCGATTCGAGACCAAAATCGATCCCGAATTCGGCGTCAACCGCCTCCGACTGGTGGCGACCGACGGCCGACACCGCAGCGAAGCGACCGTGATCCGCGAGTTCCTCTGGGCGCCCTCCTACGCGCCGCTCGAGATCACCCCGCCCGAACGGCGATCGTCGTCCAAACCGTCGGGGCATCGGGTCGCCTTCGGGCTCGACCGGGCACTGGTGCTCGACCTGGGTCAACGGTTCTTCGACGACGGCCAGACCCCCTCGGCGCCGGAGGGCGTACGGGCGATCACCCACGATGTCGCCAACTGGTCGTCGCGAACGCCGACCTGACGACTCAAATCCCCAGTCCGGCAATCGATTCGGGGGGGACCCGGATCGACGTCACGAGCATTCGAACGGGCAACCCGGAAGTGGTCGTCGACGTCACCGACGATGGGCTGCAGGTCTACATCCGCCTGCCCGACATCGTGATCAACACCGACGGTCGGGCGAAGTTTCAAACGGAGACGATCCAGTTGACCGGATCGATCCGCGCTCGGATGTCGGCGGTGGCCTCGATGCGCGTCGAGAAGAGCGGATCGGATGCCAGCGTCGACGCCTCGGTGGGCCGCGTCGAGGTCTCGATCGACGCCCTCGAGCCCGGATTCGGCAGCAAGCGGGCCAACGCGCTGTTCGAACTGGCCGACGGGATCGTGCGCAACGAGCTGGAGACGCGTCTGAAGGAGGCCGTCCGCAAGGAATTCGTCGGCACGCTGCCGACACTGATCACCGAGGCCTTCTCCTCGCTGCAGTCGACGCTCGACGGCCGGACGTTCTCGTTCGATTCGAAGATCGCCGGCGAGCGGAAGATTCAGGTCGACGGCTCGATCGCCACCCTGACCTCCGCACGCCGCCGTTCGCTGAGATCGAAGCTGAAGGCGGAACTGGCGACCTTCGGCGACGTCGCCCACCCGAACTCCCCGGGCGTGCCACTGACCTCCGACGAGCCTCGCAGCGACGCCCCGCTGTTCGCCCGCGGCCGTCTCCAGGTCGGGGTCCGTCTCGCCCTGCTCAACGGGCTACTCAACGAGCTCTGGACCGCCGGCCTGCTCGAACTCGACCTCTCGAAATCCGATGCCGTGCCGGCTGCGGTGCAAAACGCCCAGCTGTCGGGCAAACTTCCGCCGGTCTTGCGCCCGTCGCGCCGAGCCGAACCGGGGGACCTGACGCTGGAGGTCGGTCACATCGTCCTCGAGACGAAGCTGCTGGAGCAGACCGACACCTACGGCGTCAGCATCCGCGCCGGGCTCGACGTCGGACTGGCGGACGGAAAGTTGGAGATGGCGATCGCCGGCGAACCGAAGCTGACGACCTGGGTGATCGCGACCACCGGCGAGGACGGCGCGCTCTTCACGCCCGACAAGCTGCGAAGTCTGATCCGCTCGCAGGTGCTCTCCCAGTTGAAGACCGCCATCGACAAGGGACTCTCGATCAACTTGCCGGCCCCCGACGTCTCGGGCCTCTCGTCGATCGCTCCGACGCTCTCCGGGTTGAAGCTGTCCTTCGACCCCGAACGTCCGCCGGCGCTGCGCGAGGGCTGGTTGCTGTTCGACACCCGGCTGACGGGGAAACTTGGGTCGAAGTCGGGCGGAAATTGAAACACCACCGCGCTAACCCTGCTTTCGGCGTTGAAGCGGTGGACTCAAGAATGGTGGAGTGAATTCCACCCTCTTGGGACGCTCGCCAGCCCCGAAGGAACCTTCGTATTCGTCTCAAGCAAAAATCTCGTCGAACCTCTCGATCAGAGTGCTCGCCAAGTCGAGCAATTCTGCTCCCCAGCGCTGCTCCGGGTCTCGTAGTTCCTTTGCAAGATTCAAGTCCCCGGCCGGATACCTGACTTCTCCCTCTTCTTTCCACGGGTACTCGAGCTGTCCGTGGCGCGCAAACGCATTGCCGCGCTCACTTTCTCGAGCACGATCTCTGTAAACCTGCGGATGTCTGTCTTCGAGTTCCCGGAGCTTCAACGACAAATAATCCCACCGATACGCCGGAATTCCCAGAATCTTCGCATTACGCTTGAGCGTGCCTAGTAGTCTCGTGCCTGGATTTGACTTCAGTGCCACGTGAGTGCTCGCAGCTTTCTCCCAGGTCCAAAAACCGGCCTCGAGTAGAGCGGCCTTTGTGATTTTCTCAAATACCATTTGAAGAAGCATACAGAACGTTGACGGAGCCTCGCCGGAGGCGGCGACTGCCTTCGCAGCAGCGAGGTCTTCCCTCGCCTGTCCGAAATAGGCTCTAGCAGCTGGCTTTGTCGGCATTGCTCACTTGGACGAGCGAGAGATTCGTTCGAACTCGGTCACCGGTTGTAGCTCTTCTGGCCACTCCAGCTTCTCTGCTTCCGCCGACTCCCATTCATCGGGCGAGAGCAAGACGAGCACCGTCTCGTACGGAACGTCTTTTTGTTTCTGAAACCGAAACGGCGTCACTTCCCCGGACGACCCCACCGAGCCAGACACTTCGACCATCTGAATTTCTCCCCGCTGCGCATCGAACGAATAGTAGATGTCCTCCGTAGATGGGTCCTCCTCTCGATGTTTCCGAGCCAATTTTTCCGCAACGTCGCGAGGATCCGCTGTCATCTGTCGCCCTCGGGAATCGGGATTCACGAGTCCCGACCAGAATGACTGCCGGGGGTTCAAAAATGCGACTGAATTATACCATCACCGGTACACTGAGTCGAAAGGCTCGACTCGTCGAGGAATACGACGTCAGATCACGACTGAAGCCGAAGATCACGGTGTCCGGAAACTGTCGACCACGGTCCGGAACGCGTCGCGGTTGGCACCGACCGTCGGCTTCGGGCCCACCAGTTTGAAGAAGAAGGGCCCCTCGGAGGTCTCCGCGATCGCCGCGAGCATCCGCTGGTCGTCCTTCGGGGCGCCGCCCGCCATCCCGGGATTGTAGCGCCCGGAGATGTCGACGACGTGGACTTTCACCCCGTCGACCGTCCGCTCGTCGATCTCGGCCGCCTGTTTCGGCTCCACGTCACCCTCGGGATCGAACTGTCCGATCCAGCGGTCGATGTTCGCCTGGATCGATCCCCCTTCGCTCGCACCGAAATGAAAGACCGCCAGCGTCGCGGGCCCCGATCCCTGGGCGCCGGGCACCCGATACTGCGTCAGACGCATCCGGGTCGCGGGCTCGGTGCGCGTCCACGCGTCGGGCACCTTCCAGCGCAGCGGGCCCGTCTGCGACGGGGGCGCTCCGCCCTCGTCCGACCCGCCGCCGCCCGACGGATTGCGCGACGGGGCGCGCGAGAGCGCGCCCGACCCGCTCCCCCTCCGCCCGGCTCCCGCCGACCGCGTCCCACCGGCCGATCCCGTCACCGGGGGGTGACCGGACGGTAGTTCGCCCGACCTTCCCCTCTGCCCCCGTCGTTTCTTCATCGCCCCTCCGCGGGCCTTGGCCTGGCTGGGCGGAGGAGCGTGGGCCGTCGGCGCATCGTCGAACTCCCCGGAACCGGTGTCGCATCCGGTGCCGACTGCGAGAGTCACGACGGCTGCGAGAATCGTTCTGAAACGAATCACGATCGTACTCCCGAATCACACGTGACGACGAAAGGGCGTACCGAGGGCGCGGGGACGGGCATCTCGACGGGTTCGCGGCCATCGCGGCGGGAACCGCTCTACCGCAACCGAGCGGCAACCCTCACTCCGTGTCGGCCAGTGCAGCCCGCTCTTCCTCGGACAGGTCGCCGCGGTCCCGGTCCCCCATGATCGAGAGCCGCGCCGCCTGAGACGTTCCGGTCATGGCGTCGGCCGCTTCGACGTGGAGCATGCCGTCGGTATCGACACTGAAGGCGACGTCGATGTCGACCTCCTCTCGGGGACGGGCCGGAAGGTCGTCGAGGACGAGTCGACCGAGCTGGCGGTTGTCCTCGATCCGCCGGCTGTTTCCGGCGTACACCGGGAGCACCACGCGCGTCTGGTTGTCCCGGGAGGTCGAGAACGTCCGCTCGCGCTCGAGCGGCAGCGAGGCGTTCCGTTCGATGATGATGTCCATCACCCCGCCGACCGTCGCCACCCCGAGGCTGTGCGGCGTCACGTCGATCAGCAGCGGCTCGTCGCCTCCCTCCTCGTCGGCCGACGGCGGTGCCGACCGCTGCTCGGTCAACGAACTCCCGAAGATCGCCGCACCGATCGACACCACCTGGTCGGGATCGATGTCGAGGACCGGCTCGCGGTTGAAGAACGAACGGACCTTGTCCTGCACGAACGGAATCCGGGTCGTGCCACCGACCATCACCAGGTGCTGGCTCTCGGCGGGATTGACGTCGACGGCCTCCATCGCCTCCCGGCACGTCTCGAGGCTCTCGTCGACGATGTCCCCGCAGCGGCGAACGAACGTCTCGCGGTCGAGAGTAAAATCCAGCTCCAGTTCCGTCACCGTGCCCGGCACGTACTCCGTCACGCGCGCTGTCACCGATTCGCGCTGCGTCAGCTGGTGCTTGATCTGTTTGGCCACCGCCTTGAGCCGCTGCTGGACGGTCTCCTCGCCCGACAGGTCGTAGCCGTGCTCCTTCTCGAAGGCGTTCAGGATCATCGAGACGATCCGGTAGTCGATGTCGTCGCCCCCGAGGTAACTGTTTCCCGCAGTCGAGACGACCTCGTAGACGTTGTCCCGCAGCTCGAGCAGCGAGATGTCGAACGTCCCGCCCCCGAAGTCGTAGATCGCGATGCGTTCGCGCCGCTCATCCCCGTATCCGTAGGCCAGCGCCGCGGCCGTCGGCTCGTTGACCAGCCGGAGGACTTCCAGATCCGCCAGCTCGGCCGCGTGCATCGTCGCCCGGCGCTGAGCCTCGTCGAAGTTCGCCGGGACCGTGATCACCGCCTGCCCGATTTCTCGTCCCATGTAGTTCTCGGCCAATCCCTTCAGATGCCGGAGGATCAGCGAGGAGACCTGCTCGGGCGAGTACGTCGACCCGTGCATCTCGATATGGGGAGAGCCATCCTCGGCCTCGACGATGGGATAGGGGTACGAGCCCATCATCACCTTGACGTCCGAATCGTCGTACGACCGGCCCATCAGTCGCTTGACCGAGTAGATCGTGTGCTCCGGGTCGGTCACCCGGTAGTCGACCGCCTCGTTCCCCACCGATACGTCGCCGTCCTCGCCGATATGGACGACCGACGGATGCACGAGGTTGTCGTCCTCGTCCGGAATGACGATGGGCTCCCCCTCCAATACGACCGTCACGACCGAATTGGACGTCCCGAGGTCGATCCCGAGAGCGACGTCCGACATGACCACCTCGCGGCTGTTTGGACTCGCACTGAACACGCCCGTTCGATTGCGCCACCATAACGGAAGACGCCGCCTCGGGCACCCGTCTCGACGCGAGGCTGCGATCACGACCCGCTGGCGACAATCCAGGACGAGATGGGCCCCCCTCAGCCCGCTCCGACCGATCACTCGTAAAGAGTGTGATCGAACTCCGCGGGCGGAACGCTCCAGCGCACCCGGAAAGAAGCGTCGCCACGGCTTCCGGCTCCGAGCGGGCGGTCGGGTCGGGGCGATGGAACCGCGGTCGACGCTGCTCTCGGCCGGCGGCGACGATTTTCACGGTACTTGTTCAGGCGTGCGATTGACAGGCCACGAAGACGCGAAGGCACGAAGAAA
>JBDGRG010000140.1:0-7204 GCA_042218355.1 Bradymonadaceae bacterium
CGACGAAATTGGCGACGGTCACGGGGGCCCGCTGGTGCGCCAAGCGGCAGTGGACGTCGCCCTCGGAGGTCCGAAGGACGGCGATCAGCTGGGGGCCGCCTCCGGGGATGCCCTCCAGATGGTGGGAGAGATCGGAGCGGGTCGGTGCCTTCGCCGCGCCGGACGAGGCTGCGACGGCGGTGTTGGCTCCGGAGCCCGACGAGGACCGGCCGGCGTCGTCGTCTCGGGCCGGGCCGTCGGACCTCGCTCGGCTGGCGGCCTGGTTCGCGCGCGCCGGTCCGCCCGACGCTCCCGGCGCGCGCGGGGAGCGTCGAGACTTCGAGTCACATCCCCCCCACAGCGTCAACGCCAGCGTACCCAGACAGGCCCACTCGACGGCGGGCGGTCGACGGTGAATCCACCGCGGCAAGCTCGTGCAAAACATCACGAAGATCGGAATCGATCGTCCAGGGAGTGCTTATGTGTCACTCGAGCTTCCGGCAGACGATCTGGATGGCGTCGACGACGTGTCCCGAGCGGCCGCGCAGGCCGGTCATCACGTAACCCTCGGGGCAGCTGGACCGGAACGATCCGCCCCCGCTGCCGCCGAACTTCTTCATCACCCGGCTCCGATCGCCCAGCTGCGGTCCGCCCGCGGCGTTGTGAGCATTCGGGTCGGCGACGTGTTCACCGAGTCGTTCGAGTGCGAGATTCGACAGTTTTTTGACCTTCTTCGCCGACATCGAGCCGAGTGAACGAGCGGTCTCGGCGACCTCCGCGCGGTCGGCCTCGACGGCCCGTTCGGCGACGTCGGCGAAGGCGATCTTCTTGCTGTTCTTCGCCTTTTCGACCAGCTTCTTCGTCTTTTTCGATCCGCCGCGATCCCGGTCGGCCGTCGGGGCCGGGGGGCGACGCCGGGTGGTGCGACCGCGGGCCATCTCGAGCTTGTCCCGGAGCAGCTCCGGGCCGCCGACGAGTTCGACCCCCAGCCAGCGCGTGTGTTCCAGCGTCGTGCTGCGGAGTCGCGTCTTTTCGCCCAGTGGGACCATGTACTGACCGTCGGTGACGGCGACCCAGCGGTCGGAAGTCCACTGCGGACGGTCGCTCTGAACCCCGGCGTAGAACTTGAATGACAGGTGGAAGACGCCGCTGATCGGTCGACCCTGACCATCCTGCAGCGAGCCCTGGTAGTCGATGACGGTGCGGCTGTGGCCCTCGTTCGCGGAGCCGGCGGAGTCGGGGGAGGCGGCGCGGCTGTCGGTGGCGACCGTCGCGGTGAGGACGAGCGCAGCCGCGGCGGCCGTGGCTCGAAGAAACGGTGGAGCAGACATGGTTCGTCCAGTGGTCGTCGAAGAGCGCGTGAACGGGAGTCCGATGTGGCGGTCGAATGTCTCCGAATCGCGGACGGGCCCAATACAGCCAATGCCAATTCCGGCGGGAACTATTCCATTCTGGGTCGCGCGCCGGCGGTGGCCCGGGCGTGCCCCGGTGCAGACCCACCGTCGTTAACGAGCTCAGGTAGCTGCGTCCACCGGGTTGGCGACGAATTTGACGTTGAGAATGATTTTGATGGTCGCCCGCCCGTTGGGGGGCAGTCGCTGCCCCTTCTCGATGACGGGCCGGCCGGAGGGGATCGCCGACAGCTTCAGGGTCTTCAGCTGGTTGCTGGCGCGGTCCTGTCGACTGTCCGAGACGCCCACCTGTAGCGACCGCGTCGCGCCGGCGGGGACCTCCGGGAGCCTCGCCAGCTTGAAGACGCCCCGATCGCCGCGTCCACCGGCCGGTTTGGGGCCGAGATGGAGGTCGATCGGGGGGAGGTCGAAGCTCAGCGAGTTCGACTGGACCTGGTACTCGATCGAGGTGACGGTGATCTTCTTGAATCGGCCTGCGAGGTCGTCGAGTTTCTCGTTGCCGGTTCGTTCGACGACGTCGACATCGAGGTCGCGCTCGATCCGCGGAAGCGGTTGTCGCCGGGGGGAGTCTCGGCCGGGCCCGTTGCAGTTTCCGATGTCACTTCGCTGGCAGAGCTGTGTGGCGTCGACCGCGAACTCGACCGGAATCGACTCGCGGTGCGTGATGTCGCTGTTGTCCTGCAGGAAGCCGCACGCCAGCGTCGAGAGAGCCAGGGCGGCGGCGGTGGTCGCAGCAAATCGTCGCATCGGGACGACTCCGGATCGAGTCGAGAGCGAGTGAGAGCGGTCGCGGCCGCCGGGGAATCCTCCGCCGGCGCCGCGACCTGCCCGCGATCGGTGAGAAGTAGCAGAACCCCGGGGGTAACGCAAAGTGGACGGGGGGATGTCTTACCAGCGGTCGTAACCGCACCCGTGTCCGGGGGGGTGGATTGTTTCGCGTCTGCGCGTGCCTATA
Organism: Bradymonadaceae bacterium; assembly: GCA_042218355.1. Taxonomy (GTDB): domain Bacteria; phylum Myxococcota_A; class Bradymonadia; order Bradymonadales; family Bradymonadaceae; genus CAJXPB01. The sequence continues at coordinate 2,347 of JBDGRG010000140.1, forward strand.
ATGCCCACATACTCGGGCGAGAGGTCGGTGGCCTGTGAGCCCTCTGCGGGTACCGCCGGCCGACGGAACGAACGACGGACCGAGGCGCGGTCCGTTCGACCCCGAGGGGCAGCTCGGCTCGATTCCGACCGACAGCACCGACAGCACCGACCGACGAGCACCATGGCTGATGCGACCGACATTCGAGAGTGGGACGCCGCTTCCTTCGCCGGTGAGCTGGACCGCGACGCGGAGACCGGCCGCGTGGTGCGCCTCTGCGGGATGCACCCCGCGGCCATCGGGTCGGATCTGGCGGAGCTGCGCGACGCGCTGGACGATCGCGGCCTCGAGCTGCTCGTTCTCGATCCGACCGGCGGACGGGGCGACGGGGCCACGTTTCGCGAGGTGGTCAGCGAGTACGTCTCGCGGCTGGAAGCCGCCGGCGCGGTCGATCCCCAGTCCGAACGGCTGCTGGATTTTCTGTCGGGGGCCCAGTCGAGCGGGTCGGACGGGGCGGTCGAGCAGCGATTCGTCCGGGACGCGCTGTGTCGGCTGTGGCAGAACCTGAGCCGTCGACGGCCCGGAGTGCTGGTCGTCCTCGACGTCCGCCAGTGTACCGGTCGGGACAGACAGCTGCTCGAGGAATTCGCCTCGAAGTTCGTCGCCGACCCGGTCGAGGAACTGGTCCCGGAGGTCGAGGGCCGCGACGGCGTGCACGGCTCGCTGGTCTTCGTCGGGCCCGACGGCGACTTTCCGCTGGACCTGCGCGGTGTCGAGCCCGAGGTGTTCGACGTCTCGGCGGCGGCGCGCGAGCAAGTCCGTTCGTATTTGACCGAGGACGACGTCGTCGAACGCTTCGTCGCCTCGACGCGCGGCGATCGACAGCGCCTGGACGCCCTGCTCGAGACGCTGCCCGACGGTTGCGCGAATTTCTGGTCGTACCGCTACGACGACCTGCCGAAACGACAGCGGCGGATCGTCGACGTCCTCGCGGTCGCCGACCGGCCGCTGCCGCTGGACGTCCTCCAGCGGGCCGTCGATCGGCTCGGGGAGGGGACGTACTTCTCGCGGTGCGTCCGCGAGCTGTGTGACGAGGGCTTTCTGCGGCGCAGCGTCGAGCGGGGGTCGGTGCGGCTTCGTCTGGAGGACCCCGAGGTGGGCACCGCCGTCGCGGAGCGGCTCGACGACGAGTCGCGCCGCCGTGTCCACGGGGCGGTCGCCGAGGCGGCCGAGGCGGGTGCCGGCGACGACTTCGGTCCGTCGTTCTTTGCGCGGCATTTCCTGCACGCCGGTCTGATCGAGAAGGGGCTCGAATACGGAGTGCGAGCAGCCCGCGAGCTGCACGGTCGGCAGGCGTTCGAGCGGGCGCGGGGCCTGCTGGAGATGCTGCTCGAGCACGCCGACGAGACCGAGCGGATCCGAGAGATCCGTTCGTTGCTGCTGGAGGTCTGTGCCGGTCTCGGCGACCTCGAGGAGGCCCTCGAGCATCTCGAGCGACTCCGCGAGTCGAGCGACGAGGAGGCCCAGCGGCTCGAAGTCCGCCGCGGCGAGCTGTTGCGGCGGTCGGGGGACTGGGAAGAGGCGATCGAGCTGTTCCGGGAGCTGCAGGACGACGATCTGACGGTCGACGAGGAGTCGTTCGTCGAGTTGAAGGCCGCGCTGGGGGAGGGCGAGGCGCTGTTTTACGCCGGCGAGCACGACGAGGCGCGCGAGCGCGCTCGCGAAGTCGTCGAGGCGATCGACGACGAGGTCGAGGGTGGCAGTGCGGGCCGTCGGCAGCTGGACCGCTCGTTGCTGCGGGCGAGAAATCTGGTCGGGAAGGTCGCCGTGATGCGTGCCCGCCACGAGGTCGCCCGTCCGCTGTTCGACAAGAACCGGTCGCTGGCGTCCCGCTGGGGATGGGAGGGCGAGGTGGCGCGAGCTGAAGCGAACCTCGCGCTGGTGACCTCCCAGCAGGGGGACTACGACGAGGCGGCTCGCGTGCTCGAGGAGGTCTGCGAGCGTGCGCCGAGTCCGGCGACCGTCCCGCGGGCGAAGTTGCTGCTGAACCTCGGGATGTGTCTGCAGCGGAACGGGGAGCTGGGGGCGGCGCTCGAACGGTACCGCGAGGCGCTGCGCACGGCCGAGCAGGTCGACGATCGGCTGACCTACGGCGTGACCGCCTACAACCTGGCGACGCTGTATCAGGACCTGGGCGCCTTCGACCGCGCCGTCGGCGTGGTCGAGCATCTGGACGAACGGCAGGTCGAGGCGCGCGAGCACCTGTTCGTCGGCCCGCTGCCCGACATCCTGGTGGCCAATGTCGAAATGCACCGGCGCCGCGACGCCCGTGCGCTCGAGGTGCTGGCGGACATCCCCGAGGAGGCACTGAACGCCGGGAGTTCGCGACCGGAGACGATGGCGCGGCTGCGGGCGGTCCAGGCGCATCTCCGTCTGGGCCAGATCGATCCCGCCCGACGGCTGATGGAGCGCGTCGAGGTGCCCGAGGACGTCGCCGACCGCGAGCGGCTCTCGGCGCTGCGACAGACTGCGGAGGCGACGTTTGCGATCGAGCGGGGCGAGTGGGTCGAAGCCGAGGAGCTCGCCGGCCGGGCCGCCCAGGAACTCGACCGCGCCGGGTACTTCGACGACGCCCTCCGAGCCTCGCGCGTCCGGGTTCGGGCGCTTCTCGAAGACGACCGGCGCGAACAGGCGCGGTCGGTGCTCGAACGGGCGCTAGTGGATCTGCAGGAGCGGGCGGAGACCGTCCCCGAGGCCCATCGCTCGGAGTTCTACGACATTCCGCTCCACCGGGAGCTGGTCGAGGAGACGCGTCAGCTCGACGGAGACGTGCCGGTCGTTCTGGACCGACCGGAGCCCGAGGAGACGGACGAAACCGGGACCGCCGACGCCGGGGAGGCGGACGGAGAGGCGTACCGGCGCTGGCGGCGTCGTTACGCGGACATCGTCGGTGAGGACGAACAACTGCTGCGGGTGTTCCGCCGCATCGATCAGGTCGCCGACAGCGACTCGCCCGTCCTCGTGCAGGGAGAGTCCGGGACTGGAAAGGAACTCGTCGCCCGGGCCATCCACGATCAGAGCGAGCGCTCGGAGGAGGGCGAGCAGACGCCGTTCATCAAGGTCAACTGCGGAGCGTTCGTCGACAATCTGCTGCTCAGCGAGCTGTTCGGCCACGAGAAGGGGGCGTTCACCGGCGCCGTCGAGCAGAAGGCGGGTTGTTTCGAGCGCGCCGACGGCGGGACGATCTTTCTGGACGAAATCGGCGAGACCTCACCGAAGGCGCAGGTCGCGCTGTTGCGCGTGCTGCAGGAGGGCGAGTTCGAGCGCGTCGGCGGCGCGGAGACGCACACCACGGACGTGCGGGTGCTCTGTGCGACGAACCGCGACCTCGAGCAGATGGTCGAGCGGGGGGAGTTCCGCCTCGACCTGTACTACCGCCTGAAGGGCGTGCTGCTCGAATTGCCCCCGCTGCGCGAGCGGGTCGACGACATCCCGAGGCTGATCGACTACTTCTCGCGCGAGTTCGCCGGACGGGCCTCCGACGAGGTGTTCGCCCGGGACGCGATGGAATTCCTCGCCTCGTACAACTGGCCGGGCAACATCCGCGAGCTGAAGAATTTCGTGCGGACTGCTCTACTCTTCGCCGACGGCGGGACCGTCGAGATGGAGGACCTCCGCGAGCTGCGGGACTTCTTCTCGGAGGGCGAGGTCGACCTCCAGGCCCCCGATATCGACTACCAGGCCCGGGCGCCGGTCCCCGAACCCGCCGAGTCGGCCCCGGCCAGACGAGTGACGGCGGTCGACGACCCCGAAGAGGCGATCGTCGAGGAGATCGTCTCCGACGATCGGTCGCTGGCGAACCTCCAGGACCGACTGGAGCAACAGTCGATCCGCCGGGCGCTGATCGAGACCGACGGAAACATCACGCGGGCCGCGGAGATCCTGGACATGACGCGGCCGCGACTGAGTCAGATTGTCAATGGAGATGACGAGCTGAATGCGCTGAAAGAGCAACTCGTCAGTTGACCGAGGTGGCGCTGTGGAGAGACACGACATCGGAGCGATCCTGGCGGGACTCGCCCTGATTGCTGCTGCGGCGGGATGCGGCGACACGACGGCGACGGAGCCGATCTCCGGCGAGACGGAGACGGCCGAGCAGCCGGTGGTGGTCCCGAAATTCGAGATCGACGGGGTGGGTCAGATCCCCGATCAAATGGTCCTCGAGAGTCTCGGGCTGACCGTCGCGGACGTGATCCTGACGCCGGTGTCCGACCCGAAGGGGGTCGACTACAGCACGCGCCGGCCGATCGTCCTCGGATTCGACGTCGCTCGGGGAGATCGCATCCGACACGGCCGGGGCGTCCGGTTGCCGGAGACCGGCTGGTTCAAGGTCAGCCTCCGGGTCGACAACGCCGATACGGATCCCGCGCCGCAGGGGGCCGGGTGTGACAGCGAGGCCAAGCGGTTCAGTGTCTGCATGTCGGGGCTGATCCGCGACTCGGGCATCCTCCGGGCGATCAGTACGAGCTCCGACGAGACGAACGACGGCGATCCGATTCCGCTCCCCTTCGTGGAGTTCGACCCCGGCTCCGGCAACGAGTCGACCGGCGAAGAGGTCCAGCCCCCGCGTCGATGGGCCGCGTTCAGCTACCGGAGCCGCGAGACGCATACCTTCACCGTCGACCGCGTCCGCGTGGTCGAGGGCAAGCAGTACCTGCGCTTCGAGTTCGACGCCGACGAGTGGGCGAAGGAGATCGCAAAGCCGGTCAGCAAGGCGATTCAGTCGCGCGTCGAGAATGAAAACCTCCCGATGCCGGACCCGAGGGGCGGGTCGTCCGTCCCGACGTTCGATGTCACCAAGGAGATCGACCGGACCGGG
>JBDGRG010000140.1:7214-7559 GCA_042218355.1 Bradymonadaceae bacterium
CACATGCAGGTTCAGGCCCGCCGGCCCGGCTCCACGCCCGACGGCATGTAGAGGGCGGGGGGGAGCCCGCGCTGTCACACCCTGTGCGGACCGTTCGTCCTAGTCCTCGGCGAACATCCGGTTCAGCAGCTCGTCGGCGGTTTCGTAGGGAGCCCGGTCCCCCTCCATGAGGGCAGCGACGCGGCGGTCCCAGAGGTCGGTATCGAGCATCCCTTCGAGCCGGGCGTCGAATTCCCCTCCGAGCACGAGTCGCATCAACTCCTCGACGCGCCGGCGCCGGCGAGCCTCGGCTTCCCCGGAGGCTTCGAGCCAGTCTCGATGTTCGTCCAGCGACTCGAGGAGTGA
>JBDGRG010000141.1:0-1241 GCA_042218355.1 Bradymonadaceae bacterium
CACGGGCGCGCCGGAGGGACCCACGTGGGCGCGTATGTCTGAAGATCGACCGTGCGAGAGGCATCGAAACGATGATGGTCTCCCTTCTTCGTTGCTGTCGTCGAGTCGACCGGTCTGGTGCCCGGTACACCGACTCCGGACTCAGATGGAGATTCGAACAGACACCGACCATGCCCGGCTCCCAACCGGCATCGGGTTGTTGCGGGAACAGCCGATGGAAAATAGAGACCGAAGCTCGTACCCATCGTCGGGGGCTCGCCGCTGACCGACTCGGCATCGCCGGGTGCAACGCGGTCCGCGAACGCACGTGTGATTCGCGACCCCGGACGTCTTCGCACCCGAAGGATCGTGCGGTCCCGGCCCGACGACTCGACCGCTCGACCCTCCACGACTCGACGACTCGACCATTCGATCTCATGTACGACGAACGCCCCGACCTCTTCGATGACGCCGACCGTTCCGACTGGACGGACTGGCACTGGCAGCAGCGCAACCGGCTGCGCACCGCCGAGGACTTCGCGGCTGTCGTCGACCTGACCGACGACGAACGCCGGGCCCTGGAGGGCGCCGACGGCGATGCACTGAGCGCGGCGGCGACGCCCTACTACGCTTCGCTGATGGACCCTGCCGATCCGGACTGCCCGGTCCGCCGCCAGGCGATCCCGCTGCCCGACGAGGCCGAGGTCCAACCCTGGGAGAAGACCGACCCGCTGGCCGAGGACTCGCACATGCCAGTACCGGGCGTCACGCATCGCTACCCGGACCGCGTGCTCTTCTACGTCACGCACAACTGCCCGGTCTACTGCCGGCACTGCACCCGCAAGCGGAAGGTATCGGACCCCCAGACGGCCGCCTCGCGCGAGCAGATCCGCCGCGGGCTCGACTACATCCGCGAGACCGAGCAGGTCCGCGACGTCCTGCTGTCGGGCGGCGACCCGTTGACGCTGAGCGACGAGCGGCTCGGCGAGATCCTCGGTGAGCTCGACCGGGTCGACCATCTCGACGTCGTCCGGCTGGGGACGCGCAACCCGGTGACACTACCGCACCGTGTAACCGACGACCTCTGCGAGGTCCTCTCGCAGTTCCGACCGCTGTACCTGAACACGCACTTCAACCACCCCCGGGAGCTGACCGAGCGGGCCGTGCGAGCGCTCCGAGACCTCGCCGACGCCGGCTGCGTGCTCGGCAATCAGATGGTCCTGCTCGACGGGATCAACGACACCCCCGAGACCGTCCTCGAC
>JBDGRG010000141.1:1251-4963 GCA_042218355.1 Bradymonadaceae bacterium
GCCAGCTGCTCGCCGCCGGGTGTCGGCCCTACTACATGCTCCAGTGCGACATGGCGCGCGGCCTCGAGCATTTTCGGACGTCCCTCGAGCGCGGCCTCGAGATCATGGACCACCTTCGGGGACGCATCGCCGGCATGGGCGTTCCCGACTTCGTCGTCGATCTGCCCGACGGCGGCGGCAAGATCGAGCTGGTCCCGGACTACGTCGAGGAGGTTCGCGACGACGCCAGCGGCGAGGTCGTGTTCCGGAACTGGGATGGAGAACCATTCCCGTACGGCGGCGAGGCCCGTCGGTAGATGCGACGGTGGGCTGGACGGCAATTAAATTTTATTCGTTGGTGCGGTGGCCATCTTGGCCACCGGCGTGAACGGTGGGCTGGAAGCCCACCGAACCAACGTATCCCCCGAGTCTCACGTCTCGCACCTCGCTTCTCGCCTCTGACTCCGCACGTCTCGCGACGCACACCACCAGAGCTGCGAGGCTCTAGGTGCGCCACATGCCGATCGGCACCTCTCGCATCTCGCGTCTCGCTCGCGGATCACCAGGATTCGAAAGCTCCGGTTGCGCCGCACACCGATCCGCTCCCCCAGTACCTCGATACCTCAGTACCCTGATACCTCACACGCCACCAGAGCCGGTACGCTCTGGCTACGTCGCATACCGACCCGCCACTCCAGCGCCCCGACACCTTCCCAGGTCTCGGAAGCCCGATCTCCGTCGCAGGCCAATCCGCGACTTCTCGCTTCTCGCTCGTAGCGTCTCGCCAGCGAGCCCCCAAACTCGGGGGACCCCGATCGGCACGGCAGGCCCCCTGACGCGAGTCAAAGCACCAACTCGTTCGTCCAGTACGCACCGGGATCGGCGACCTCGTCGATGAGACCGTTTTCCGCCATCCACCGCTGCAGACGGTCGTAGTACTGGTCGGTCATCGAGAAATCGAAGGTGAAGCATCCGGTTGTCGCCCGGAAGATGTCCCGGACCAGCGCCGAGTCGGGGTCCTCGCCGGTCGCGTCGAAATACGCCGCTCGCGCCTTGAACGGATGCTGCTGGAGGTAGTCGATCCCCTGTTCGACGACCTCGAGGAACCGCCCGAAGGTCTCCTCCTGTCGGTCGAGCTGTTGTTCCGAGGTCGTGAAGATCAGCTGGCAGAAATCGGGCACGCCCCAGTCCTTCAGCGCGAAGAAGTCCGCCTCCGCGCCCAGGTGGCGAGCCTCGACGACCTCGAAGTTGTAGAAGGCCAGCGTCGCGACGTCGGCCATCTCCTCGAGCAGCGCCTCGGTGTGGTAGAAGCCGTTGTTCACCGGCTCGAAGTCGTCGGGGTCGTACTCGCCCCCGTCGGCCTCGATCATCGTGCCGACGATCGCCGGCCCGCCCGGCCCCGGCGCGCCCGGATACTGGATCCGTTTCCCGGCCATGTCGCGGGGCCGTTCGATGCCGCTGCTCTCCAGGAACATCGCCCCGCCGTTGGTGTGCAGAAACCGACCGATGCCCACGGCCGGCCGCCCCTCGGCGACGTCCTCGACCAGGTGCAGCGGCTCGGTGATCGCCAGATCCATCTCCCCCTGCTGGATCTGCTCCATGGGGTCGAGGTGCTCCTCGGGCTCGACGAGGTCGAGCTCGATCCCCGCCTCCTCGAACCAGCCCTCGCGCTGGCCCAGGATCAGGGGGACGTGATCCGGGTTGAGAAACCACTCCAGTCCGAGTGTCAGTTTCTCCATCGTTCGCCTCCGTCCGTCGGGTAGGATCGATTGCCGTACGAGACGGCCGGGACGGGGGCGTTCCGGCGGAGGAACGGCCGGATCGAGGGCGCGTGGAATCACGCGCCGGCGAATTGCTCGCGGACTCCCTTCGCCGGTGCTAACCGGAGCAGGTTCGATCAGGGTCTGATCTCAGCCGGAACGCCCCCGGCACCCCTGCCGCAGGTGGTCGTTTATCATGCACCGGCCGTCGGGTGAACAGTCCCCGCGGTGGGCTGGAAGCCCACCGCACCAATAAGCCGAACCGCCGCATCTCACTTCTCGCGTCTGGCGTCTCGCCGCTCAGAGCACCAGAGCTGGAAGCTCTGGCTACGCCGCATGCCGACCCACTACCCTGATACCTCGATACCTCAGTACCCCGATACCTGATACGGCACCAGAGCTAGAAGCTCTGGCTACGTCACACACCGACCCGCAGCATCTCGCGTCTTGCAGCTTGCGTCTCGCCGCGCAGAGCGCCAGAGCTGAGGAGCTCTGAACACGGTCAGACTGGCAGCGCGGTCCAATTACGCCCGAAACCGACCGGCAATCGACCGCCCCACCCGCCGCCCGAAGGTGTAGATCGGAATCTGCGGCGGCCCGCCGAAGGAGGTGGGAAACAGCGAGCCGTCGGCGACGTATAGATCGTCGACCCGGTGGTGTTCGCCCCGGGTGTCGACGACCGATTCGGCCGGGTCCTCCCCATCCGCATCGTCCCCATCGGATGGACGGCGGCCAGCGGCGGGTTCGCGGTGCCGAGTTCGCGCACCCGGACCTCCTCGAGGTCCCGCCGGGTCGACGCCCGCACCGGCGGCGTCGTCGGGACGATCGCCTCGTCCGCACCGGCGGCGAGCATCAGCTCCCCCGCCCGCCGGAGCCCGCGGGCGAGTTCGGACCAGTCGCGGTCCTCGAGCCCGTAGTGCAGGTGCACCCGTTCCCCTTCTCCGGGCCGGACCCGGCCCGAACTTCGGTCCTCGAGCATGACGATGATCGAGGCGACGTGCGGATACGCCCGCATCAGCTCGCCGTGCTCGGGCCCGAATCCCGGCAGAAAGTTCGCCGCGCCCGCCGGGTGCGCGACGCCGGCGACCATCCAGATGTTGTCTCCCCCCTCGCGGCCGCGCTCGAGAAACTCGACGCACTCGAGCGACTGCGGAACTCCCAGCCAGCTCTCGATACGCTCGCCGGCGGAGCCGTCGAACAGGCCGACGACCGTCGCCCCCGGGTGCAGGTGTAGATTCGACCCGGTGACCCCAGCCGGATCGGGCAGGCTGCTCTGCTCGGCGAGCGCGGGCGTCCCCGTGGCACTGGCAGACAGGCAGACCGCATCTGCCCGCACCTCGAATGAAACCCCCGTCTCCCCGTCGACCGGATCGGCGGCGACCCCTTCGGCCCCGACCGCTCGACCTCCGTCGGTGAGCACCCGCTCGACCCGCGCTTCGGTCAGCACCCGTCCCCCCGCCTCGAGCCCCGGCGGGATCAAGACCTTCGCCGCGTTCTCCTTCCCGTCGTTCGGACACCCCAGCTCGCAGAACCCCGACTGCCGGCAATCCTCGCCGCGGTTGTGCTTCACGCGGCCCCCGTCCCAGCCGAGCTCCTCGATGCCCCTGGCGATGACCTCGTTGTTGGCATTGATCTTCTCGTCGGGGACCCGACGGACGTCGAGCAGCTCCTCGACGTCGGCGAAGTCGCGCTGGAGTTCGTCGCCGGTCGCCCAGTCGATGCCGAATTCGGACGCCCACCGCTCGAGCACCCGGTCCGGCAGCCGCTTGCAGATGTTCGTGTTGTGCAGCGTCGACCCGCCCACGCCCTTCCCCTGCAGGACGGAGATGCCGAAATCCTCGGTCGTCCGGGCACCCGACTCCTGAAACAGCCGGGGCATCATCCGGTCCTCGACCTGCTCGACGTCGGACGGGAGGACGTGCTCACCCATCTCCACCCCGAGGACGTCGACCCCCTGCCGGGCGAGGTCGTGA
>JBDGRG010000141.1:4973-7517 GCA_042218355.1 Bradymonadaceae bacterium
GCCTCGTCCTCATGAGCCACCCCCGAGCACGACGTCGACGTAGGCGTTGCGGTCGAGGGCGGCGGCCGCCGCGGTTTCGGCGAGGCGCACCACGGGGTCGATCCCGAGGCCGACCACCACGACCTCGGCGGATAGTTCGAACGGTTCGTCCCGGTTGAGCGCGGATTCGTTATCCGTCGGTTCCAATGCCATCGGGTCTCCAGAACTGACATTCACCCCCGACTTCAACCGTCAAATCCGGTCGAGGCTAACGCAGGTCTAAAATTCCAGCGCGGCATAGAGCCCTACATCCAAGCGTCCAGCAGCTCCTTCGGCCTCACGCCGCGAGGGACAAAAGCCACAAAAATAAGCGCGAAAAAGAAAAAACTTCTGGTTTGTCGCGCTCTGCTAGCTCCTGATCTACTTCACCGGTGACACGAGGACACCGGTGTCTCCTGCCGCTGACACGTCGTATTTTCTGCATCACAATGATTGTCCGGCGAGGCCGCAGACCCGCGGAGTGCCGAAAGCCCACCGCACCGACGCACAACCCGAACCGCAGCATCTCGCGTCTCGCCTCCGACTTCTCGCCTCACAGAGCGCCAGAGCTGGATACTCTGGCTACGTCGCATACCGACCGGCTCCCCTGATACCTCGATACCTCAGTACCCTGATACCTCGCATCACACCAGAGCTGGAAGCTCTGGCTACGCTAAATCCCGGGATTGTCGTCGACACTGTATCCTATCGCGTGCCATGTCTCCTCACGCGACCAGTACCCCATCGCGCAGAGCGACTTCAGCGCCTGGAAGGCTCCACGGCGCACCCCGACCGACGACTCCGCCCACGTGGCGAGGTATGCGTCCGCCGCCGGCGCACTCAGATCCGTGAACCGCTCGCGCTCGCCCTCCGGCGCTTCGACCAGCGAACCGGCTTCGATTAGCGCGAGCAGGGCTCGCAATTCGTCTCGTTTCGAAGCCGGGAGCGTCTGGACGAACGCGAGGACCGCGTCGTCGGCATCACACGTCGCCGGATCCGGCAGATCGTCTCCCTCGTACCGGCAGATGCGTTCCAGCACGCGCTCCAGCACCGCCATCTCCCATGCTGCCCACTCGCCGTCGGGGGCGGACTCGCCCAGAACTGCGCGCGCGGCGGCGGCCGCCCGCTCGAGCCCGAACTCGCGCAGCAGCCGCCCCAGGTCGTCCCCGTACTTCCAGAGCCGGCGAATCAGGGCATCCATCGCGTGCGGCGCTGGTCGGCGCCATTCATCCGGGTCAACGAGTCGAGGAATCGCGCGCCGCGAGTCCCCGGAGCGGCCGCTGACGGCGGTCAGCGACGTTCTCCCCCCCACCCCAGCGCAGGATCTCCAGTCGCACCGGGAGCACCCCGGCGCGGACCAGGCCGATGTCCTTGGCCGGGCGCTTGGCGAGGTCGATCACCCGACCGTCGACGTACGGACCGCGGTCGATGATGCGCACGACGACCGACTTGAGTGTCTTCTGCTCGGTCACCCGAACCATCGTGTCGAACGGCAACGACCGATGCGCGGCCGTGTACTCGTGCATGTCGAAGGTCTCGCCCGAGGCGGCCTGTTGGCCGTGGAACTTCGCACCGTAGTAGCTCGCCTCTCCGACGACGACGTGGCGGTCGCCATCGGGTCCGCGCACGGTCCGGTTCCCGCTGATGGACCCGTGTCCGCCCCCGGCTCGGGAGGTCGAGCTGGCCGAACACCCGACCAGACAGAGACCCGCAGCGAGGAGCGGCACCAGAGTCGCCAGCTCCCTCGTTCCCCCGGGAACACGGCCGTCGATCACTCCTCGCACGACGGTTTGAGCACCGTGAATTCGAAGTGGTCGTGCATGACCACGAGCTCCGGCGCGGCGTCGTCCGTTACTCGGGCTCGCGTAAATCCGTCGATCGTCTTGTCGACTTTGCTCCACCCCAGCTGGGTTCGGCACGAACCGTTACACTGTTCGTACGTCTTACGCTGCTGAAAGCTGTGGCGCCAGAACGTCGATCCGACGAGGAGATCGGCGCGACCGTCGAAGGTCACGTCCGCCATCATCAGATCGGAGACCGACGAGTTCGACTTCGCGCTGTAGTACTTCGTCCACCCGCTGTCGGTATTCTCGTAGACGAGCACCTCCGGCTGGATCGGCAGCCCGTCGTCGGGCTCTCGGCGTTTGGAGGCGACTGCAAAGTCGTCGCCCCCGTCGCCCTTCTCCAGCGAACCGGCCGAGACGAACTCGAACTTCGCACCGTCGTTCTGCGGGTCCAACGCGACGTGTGTGGCCGACGTCGACCCGCTGCCCAACCCCGTGTAGACCACGGCGTGATTCCCCTGGAACAACCCGACGACGTCCATCCCACCGGAGCCGTCGAAGTCACCGACGGCGAGGTCGACCAATCCGACGCCCGTCCCGACGGCACTCGGCGGCGAGGGGACGTTTTTCGACTTCGAGAACCCGCCCGACCCGTCGTTGACAAAGACCTTCGGTTTGCGGGCCCGCTCGACCAGTCCGACGACATCGAGCGCATCGTCGCCGTCGAGATCGGCGATCTCGA
>JBDGRG010000141.1:7527-16065 GCA_042218355.1 Bradymonadaceae bacterium
GCCGTTCCCCGACGACGCCGGGCGGTTCTGCAGAATCTGGCCGCCGGCGAGCGCTTCGGGATAACCGTCCCCATCGATGTCGCCGAAGGCGACGGCTTTGATGCCCGGCCGCCCCGGACCGACGCGCTCGGCCCCGGAGTCGAACGTCCCCTCGGGTGGCTCCCCCTCCGGAGTGGATCGAAAGAGACTCAGTTTGTCCGTGAAGAAACCGTAGACCCCCAGGTCCTCGAGCCCATCTCCATCGTAGTCCCCGCCCGCGATGTCCCGGATGCTCCCGACTCCGACCTCTTTTTTGCCGTTGTCCGCGTGGAAGTACGCCTCGTGATAGTTGACCGGTTTTCGATCCGGCCCCCCGGGAATGCAGCTATCGCAGACGTCGCCGACGCCGTCCCCATCCGTATCGGTCTGCTCGGGATTCTTCGTCGCCTCCGGGTCCTGGATCGGCGGGCAGTTGTCACAGGCCCGGCCGACTCCGTCCCCGTCGGCGTCCTCCTGCTTCTCGTTGTCCGCCCCGGCACAGTTGTCACACGCATCTCCCAGCGAATCCTCGTCGCCGTTGGTCTGCTCGCCGTTCGACGTCTCGGGACAGTTGTCACAGGCGTCACCCGCCGAATCCCCGTCGCCGTCCGACTGACCGCCGTTGGCGACCGCGGGACAGTTGTCCTTTCCGTCGGAGACCCCGTCCCCGTCGGCGTCGGGGCCCCCACCGCCGCAGGCCCCGAAGGGGGCGAGCAACACGATGCAACCCCCGACGACCGAGAGCCGCTGCAACCATCGTCCGAGAACCTCTGTCCGAGAATCGATCTCACTCATCGGGCTGACAACCTCCGGCTCGATTGACCATCGAAGAAACGCGCCTCCGAAGTATCCGACTTCGACGGCCGGATGTAAAAAAAAGCCCGGCGCGCGGAACGCACCGGGCAGAATCGATTGCAACACTCTGCTCCTGCCGTGACCCGTCGTACCGACGAGGGGCCGGGCAATGCACACCAAGGGGACTGGCTATTCAGCCATTCCGGCCTCGCTCCACTCGGCCTCGGCAATTGAGCGATTGAGCCTCCCACTGCAACGACTGCAGACCTCGATGGCCAGCGTCTCGGTTGGAGGGCGGCGCGGTTGCCCGCCACTGCAACGCAGAGGCAATGGTCGTGCGGTTTTTAGCTCAATCGCTCAATGGCTGAATTGCTCACTGGCTGACGTCACGCGCGCTCGACCAGCGCGGCAGCCCCCATGCCGCCGCCGACGCACATCGTCACGATCCCGAAGCGGCCGCCCTCTTCTTCGAGCGCCCGGAGGATCGTACCCGCCATCCGCGTACCGGAGACGCCCAGCGGGTGACCGATGGCGATGGCCGCGCCGTTGACGTTCAGCTTGTCGAGCTCGATGCCCAGCTCCTCGGCGCAGTAGACCGACTGGCTGGCGAACGCCTCGTTCAACTCGACGAGGTCGATGTCCTCGATGCTCTTGCCGGTCGAGTCCGGGCCGATGCCCATGATCTCGGGCGGCACACCGGCGACCTGCAGCTCGCGGAAGTAGCCCATCGGCTCGAGTCCCAGCTCGTCCGCCTTGTCGGCCGCCATCAAGACGACCGCCCCGGCGCCGTCGGTGAGCGGAGAGGCGTTCCCCGGCGTGACAGTTCCATCGTCGGCGAACGACGGCGGGAGGCTCGAGAGCGTGTCGAGGTTGGTGTCCGGCCGTACGTTCTCGTCGTGGTCGACCGTCACCGACTGGCGCTCGCCATTCTCGTCGACGACCGAAGTCTCCAACGGCACGATCTCGCCCTCGAAGAACCCGCGCTCGCGCGCCTCGACCGCATTCATGTGGCTGCGATAGGCGAACTCGTCCTGCCGCTCGCGCGAGATGTCGAACCGCTCGGCGACGTTCTCCGCTGTATTTCCCATGCTGATGTAGACCTCGGGCTTCTCCTCCATCAGCTTCGGATTCTGTGACGGCGTATTGCCCGACATCGGCACCATCGACATCGATTCGGTGCCGCCGGCGATCGCCACGTCGATCTCACCCGTCGCGATCCGCTTGGACGCCGTGCTGATCGTCTGAACCCCCGACGAACAGAACCGGTTCATCGTCATCGCGGGAACGTCGTCGGGCAGGCCCGCCAGCTGACTGGCAATCCGCGCGACGTTCATCCCCTGCTCGGCCTCGGGGAACGCACAGCCGAGGACTACATCCTCGACATCGCCGGGCTCGACGCCCGACGTCTGGTCGAGCACCGCCTCGATGGCGTGCGCGGCCATGTCGTCGGGGCGCGTATCCTTCAGTTTGCCTTTGTTCGCCTTCCCGAACGGCGTCCGGGCGTATTCGACGATCGCAACCTCTCGCGTCTCCATCGTGGTCCTCCGCGTTGTGAATGACTCCGAACGACTTTCGAAAACTCCGTCGGGGGCGACAGCCTCGCGGCCACCGCCCTCTCGATCCGGGGCCCAATGGCTCAATTGCCTACCGGCCCAATTGCCCATCAGTTTCGCAGCGGCTTGTTGTGCTGGATCATGTGCTGGAGCCGATCTTGAGTCTTCTCCTCGCCACACAGCGACAGGAACGCCTCCCGCTCCAGTTCCAGCAGCTTCTCCTCGCTGACCAGCGCGCTCTTGCTGGTCTCGCCGCCGCAGAGCACGCGCGCCAGCTTCTTCCCGATGTGCCGATCGTAGGCGGTGATCTCGCCACTCTGCTCGAAGTTGTAGAGCATGCTGTCGATGGTGGCGATTCCATCCTCACCGGGCAGCCGGTATTTGCGCTTGCGCGGGGGCGAAAAGTCGCTGTTCGCCATCCCCAGCACGCGCTGCTTGGCGCGGTAGAGCACGTGGTCGGCGTTCAGGGTCACGCGGTCATTCGCCGTCAGGAAACCGGCCTCGCGCGCCTTCTCCGCGCTGCGCTCGACCTCGCCCATCCCAATCTGCATGAACACCTGCTGGATGAACGAGAGCGGATCGAAGTCGTCGTCCTCGCTGTGCGGTCCGTAGACGTTTCGC
The DNA here is from genome assembly GCA_042218355.1 of Bradymonadaceae bacterium. GTDB lineage: Bacteria > Myxococcota_A > Bradymonadia > Bradymonadales > Bradymonadaceae > CAJXPB01. The sequence continues at coordinate 10,515 of JBDGRG010000141.1, forward strand.
AGCAGCTGGAGATTCCCGCTGCCACCGGGGATCAACCCGACGCCGACCTCCACCAGCCCCATGAACGTATCGCCGGCCGCCTGGATGGCATTGCCCGCCATCGCGACCTCGGCGCCGCCCCCAAGGGTCCGACCGTGGGGCGCGGTCACCACGGGCTTGTTCGAGTACCTCAACCGCTGGTTGACCTGCTGAAACCGCTCGACCATCTGCTCGATCGGCTCCCACTGGCCCTGCTGGGCGTTCATGAAGACCAGCATGATGTTCGCACCGACCGAGAAGTGCTCGTCATCGTTGCCGATCACCAGGCCGTTCCAGTCATTCTCCTCGACGAACTCGATCCCCTGGTCGAGCATGTCGATGATGTCGGGATCAATCGAGTTCGCCTTGCTGTGGAACTCCACGCAGGCGACGCCGTCGCCCATGTCGACCAGGCTGGCGCTGCTGTTCGACTCGATCGTACCGTCCTGCTCCTTCAGATCGGCGATCTCGATGCTGCGCTCGTCGGTGGGCACCGGCACGTAGTCGTTCTCGGTCGGGTCCCAGTACAACTCCGTGCCTCCGCTCTCCTTGTAGAACGCCTCGGCACCGGCCTCGACCATCTCGTCGACCCAGTCGGGCACCTCGATGCCCTGGTCCTTCATCTGCTCGACGCCCCACTCCAGCCCGATCGCATCCCAGGTCTGGAAGGGCCCGAGTTCCCAGTTGAAGCCCCAGCGCATGCCGCGGTCGATGTTCACGACGTCGTCGGCGATCTCGCCGAGGCGACGCGCGGTGTAGGCGAGCGTCTTCAGCGTGACCTCCCGCGCGAACGCGGCGGCCCGGTCGTCCCCCTCGACGACGACCGCCCGGACGCGCTCCTCGGGCGAGCCGTCGGCGGCCTCGAGGCTGTCGAAGTCCGTCTTGTCCCGCAGCTCGTACTCGAACTCGTCGGGACGAAGGGCGAGAATCCCCTCGTCGACCTTCTCGTAGAAGCCCTTCCCCGCCTTGCGGCCGGTCCAGCCCTCCTCGACCAGCCGCCGCATGTAATCGGGGACCTCGAAGACCTCGCGGTCCTCGTCGTCGGTCAGCGACTCGTAGCAGTTGTCGGCGACGTGGACGAAGGTGTCGAGCCCGACGATGTCCGCTGTCTTGAAGACGGCCGACGAGGCGCGGGCGAGCGGCTCGGCGAAGATCTGGTCGACCTCCTCGATCGTCATGTCGTACTCGGGCATCTCGTGGATGATGGTCATCATCCCGTGGACCCCGATCCGGTTGGCGATGAAGTTCGTCGTATCCTTGCCGAAGACGATGCCCTTGCCGAGCTCGTCGCGGCCGAAGTCTTCGATGGTGTCGACCACCTCGGGGTCGGTCCCCTCGGCCGGCACCAGCTCGAGGAGCTTCATCACCCGCACCGGGTTGAAGAAGTGGGTGACGAGGAAGCGCTCCTCGAACTCGTCGCTTCGCCCCTCGACGATATCCGCGACTGACAGCCCCGACGTGTTGGACGAGATGATCGCGTCGTCGGCGACGTGCTCCTCGACCTTGTCGTACGTGTCTCGCTTGATCTCCAGGTCCTCGGGCACCGCCTCGACGACCCAGTCGACGTCGCCCAGCCGGTCGAGATGGTCCTCCACGTTCCCCGGCCGGATCAGGTCGAGGTCGCGCTCGGTGTAGACCGCCGACAGCGGTTTGTCGTTCGGCATCTGCTCGATCGCCTCGCGGGCGAGTTTGTTCCGGAACTCGGGATCGTCCGGATCCTCCTCCTCGCCGGCTTCCGGCGGGACGATATCGAGCAGTTCGACCTCGAGGCGGGCGTTCGCCAGATGGGCGGCGATCCCGCGGCCCATGACTCCGGCTCCGATGACGGCTGCCTTCTCGATCTGATTGGTCGCCATGACGGTTCCTCGGCGGCGTTGGTAGAGTGAATGAACGTTCAGTTTTGGCGTATCGTTTCTGTGAATCTGTACACACGACGCGATCCGGTCGATGCGACCGTTAGCTCGCGGCGGGTGTGTTCGAGCTGTGCGTTGAGTGGAGAGTGCTCGCGACGACCGCATCTATAGTGCGCGTGAGAGCGCGCGGTCAAGCCGGGTACGCTCACGAGCAAGCGGCCGGTCCGAGATCGCGCGAGCGGCCCGCTCCGCTCCCCGATTGCTTTCGGTCGAGAGACGTCTGGGACAGCCGGGCCGTATTACACTCGTTTGACGCTCAGAACGGCCGGACCGACCGTTGGGATGATGTCAAAACGGGGACCGATCGGCGCGGTTTTCCATCGCCCCCCGTGGCCTGCGTCACCAAACGGCCAGATCGGAAGAGCTAGGAGCCTGTTGCAGATAGACTCCACCTCACAGTTAGCAGCTGATTCGGCGATTTCGTCGGTCGCTCACCCGTCGACATATCCTCCGGATATGCCTCGGGATTCGCCGACACGCCGATCTCAATCGAATCAGCTCGCTCCTGTCTCGGTCCGCTATGCGCAACAGGCTCCTAGCGGTGCGTTCCCACGCCGGGATGGCGCTCGAAGAAGAAGAGGGGCATCGCCGGGGGGCCCCGAGACTGGCGTACGTCCTCGGGAGAGACGACCCCCCCGCGGGTCGGTGGCGAATCCGAGAGAGGTCGTTCGTGTCCGGCGGCACGGAGCAGGCAGTCGGCACTCGACGCGGAATCGGTAACCTCGATGCCCGACAGCCACCCCGCCCGTCGATACGCCCGCAGAGCGGGATTCCAGTTCCCGGCGTAGGTCGGTCCGTTGCCACACGCATCCGGGATCGCGCTGGCGACGCCGATCGGGAGTAGCCGACGGCGCACGGCCGGGTGACCGGCCGCGACGGCCGCCGGCAGGCCACCGTACGCGCGGTTGTAGTGGGTCGATTCGAACGGGTGCGTCCGAAGCGTTCCGACCAGGGGTGCGGCGACGACCAGGACCAGCGCAGCAGTTGCGACCGTCGAGGCGCGGGTCCGACCGATGGTCGGCGAAAGGAGTGCGCGCGCGCCCTCGGCGGCCCGGGCGGCGACCGAACCGGCGAGTGCGCAGATCACGGGGGCGGCCAGCAGCGCGACGTCGATCTGGCCCCAGCTGCGGTGGCGCTGGAGCCACAGGACGAGCAGCAGGAACGGGACGAGCCACGCCAGCGTGCGCTCCGTTCGGTCGAGCTGCGGGGAGTCGGCGGGGCGCCTCACGAGCCGCAACCAGCCCACGGCGGCGAGCAGAGCGGTCGACGCCGGCCAGACCCACCAGAGGTGGGCGAGTCCGGCCCAGAGAGGAGGGCGAACCGACTCGTAGACCGTCCCCGCGTACAGGTACGACCCCGGGTCGCGGGTGAGGACGTACGAGATGAAATCGGTCCAGGGGGCGAGCTCGAGTCGCCAGAAGGCGGGATGCAGCAGGGCGGCGGCCGCGAGGATGCCCACGGGGAGCACCAGCCGGCTGGGTCGCAATTCGAGCGGGCCGATCCAGCCCTCGGAAGCGGCGGTGTCCGCCCGCGCCCCCGACCAATCGACGACGATCCAGGCTGCGAGCCACAGCGCGGCCGGCGGCCAGAGCAACAGGAGGGCACCGCCGGCCAGGGCGGCGAAGACGTCGGTCCACCAGCGGGCCCGTTCCAGGGTCGTCAGGCGGAGAAACCAGCACCAGACGAAGAGCAGCCCCGCGGCGGGACCGGCCGAGGTGGCTGCCCCGGCGACGACCGGTGCGAAGGCGAATAGCAGGAGTGCGGTCCAGCCGGCCAACTGGCCGCCGAGGGCTCGACCGAGTCCATAGACGGCGGGGAGGCCGAGTGCCACCAGCAGACCGGCCGCCAGGGCGAGGACCGACAGGGTGTTTGCGCCGACGGCCGACGCGACGACCGATCGAATCAATTCGTAGAGCGGATGGGCAGTCCGGAGGGCGTCCGACGCGAAGGGGTCGAACGAGTCCGGAGTGGAGCCGATCGACTCGAGGATGCCCAGCGGCGCGCCCCGCGGGCCCAGGCTCGCCAGAAACCAGACGCCGGCGGCTGCGACGGCCCATCCGACGGCGCGCCCGGGGGAGCTGCGGAGGTGTCGCCCCACGGCGAGCAACCAATCGGGGTCGGTCCTGTCGCGTCGCGACACCGTCTCCCCCTCACTGCGATTCGAGCTGAAAACAGAAATGCCGCCGACCCGTGCGCTCGGCCGAGATCGCGAGGGTCAATCGGCGGCTTCGGTCGGCGTCGGGAAGCCGAGTGGAGGTCCATCCGGAGCGGTCCGGGTGGACGTGCGTCTCCGTCTTCCCGCCGATCCTGACCTTCGTCTCGACCGGTCCTCCGTCGCCGATGCTCCGGTCGTCGAGTGCGGTCCGGAGGACGTACCGGCCGTCCGACGCCGGACGGATCCGACCGAAGTCGACGAATATCGTCCGCCCATCGAGCGGGTGCGCCCAGACGCAGTCGGTCTGCGTCCCGTCGACCTGGATCGACGACGGACCGACGTAGGCCCAAGAGGGTTCGCCGCACTGAAACGTCGCGGGGCCGACCCGGGGGCATGCGGTCGGGTCGCCGGTTGGCTCTCCGTTCCCCGACGAACGTTGGACGCTGACCTCGGCCCCTGCCATCCGGGGCGACGAGCCCCCCGAGACCCGCTCGTCCAGGGCCAGCGCCCACCAGCCGCGGCCCTCTTCGAGGCGCACTCGACCCTCGGATTTGGCGGCGAATCGACGGCGCGGACCGTCCGAGCGCGTCCAGACGGGGCCGTCGGCCCGATCGGAGGCGGGACGCAGTCCGACGGCGAGCTCGCGGTCGGCGCGCCGGACGGCCTGCGCCAGCCAGGCGACGTCGGGCGGGGCGGCGCCGTGGAGCACTCGCGCTGTCGACTCGTCGAGCTCGGAGTCGACCGGTGCACCCGCAGCGGGGTTGGCGACCGGTCGGCACAGGTCGGCGACACAGACCGGTACGGCCAGTGCGAGGATCCAGACGACCGCGGTCGGTCGCCGCAGACTGTCACCTATCCGGCTCATCTTCCCAGAAGAGGACGTCTGGCTTCCAACGATACTCCGCGAGATCGATTCGTCCGTGGTCGTCGAAGGCGATCCCTTCGTCCTCGAGACGCCGGCGTTGTTCTCTCGCGCGCGCGCCGCCGCCGCGGATCGAGATGCCGCCCTGCGCATTGACGACCCGGTGCCACGGGAGGGGGACGTCCTCGCGTACGCTCGATTTCATCAGCCGACCGACCGCCCGGGCGGCGCGCGGACTCCCCGCGTAGAGCGCGATCTGGCCGTAGTTTGCGACGCGTCCGCGAGGGATCTGGCGGACCAGCCAGTAGACGCGGTCCTTGAAGGTCGCGATCTCGCGGCGGACCGCGTCGAGCTGTCGATCGGTCAAATCGGAGAGTTCCTCGTAGCTTTCGTAGTCGGCGCAGTCCATCGTTCGAAGTGGAAGGGGGCTGATCGGAATCCGTGGGAATCCGTGGGACTCGACCTGGAACGATTGTTGTAGCGGCCCCGCTGGCCTCGTACCAGCGGGCAACATGATCTGTCAGCTTCGGTGCGGAGTCTCCCATCCCTTTTCCGGCCCCCGTGACCTCGGGTCCCGGGGGAAGATGTCTGGGGGAGCTAGCG
>JBDGRG010000142.1:0-8392 GCA_042218355.1 Bradymonadaceae bacterium
GCGCAGCTCGCCCTCGCCCAGACAGTCCCGGTCGACGGCGCGGCCATCGTGACGACTCCCTCCGAGCTGTCGCTGGCCGACGCTGCCCGCGGCTTCGAGATGTTCGACACGCTGAACGTCGACGTGATGGGCGTCGTCTCGAACATGTCCCGCCACGTCTGTCCGGACTGCGGGCACGAATCGCACATCTTCGGCGACCCGACGCTCGACGAGGAGCTCGAGAGCCTCGACACCGAGCTGCTCGGCGACATCCCCCTCGACCCGGAGGTCCGCGAGCAGGGCGACGCCGGCGATCCGATCGTCAACGCCAAGCCCGACAGCCCGACGACCGAGGCCTTCGTGAAGCTCGGCGCAACGATCGCGAACAAGAAACCCGTCGACGGGGACGGCGAGGAAGGCGGAGAGGGCGACGAGGACGACGGTCTGTTCTCGTTCTTGAAGGAATGATCGGCCTCGCTTCGCTCCGCTCGGCCATCGGAGGTAGTCGAGCCGTCAAGTCGTCGAGTCGTCGAGCCACGACCACACGACCATTGCCCGCCGACCGGCTCAAAAGCTCTCAATAGGGATCGCTGCTCGGCGGGCACACGGCGGTTCCCCGTCGTTTTTGACGATCGCGTCACACACCCCGGCGGGGCCCCCGTTCCCTATTCCCTGTTCCCCGTTCCCCGTTCGAGCGCCTCGTCGAGGAGCACGGCCGGGTGCGCCGCCGACCGGTCGGTCTCGTCGTCGATCTGGTGCCGACACGAGAACCCGGGCGCCGCCAGCCGGGTCTCCTCGTCCATGTCGCGGACCGCCGGGAAGAGCGTCAGCTCGCCGATCTCGCGCGAGACGTCGGCGTGGTCGGCCTCGTACCCGAACGAGCCCGCCATGCCGCAGCATCCCGAATCGATCACGTCGACCTCGTACCCGGCGATCGAGAGCACCCGCTCGGTCGCCTCGGTCCCCGCCAGGGCCTCCTGATGGCAATGTCCGTGTAATTCGACCCGCCCGCCGGCGTCCTCGGGCCACGGCGCCCCGAAGCCCCCCTCCAGACAGGCCCGCTCGACGAACTCCTCGAATAGAAGCGCCCGATCGGCGAGTTCCTCGGCCGCCCCGCGACGCTCGGGGGAAGCCAAGTCGGGCAATTCGTCGCGAAACGTCAGCAGTGCGCTCGGCTCGACTCCGACGACGGACCGTTCGGGATGTTCCTCCAGCAGCGGCCCGACCCGTTCGAGATTCCGATCGGCCAGTTTCTTGGCGCGGTCGACGAACCCCTTCGACAGAAACGTCCGCCCGTCGTCGTCGACCGGAAATCGCTCGACGCGGTATCCTCCGGCCTCGAGCACCCGGACCGCGGCCATCCCGACCTCCGGGTCGTTGAACTCGGTGAACGGGTCGACGTACAGCCAGACGACCGGCCGCTCGTGGGCGTCGTCCGGCGTCTCGCGCCGCCGGAACTGGCGTGTGAACCGCTCGGAGGCGAATTCGGGCAGCTCGCGGTCGGGATCGAGCGATCCGAGTCGATCGATCAGCCAGCGCGTCAGCGCGAACGTCAGTACGAAATTCGCCAGCGTCGGGGCGACCGACGCGAGCCTCGCCGCCGTGCGGTAGTGCGCGAAGAACCAGGCCGACCAGGGAGCGCCCTCCCGGTCGTACCGCTGCTGGGTGTACTCGGCCTTCAACCGGGCCATGTCGACGCTGGCGGGACACTCCGTCTTACAGGCCTTGCACGACAGACAGAGGTCGAGCGCTCGCTCGACGTCGTCGCTGGTGAAGGCCTCGTCGGGCTCGGCGTCGCGGAGCAGTTGACGGAGGACGTTCGCTCGCCCGCGCGTCGTATCCTCCTCGTCGAGGGTCGCCCTGTAACTCGGACACATCGTCCCCCCGGCCTCCGCGCGCCGGCGGCACGTTCCCGCCCCGTTGCACTTCTCCGCCGCGCGAAGCAACCCGCCGTCCGCCGACCAGTCGAAGTACGTATCGTGGTCGGGAGGCTCCACCCCCGGCTCGACGCGCCAGTCCTCGTCGATCGGCGCGGGGTCGACGAGGTTCCCCGGATTCAACCGGCCCTCCGGGTCGAACGCCCCCTTGACCCGGCGGTGCGCCTCCATCAATTCCTCGCCGTAGAAGTCCTCCAGCAGCGGCGAACGCACCCGCCCGTCCCCGTGTTCGCCGCTCAGCGCTCCCCCGTACTCGCGCACCAGGTCCACGACGTCTCGAGCGATGCCGCGGAACTTCTCGGCATCCTCGGGATCGCGCAGATTGAGCTCCGGACGCAGGTGGAGCTCGCCGACCGACGCGTGTGCGTAGTAGACGCACTCCGTGCCGTACTCCGCCATCAGATCGGCGAAGTCGTCGACGTAGTCGGGGAGGACCTCCGGCCCGACGGCCGTATCTTCGACCACGGTGACCGGCTTTCGATCGCCGGCCACCCCCATCAGCATGCCCAGTCCCGCCTTGCGCAGTTTCCAGACCCGGTCGTCCTTCGGCGGCCGGACGAGAGGATAGGCGAAACCGAGATCGCGGTCCCGAAGATCGCGGACGACGTCCTCGGCCTCGGATTCGAGCCGATCGGGGTCGTCGCCGTAGAGTTCGATCACCAGGATCGCAGAGGGATCCCCCTCCACGAAGAATCGATTTTCGCGGTGTTCGGGATGGTCCTCGGTCAGCTCGAGGATCCGACGATCCATCAATTCGACCGCCGCCGGGTCGTGGTCGACGGCGTGAACCGTCGAACGGAGCGCGTTCTGGAGCGATTCGAAGTGAACGCAAACTCCTGCAGGGGGAAGGAGTCGGGCGAATCCTCCGCAACGAAGAGATCGAGCGGATAACCGGTATTTCGCCGGAGCAGCTCGGGGCGAGGATACCGCTCGCGGATCAGCTCGCGGTGCTCGTCGACTTCTCGCTTCAGTTGCGCGAGTGCGCACCCCAGCCGGTCGTCGCGCTCCGCACGACGGTCGACCTCCTCGGCGGACCACTCCGCCAACTCGACCACCGACCCGTCGGCCAGCACGACCTCGGCCTCGAGCAGGTGGTCGCGCGTCGTGCCGTAGTAGACGGAGTGCGACCCACACGAGTTGTTTCCGATCATGCCCCCGATCTGACAGCGGGAGGCCGTCGAGGTGTCCGGGGCGAACATCCAGCCGGTAGAGACCAACTGGCGGTTGAGTTCGTCGAGGACGATGCCGGGTTGGACGCGGGCGCGGCCCCGCTCCTCGTCGACCTCGATCAGTCGATCCATGCGGCTGAAGTCGACGACCAGGCCCTCGCCGACACACTGACCGGCCAGGCTGGTGCCCCCCCCACGGGGAATCAGCGAGAGGTCGAGCGACCCGGCGAACTCGACGATCCGGCGGACGTCCTCGCTGCAGGCGGGGAAGACGACGCCCGCGGGCCGTTGTTCGTAGATCGAGGCGTCCTGCGCGAACAAACGGCGCGCGAGGTCGTCGGCGCGGGACTCGCCGTCGAGTTCTGCGTTCAGGTCACGGAGGGCGTCCGGTGGTTCGGGGCTGGCAGCCATCGTCTGAAATCACCCGACCCGAGAGTCGAGGACCCGTCGAGTCTGCGGTCCCGACTCCCCGGTCCAATCCCGACATGGAGAGCCGGCGAATAGCCTCCCTCTCCGCTCGTCTCCGGCCGCTGACATCTCGCTTCTCGCCCCTGACGTCGCTTCCGGCTCGGCGTCCCGACGGCGATGGGTCTGATGGGAAACCGTAGGAATCTTCGCCGCCGGCCGAGAGCAGCCTCGACCGCGCTTGCCGCGCCCGGATCCGACCGCCCGCTCAGAGCTGGAAGCTCTGGCCACGCTTCTTTCAGCGTGCTCTGGCGTGTTCATCCCATGGCATGGAGTTGGATCAGACCCGACGGCGATGCCGTCCGACCGCTCGCGTCCGTCACATCGCCACGACCCACACCTTGACGTCGGCGTAGATCCCACTGGCCAGCTTCACCGGCACCTTGTAGATGCCGAGCTCGCGGATCGGCTGTTCGAGCTGGACGTCCTTGTGGTCGGCCTCGATGCCCTCCTGATCGAGGACGTCGGCGATGTCCCGGGCGGAGACCGACCCGTAGAGTCGGTCGGACTCGGCGACCCGCTCGGGGATCGAGATCGACGTCCCGTCGATCTCGTCGAGGATCTCGCGCGCCTCCTCGCGCTCCTTCTCGCGCTGGCGCTCGATCTCCTCGAGCCGGTGCTCGATCTGAGCCTTCTTCCCGGGCGTCGCCAGCTCCGCGAGCCCCTCGGGAATCAGGTAGTTTCGGCCGTAACCGTCCGCTACCTCGACGATCTCCCCCATATGGCCAAGCTTGGGGACGTCGTCGGTGAGTATGACTTCCATCGTTCTCTCCTCGTCTGGCGTCTCGCCAACTCCGTCGCGTCGTCGAGCCGTCGCGCCGCCGACTGCCCCCTACCGCAGCCGCGCCGGCCGATCACTCGCTGTACGGCAGACGTTCGCCCTCTTCCTTGAAGACCGGCTCGGCGAGCCGCTCGTCGGGAATCAGGTCGTCGTCCAACTTGACCGTCAGGAACTTCAGCGTCGGCTCGACGTACTGGAGTTCCCCCTCGAGGACCTTCGCCTCCTCGGCCGGGGCGAGGTACCGAAAGTACTGGTACAGCCCGCGGTCGAACTTCTTGCCGCTGGCTTCGTCGCGGACCTCGTAGGCCAGCGAACGGGTCCCCCAGTCGTCGAAGGTCAGCAGATGGCCACCGGCCTCGTCGAGGGCCTCCTCGAGCCGATCCTGGATGTCCGAAACCTCGGTGTCGTCGAGGTCCGGACGAAGGATGTAGACGGTTTCGTATTCGCGCTGTCGATCTTTCACAGTCGTCACCTCTCGGGTTGAAGCCCCTCCTCGAGGGAGGAGCGAGGTTTGAGTCGAATCACGGTGGGCGTCAGCCCTCGTCCTTCTGGTCGTCGGATGTCTCCTCGCCCGTCGCCGCCCCGTCGACCTGAGCGGTCTCAGCGGCGGCCGGCCGGTCGGCCGAGGCCGACTTCGCCTTCGTTCCGCCCCCGACGGCGATGATCGGCGCCAGCACCAGCGCGGTCACACTCATCAACTTCAGCAGAATGTTCAACGACGGTCCCGCCGTATCCTTGAACGGGTCCCCGACGGTGTCGCCGACGACCGACGCCTTGTGCGCCTCGCTGCCGTCGCCGCCGTGGTGACCCGCTTCGATGTATTTCTTGGCGTTGTCCCAGGCACCACCGGCGTTGGACATGAAGATCGCCATCGCCACGCCGGAGGTCGTCACCCCGGCGAGGATGCCGCCGAGCATCTGCGGGCCGAGGACGTTCGCGATGCCGGGCGGTCCGAAGACGTAGCCGGCGAGGACGACGACCCCGATCGCGAGCAAGCCGGGCGCGATCATCTCGCGCAGTGCGGCCTCGGTCGAGATCGAGATGCACTCTTTGTACTCCGGCGTTGCGTCGCCCGTCTGAATGCCGTCGATCTCGCGGAACTGCCGGCGCAGCTCCTCGATCATCGTCGAGGCGCTGCGGCCGACCGCCTCCATGGTCAGCGCGCTGAAGACGAACGTGGTGGCGGCTCCGACGAAGATGCCGACGACCACCCGCGGCTGGAGGATGTCGATCTTCGTCAGGCCCGCCTGCTGGGCGTACGCGGTGAACAGCGCCAGCGAGGTCAATGCAGCGGAACCGATGGCGAACCCCTTGCCGATCGCAGCCGTCGTATTCCCCACCGAGTCGAGCGTGTCGGTCCGGTCTCGGACCTCGTCCGGTAGCTCGGCCATCTCCGCGATGCCGCCCGCATTGTCGGCGATCGGTCCGAAGGCGTCGACGGCGAGCTGGATGCCGGTGGTCGACAGCATGCCGACCGCCGCGAGGCCGATGCCGTACAGGCCGGCGGCCCAGTAGGAGAGCCCGATCGAACAGACGATCAGCAGGACGGGGATGCCCGCCGACCACATGCCCAGCGAGACGCCCGCGATGATGTTCGGCGCGGTCCCCATTTCGCTCTCCTCGGAGATCTCTCGGACCGGCGTGTAGTGGTCACTCGTGTAGTACTCGGTCACCAGACCGATCAGAACGCCGGCGATCAACCCGCCGACCATCGCGACGAAGGGCCCGAGCTGTCCGAAGCTGACGGATTTGCCCGTCACCGTGCTCTCGATGGTGACGCCGCCGGCGGGAAACGCCCACGTCACCAGGAAGTACGCCGCGATCGCTGTCGCCACGGCCGCCGTGATCGTGCCCTTGTGCAGGGCGGTCGAGGGATCGCCGTCCTCGTCGACGCTGACGAGAAAGGTGCAAGCGATCGAGATGACGATGCCGACCGCTGCGATGATCAACGGTAGAAAGACCGCGTTGTTGTTGGCCATCGCTCCGGCCCAGGGCAGCGCCAGTACCATCGCACCGATGATCGATCCGATGTACGACTCGAAGAGGTCGGCCCCCATGCCCGCGACGTCCCCGACGTTGTCCCCCACGGCGTCGGCGATGCTCGCCGGATTTCGCGGGTCGTCCTCGGGCAGTTCGTACTCGACTTTCCCGAACAGATCGCCTCCGACGTCGGCGGCCTTCGTGTAGATGCCGCCACCGACACGCGCGAAGAGCGCGATCGAGCTCGCCCCCATGCTGAAGCCGGTGAGTATCGTCAGGAAGCCCTTGAAGCTTTTCGCCGAGGTCGCTCCGGCGCCCGAGCCGATCGACTGAGTCAGATCGACGGCGGGCAGGATCTGGCCGAAGATCAGTGCGAGCAGACCGAGTCCGAAGACCGCCAGGCCGACCACCGACATCCCCATGACGGTGCCGCCGGCGAAGGAGACCTCCAGCCCGGGCGCCAAGCCCTCCCGGGCGGCATTCGTCGTCCGGACGTTCGCCTTGGTCGCCACGCGCATGCCGAAGTATCCGGCCGCGCCCGAACAGAGCGCGCCGACGATGAACGCCACGGCGACCATCGACATGTGGCCCGCCGACAATTCTCCCATGCCCCCGGCGACGTAGTACACCCACGCCAGCAGCGCGGCGACGACCACCACGAAACCGCTGAGCACGGAGTATTCCTTCGAGAGGAACGCCTGCGCGCCCTCGCGGATGTGACCGGAGAGTTCGTTCATCCGCTCGGTCCCGTAGTCCTGGGACTCGATCCACTGCGCCCGCCAGAATGCGAACAGCAGGGCCAACAGCCCCGCTGCCGGAATCAGATAGAGAATCAGCTGGTTCACGGCTTTCTCCCGCGTGTACGAAACAACTTTCCAGACACAAAATAACTCGATTCGCCGCTCGGCGGCCGAGGCGGGCTGTCAGCTGAAATCGCGCCCGTTGTACTCGTTCTGAGCCTCGGCGACGCCCTCCGCGACGACGATCTCGACTGCCTCGGCAGCGGCGTCGACGACCTCGTCGACGACCCGCCGTTCCGATGCATCGAACGTGGACAGGACGTGATCGCGCACCGACCCCCGCTGCGGACGGCCGACTCCGACTCGCACACGAACGAAGCCGCGGTCGTCGAGCCGACGAGCGACGCTCTCGACGCCGTTGTGCCCGCCGGCACTGCCGCCCTCTTTGACGGCGAGCCGGCCGACCGACAGGTCGACATCGTCGTGGACGACGACGACCCGGTCGAGGTCGATCTCGAAATATCGGGCCGCCGGGGCGACCGACTGCCCGGAGTCGTTCATCATCGTCTGGGGCTCGAGGAGATACGCCGATTCGCCGGCCACGCGCCCGGAGGCGAACGCAGCGTCGAACTTCTCCTCGCTCAGTCGCAGCCCGGCGCGCTCGGCGAGCCGGTCGACGACCTCGAAGCCCACGTTGTGCCGGGTCTCCCGGTAGCGTCGTCCCGGGTTTCCGAGACCGGCGATGAGGTAGCGCGCCATCGTTCACTCCATGCGGTGCCGGTCGCCGCCGGCCTCGGCCCGCCCCGAGGGGCGAGCGGGCGCCGTCAGGCACCCGGCGGGGCGGCCCCGGGCGGCTGTTCGGCCCCTTCGGATTCCTCCTCGTCGGCCTCTTCGGCTTCGGCCTCCTCTTCGGCCTCGACCTCTTCGCCCTCTTCGACCTCTTCCTCCTCTTCGGCTTCCGGGCCTTCGGGCTCGAGTCCGACGACGCCGGTCCGCGGCATCATGATCCGCAGCACGGCGTAGTCGTTCTTGAATTCTGGCTCGATCCCCTCCGGATAGTCGAGTTCACTGGCCGAGATCGTATCGTTCGGACCCAGCTCCTCGATGTCGACCGGAATGCTGTCGGGGACCGTGGTCGGCGTGCAGCGCACCGGGACTTCCGGGTGCATGATCTGCAGACGCCCACCCAGTTCCTCGCCCTCGGCCTCGCCGCGCGGCTCGACCGGGACGTCCATGACGATCTCACGGTCGGGCTCGACGACCATCAGGTCGACGTGCGTCAACTCCCGCTTGACCGGATCGAACTGATCGACCCCCCCGGCGATGGCCTCGACCGGCTCC
>JBDGRG010000142.1:8402-11938 GCA_042218355.1 Bradymonadaceae bacterium
CGACGTCGACCTCGAAGACGGTGTTCGCCCCATTGCCCTCCTCCATCACGTCGTCCAGCTCGTCCGGATCGACGGTGACGGGGACCGACTCGACCTCCGTCCCGTAAAAGACGCCCGGGACGAATCCATCCTCTCGGAGCCGTCCGGCCGGGCCGGAGCCCGTACTGTCGCGACGCGCTACCTCTAGTGTCGGCTGTTCAGACACCGCAACCTCCTCGAATTCTTGGCATTTCGGCACGCTCCGGCGGCCGCGGAGCGCGTCGTCGGCACCACGAAGCGGAGTTGTTTAAGCGATCCGGATGCCGTCGTAAAGGCGCACGACTGGTTCGTCTCTGGACACGCGTCCGACCGACGCGACAGCCGTCGGTCGGACGCCGCCGCTGTCGCAGTCTGAAGCCCTTCTCCGCCGGGCGTGGTCACCCGGAGGACCGCTGTGGATGTGTGTCGAAAATCGAGCTGACAGAGATCCCCCCGTGGATCCGGTGGATCGCCTCCCCGACGAGTTCGTCCACCGAAATGACGTCGAGCGTGTCGCTCTGCTCGGCCCGGCCGTCCAGCGGGATCGTGTCCGTGACCAGCAGCGTATCCAGGGGCGACTGGTCGAGCCGTTCGACCGCCGGCCCGCTCAACACGGGATGCGTGGCGACCGCGTCGACCTCCTCGGCGCCGCGATCGTCGAGCACTTCGGCCGCCCGCGAGAGTGTTCCCGCGGTATCGACCATGTCGTCGACGATCACCACGTGCCGACCCTCGACCTCCCCGATGACGTTCATCACCTCGCTCTGGTTCGGGACACTCCGCCGCTTGTCCAGGATCGCCAGAGGGGCGTCGAGGACACTCGAGTAGTGCCGCGCCCGGTCGACCCCGCCCGTATCCGGCGAGACGATGACCAGCCCCTCGCCCGCGATGTCGAGCTCGCGGATCGCCGACTGGAACACCGGGGCCGCGAACAGATGCTCGAGCGGCCGGGTGAAGAACCCTTGAATCTGACTGGCGTGCAGGTCGACGGCGACCACCCGCGAGACGCCCGCCGTCTCGAGCATGTCCGCGACCAGCTTCGCGGTCACCGGAGTGCGCGGTTTCGGCTGTCGATCCTGGCGGGCGTATCCGAAGTACGGGACGACCGCCGTGACCGACGCCGCCGACGATCGGCGCACGGCGTCGATCATCGCCAGCAGTTCGACGAGATGGTCGTTGACCGGGTCCGACAGACTCTGGAGCACGAAGACGTCCGAGTCCCGGACACTGGTCTGAATCTCGACGTGCACTTCGCCGTCCGAAAACCGGTCGACGAGTGCCTCGCTGACCTCGGTCCCCAGATACGAGGCGACCCGCTCGGTGAACTCCCGGTGCGAGGTGCCCGAGAAGAGTTTGAGTGCGTTTCCGTCACTCATAGCCGTCTCCGGATCAGTTGGGGTGCCAGGATTCGAACCTGGGGTCACGGGACCAAAACCCGTTGCCTTGCCACTTGGCCACACCCCACCAATCGTTCTCGGTCGGCCCAGGGCGACCGTCGCGAGCGCCAGCCGGTGGCTAGCACGGCATCGAAAGAGGTGTCAAGAATTGGGGGGTCAGCTGCTGGAGGGGAAACACGCGCCGAAGTCGACGTCTCGAAGCTCCCGGCACGAGCCCTTCTCGCAGGGATGTTTGTCGTCACATTTGTTTCGGCAGCGGCTCTGCTCCGCGTCCGGCGCGCGCACACAGATCTGACCGGCATTGCAGTCCGACGAGCCCGTGCACGTGTCGCCGGCCGAGGCCTTCCCGTCGTAGGCCCGACAGCGCAGTCCGTACGAGAACTGGTAGCAGTTCTTCCCCTCGCCACAGTCGTCGTTCGGCCACGGTTTGCACTTGTCCTCTTTCTTCACGCAGACGCCCCACTCGAGCCGCTCGCCGCCCTCGGACTGCAGCGGGATACAGGCGTCGCTCTCCGGGCATCCGTAGTTTTTCAAGTCGTCCGGATTACAGATCGCCCGGCAGGTCTTCTCGAAACACCGGTGCCCGTCGTTGCATTCGTTCGTCTTCTCGCACGAGTCCCCGAGTTGTTTGTCGGGATCGAACGTCGCGCAGCCGCGACCGGAGGGATTGCCGTAGCAATTCTTCCCCTCCGGACAGCTGTCGGGGAAGTAGGTACAGGCCGGCCCTCCGCCGTCGGGCATTTGGTCGGCGTCGGCCGACCCGTCCGCGGTCGCGTCGGGTTGCTCGACGTCGGCCGCATCTCCCGGCGGGCCCGCATCCGGACCGGCGCCGTTCCCTCCGCCCGGCGAGCCCCCGTCGCTGCTGCACGCGGCCATCAGACAGAGACAGCACGCGACAACCGTCAGTCGATATCGGTCGATCTGCATCGCATTCCTCGTCGCGCTGTATACTCGATTGGGGGCACGGGGCTCACTTCTGCCGCGGCCCGGCATCCGGGCCGACCGATCCGGGGAGACAGTAGCCGTACGGCCGCCCCCCCAGCGGCTGACACCGGCCCCGCTCGCACGGATGGTCCTCGTCGCACTTCACCCGACAGCGACTCCGGTCGCGCCCCTGGACCCGCACGCAGGCCTGACCGGGCGCGCAGTCCGACGGCCCGGCGGGACACGGGTTGCCGGGGGCCGCGAGCGGATCGACCTTCACGCATCGGTAGCCGACACCGGTTCCCACACAGCTTCGACCGGGCCCGCAGTCGTCGTTCGGCCACGGCCGGCACTGATCGCCCTCTTCGCGGCAGACCCCGAAAGGCAGTTGGACTCCATTCTCGTCGTAGGCGGGACGACAGGTCCGTCCGGGCGGGCAGACGCCGTCGCCGCGAATGTTACACATCGGCAGACAGGTTCCCGTCGGTCCGCCGATGCACTGCTGACCGGCATTGCAGTCGTTCGCCGCCTCGCACGGATCGCCGGGCGCCTTCTCCTCGTTGAACGACGCACACTTCCACGACCCGTCGCCGGTGCTGAAACAGGCCTCGCCCTCCGGACAGTTGTCCGGGAAGAACGTGCACTTCCGCTTCGGCGGTCCGGCCTTCTTTTTCTTCTTCGCCGGGGCGCGCATCTGTTCTTCGACCCGCTCCTTCCACCCCTCTTGCCCCCGCTTCTTCCGGTCGGGCTCCTCCGAGGTCTGTTTCGCCTCGGCTCGTTCCGGCTCGCCCTCGACGACCGAGGTATCCTCCGGACTCTCGGTCGAGTCGCCGCAGTCGCACGCCGGAACAGACGCCGCGGCCAGCCACAGGATCGAGACGACGAGCAGTCGGCCGACGGGTGTCGACGCAGTCGATTCGGACGTCGCGTTCATCATCGCTGTCGAGACCGAAACCGTGGAGAGCCGAACGAGCTGCATGATGCGGCAACTCGCGGCCTCAATCAATGTCGCGGACGGCCATGCGTGCGGTCACGAAACCCCTTGGTCACAAATCCCCCTGACACCGCTGCGACCAATCACTCCCGAACGCACCCGACGGCCACCGATCCCCTCCCCCTTCCCTGCCGTCACCGCCGACAGACGCCGATGTCGCGCGTGAACGGGCGGCATTCGTATCCGCTCGGACACGTACTCTG
>JBDGRG010000143.1:0-988 GCA_042218355.1 Bradymonadaceae bacterium
TGACGAACAGGACGCCAACGTCGCGGTCGGCCTGCAGGTCTCGCATGAGGTCGAGAATCTGGGCCTGAATCGTCACGTCGAGCGCCGTCGTCGGTTCATCGGCGATCAACAGATCCGGCTCACAGAGCAGCGCCATGGCGATCATCACGCGCTGGCGCATGCCGCCGGAGAACTGGTGCGGGTGCTGGCCGATCCGCTCGCGCGCGCCCGGGATCCCCACGCGCTCCAGCATGTCGATCGACCGGTCGCGTGCCTCGTCGTCGGGGAGGTCTCGATGGACCTGGAGGGTCTCGACCAGCTGCTTCTCGATCGTCAGAAACGGATTCAGGCTGCTCATCGGGTCCTGCCAGATGATCGAGATGCGGTCGCCGCGCAACTGGCGCAGCTCCTCGCCCGACTTCTCCAGCAGGTCTTCCCCGCGAAACCAGATCTCGCCGTCGACGATCTCACCGGGCGGCGTCGGGATCAGGTCGATGATCGACACCTGACTGACCGACTTTCCCGATCCGGATTCACCGACGACCCCGAACGTCTCTCCGGGGTAGACGTCGTAGCTGATCCCCTCGACGGCCCGGACCGTCCCCTCCCCGGTATGGAAGTGCGTGCGCAGGTTGCGCACGCGGAGCAGCGGATCGCCCTGCTCTGCGCCCTGTTCCGAGTTTTCGGTCGGATCGGTCATCAGCGTCGCAAGCCTCCAGTCTTTGGTCGTCAGTCAGTCGTCAGTCTCCAGTCGGCAATCTTCAGTCGGAAGGCGTCGGTCGGTGCTCCAACGTCACTATTGTCGCTCGAACCGCCGGAGGGCCGGTCCATTGAACTGCGTTTCGGGTCACTCGAATGGTCGTACCTGTAGACTGAAGACTGACGACTCTAGACTTCCGCGGGGCCGAACCGCGTGAGGCCCCGCGCTATTGATGCTCCTTCAGTTGGGGGTCGAGAGCGTCGCGCAGCCCGTCGCCGAGGAAGTTCAGACTCAGCAGTGTGATCGCCA
>JBDGRG010000143.1:998-6257 GCA_042218355.1 Bradymonadaceae bacterium
CGTGTACGGAGCCTGGACCCCGAGCCCGAGGAACGACAGAAACGCCTCGGCGAGCATGACCGCCGGCACCATCAGCGTCGTGTAGACGATGATCGGCCCGAGTGCGTTCGGAATCAGATGTTTGAACAGAATGTCGATCTTCGAAGCCCCAATACACTCGGCGGCCTCGACGTACTCCTTCTCCTTCAGGCTGATCTCCTGGCCCCGGACGATCCTCGCCATGGTCAGCCATCGGATCGCCCCGATGGCGATGAAGAGCAGCAGGATGCTCTGACCGAAGACGGAGACCAGCAGGATCACCAGAATCATGAACGGCAGTCCGTACATGATGTCGACGATCCGCATCATGACGTCGTCGACCGTGCCGCCCAGGAACCCCGCGGTGGCGCCCCAGATCGTGCCGATGAAGAACGAGACCAGCGCGGCGAGCAGTCCGACCGACAGCGATATCCGCGCGCCGTAGACGACGCGGGTCAGGACGTCCCGTCCCAGCTGGTCGGTGCCGAACCAGTGGACGACCGGCAACGGGACACCGGCGTATTCGGCCTGAGAGACGGCGCCGTCGCCATCTCCGTCCAATCGGGATCGAATGTCACTCGCCCCCCGCGGACTGACCGTGTTCAGCACCTTTCCCGCTTCCTCGAAGGTGAGCCGCCCGTCCTCCCCGGCGGTACATTCGAAGATCGACCGCTTCTCGATCGGCGCCAGACTCGAGCGGATCCGTTTCCACTGTTCACAATCCGGAACCCGATTCCCGGGCAGGTCCATGCTGAGCGGAGCCGCTCGATACTCCGAGTAATCGAGCTTTCCGCTCCCGTCCTTGTCGAGGCGCCGGAAGGCCATCCGACGGTAGTGTGTGCGCAGCTCGCGGTCCTTGAGTCGGTCGTCGCCGTTCGCATCGATCGTCTCGAACGCGTGTACCCCCGACGTGCCCGAGAGTGTGTAGTGTTCGAGCGGCACGCTGCGGGACATCGGGGGTTTGGGGACGACGAACGGATGTTGTTCGTCGAGGTCGAAGTTCGTGACGTAGGTCGAGAACGGTTCGAAGAAGACGGCGATCAGTCCCATCAACGTGACGACGACCAGTCCGGCCATCGCCGCCCGATTGCGGACGAGCCGCGCGAACGCGTCCCGCCACAGGCTCGTGCCCTCGACGAGTTCGGTCTCTTCGACCGAGTCGCCCTCCCCGCCGGAGGTCTCGTTCGCCAGTCGTCGGTCCATCGAGTGATCACTCCGTCGCGTTCTCAGTCGCTCGGTTCGGCCTGCGCGTCGATCGTCGGACCGCGCGCCGGCACTCGCCGCTCACGCCCGTTCGTCGTAGTCGACCCGCGGGTCGATGTAGGTGTAGAGAATGTCGACCAGGAAGTTCAGCGTGACCAGGAACGTCGAATAGACGATCATCGCACCCAGCACCATGTTGTAGTCCCGGTTCAGCGCCGAGCGGACGAAACGAGTGCCGATGCCGGGCAGATTGAAGATCTCCTCTACCACGACCGACCCCGTGATCATCGCGGCGAAGGCCGGTCCCAGATAGCTGACGACCGGAAGGATCGTCCCTTTGAAGGTATGTCGGAACACGATGGTCCCCTCCGTCAGCCCCTTCGCCCGGGCCGTGCGCACGAAGTCCTTGCGGATCATTTCCAGCATCCCGCCGCGCGCCAGCCGTGCGATGTACGCGGCGTAGTAGAGACTGAGTGTGATCGAGGGCAGCACGCTGTCGGACCACGACTCCCAGCCCCCGGGATCGAACCAGCCCAGGTCGAGCGCGAACGTCGCGATCAGCATCGGTCCGAGGACGATGTTCGGGACCGCGATGCCGATCATCGCGATCGTCATCGTCGAGTAGTCGGCCAGCGTGTTCTGGTTGACGCCGGCGAACATGCCGGCGGGGACACCGATCAGAAGCGCCAGGATCATCGCCTGGAGCCCGAGCTGCAGCGTGTAGGGCAACCCCGACTTCAGCGCCTCGATCACCGGCCGACCCGTGCGCATGCTCGGCCCGAGGCTCCCGGAGGCGAGCAGCGACATGTAGTTGGCGAACTGCGTCCCTCCCCAGTCCGACGGGCCGATGACCTCGACGGGGCCGATTTGCCACGACGAGGACGGGTCCCAGAACTGACAACCCTCGACCGGACGGATGGGGGGCGGGGTGTGGATCGGGAAGACGGGACGGTCCAGCTTGTACTTCTTGAGACAGGCGCACGTGTTGACCTGTTTCTCCTTCAAACAGGGGTTCGACGGGGCCTGTCGCGTAATCCAGAGGGACGCCGTGACGATCACGAACAGCACGAAGATGCTGCTCAGAATGCGGCGGATGATATAGCGCGTCACGTCGGTCGTCTCGACGAATCGGAGAGGCTCGAATGCCGCCCGACCGCCGGGGAGACGGCGGCCGCGAGAGGGGTTCGATTCGCGGCGGGGCGCGGGCCGGAGGCGCCGCGAGAGTCGTCGGAAGTGCTACTTCTCCAGGCGGAGGTCCTTGATGAGGTGGATGTTCCGATTGTGCGGTTTGAAGCCCTTGACCTCGTTACTCAGAAGCATGTTGTTCGAGTAGTCGTAGATCGGAAAGACCGGTCCCTTCTTCAACAACAGTTCCTCTGCACGCTGCAGAATCTTCTCGCGCTTCTTTCGGTCGCTCGTCTTCCGGGCCTGTGCGATCAGTTTGTCGTACTTGTCGTTCGACCAACCGGTATCGTTGTTCCCGTTGCCGGTCGTCCACATCCCGAGGAACGTCATCGGGTCGTTGTAATCGCCGATCCAGCCCGCGCGCGCGATTTCGTAGCGGAGGGCGTCGACGTCTTGGAGGTAGGATTTCCAGTCCTTGTTTTGCAGCTCGACCGAGATGCCCAGGTTGCTCTTCCACATGTCCTGGATGGTCTGGGCCACCAGCTTGTGATTTTTGCTCGAGTTGTAGAGCAGACTGGTCTTCGGAAATCCCTCGCCCTTCGGATATCCGGCTTCCTTCAACAGCTTCCGGGCCTTCTCGACGTCGAACTTCGTCTCCGCCGTCGATGTGTAACCGGAGAGATTCGAGGGCACGAACGCGTCGGACACCTCGAACAACCCGTTGAGCGTCTTCCCGACGATCGATTTTCGGTTGATCGCCAGGCTCAGCGCCCGGCGGACCTTTGGATTGCTCAACAGCGACGACTCGTCGCTGACGTTGATCCGGTAGTAGTACACGCCGAGCATCGGCTCGCGTACGTAATCGGGATGGGTCAGCAGACTGGTGATCTGGGCGATCGGCAGGTTCGTCCCCGTCCAGTCCAGGTTGCCGGCCTTGTAGGCGTTCACGACCGCGTTTTTATCCTCGATGATCTTCAGCTCCGCCCGATCGATGGAGACGTTCTCGGCGTCCCAGTAGCTGTCGCTCTTCTCGAGGACGATCTGTTTCTGCGACTGGTACACCTTCATCTCGTACGCCCCGTTGGAGACGATGTGCTGGGGGCGCGTCCAGTCGTCGCCGTGCTTTTTGACCAGCTCCTTGGGCTGGGGGAAGAACGTGTAGAAGGCCACCAGCTCCAGGAAGTACGGCGTGGGATGTTTGAGATGGACACGCAGCGTCCGGGAATCGGGCGCCTCGACGCCGACCTCGCTGAAGTCGTCGATCTTGCCGGCGTTGTACTTCTCGGCGTTTTTGATGACGTACAACAGCTGGGCGTAGTCCGCCGGGAAGCCCGGGGTGAGCACCCGCTTCCAGGCGAAGATGAAATCCTCCGCCGTAACCGGTTTGCCATTCGACCACTTCGCGTCTTTCCGCAGGTGGAACGTGTACGTCGTTCCGTCCTCGCTGACCTCCCACGATTTCGCAACGCCCGGCCGGACGAGATCTTCGGTCGACTCTGCTCCCTCGGTCGTCCGAGCGGGCATCAACAGCCCCTCGAAGATGTTGAACGCGATCCGGCCGCCCGTGGCCCCGCTCATCTGAGCCGTGTCGAACGTCTCCGGGTCGTCGGCCAGGGCGTATCGAAACGTCTGACTGTTCGAAGACGACGACGTCTTCGTCGAACCCTGCTGGTTCGCGCTCTTCTCCTCACAGCCCGCGGCGAGCAATAGGCACAGGACTGCAGCGAGCAGCGGGTGGAAGCGTCTTCGACTCGAGAGCGGCAGGCGCATGCGTCTGGAATATGGAGCGGGTCACGTCCAGTTTGCGAGTGCAGCCCCGGCACGTGTAGCGCCCCGCGTGCGCCGCTGTCAATCGACGGCGTTCCCGGGGCGAAGACGGCCGCGGTTTCCGGTCGGACCGCCGCGCGTTCCGGGCCGCCGAGCATGCCGACCGGACCGGTCCGACTCGGTCGCCGGCGGTTCGGGGTTCCAATCGTTCGGCCGGTTGTGTTAACCCCCTTCGACCGGCGACGAGCCGCACGCTGTCGAGTGACGAAACGTTCCAGATCGGAGGTGTCGACATCATGGCCCGCCCCGCCCCCATCCTTCGCCGAGCGGTCCTGACCGCGGCCCTGCTCGTCGGGTCGGCGATCCTCGCGACGGCCATCCCACGGGCCGCGCAGTCCGCCGAGCCCGAAAAACTGATCCACTCGAAGACGCTCGACAACGGACTGACGGTCATCGCCATCCCCGACCCCGCCCTGCCGATCGTGACGACCGAACTGGCCGTCCGACACGGTGCGTTCGCCGAGTCGGCGGAGTTCGACGGGCTGGCCCACCTCTACGAACACATGTTCTTCAAGGGCAACTCGCTGGTTCCAGACCAGTCGGCTTATCTGCGTCGGCTGGAGAAGCTGGGGATCGTCTTCAACGGCTCCACCGCCTCCGAGCGGGTCAACTACTTCTACACGATGCCCGCCTCGAACGTCGATCGGGGGCTCGAGCTGCTGCGGGCTTCGACGCTGTCGCCGAAATTCGACCGCCAGCAGTTCGAAAAAGAGAAAAAAATCGTCCTCAGCGAGTACGATCGCGCCGAATCCCGACCCACCCACTCCTTCCGTCGGACGCTCAAACGCAAACTGTGGTACGAGTATCCCTCCCGAAAGCTCGCTCTGGGCACGCGCAAGACGATCGCCGACGCCACGATCGAGCAGATGCGGACGATCAAGGACCGCTACTACGTGCCGAACAACTGCGCACTGCTGATTTCGGGCGATATCCAACCCGACCGTGCGTTCGAACTGGCCAAAAAACACTTCGGCGACTGGAAAAAGGCGCCGAACCCGTTCGAATCGCATCCGATTCCCGAGCACCCGCCGTTGAAACAGACGAAGTACGTCGTCTCCTACGACGACGTGCAGGTCCCGCGCATTG
>JBDGRG010000143.1:6321-11372 GCA_042218355.1 Bradymonadaceae bacterium
TTCATCCTCGGCCAGTCGACCAGCCAATTTCAGAAAGACCTGGTCGATTCGGGTGTCACACTCAGCGCCAACCTCAGTTACTACACCCAGAAGTACACGGGCCCGATCGCGGCGTCCGCACAGGCCAAGCCGAAGAAGCTGCGAGAGGCGATCCGCAAGCTGCTCCGGGAGATCTATCAGCTCCGCGACCCATCGTACTATACCGACGAACAGTTGGCGAATGCGAAGTCGATCCTGGCGGCCCGGGACGTCTACGGGCGCGAGAAGACCAGCCACTTCACGCACACCGTCAGCTACTGGTGGGCCGTCGACGGGGTCGATTACTACCTCGATTACGTCGAGAATCTCCGGGACGTCACCCGAAAAGACATCGCCAACTACGTCGACGAGTACATTCTCGGCGAGCCCTTCGTAATCGGCGTCCTCGCCAGTCCGAGGGTCGAGTCCAAATACGGTCTCGACGAGAAGACCGTCCGCAAGATCGTCGAGGACGTCCGGTCGGAGTTCGAGAAGTAACGGACGGAGCCCCCAGCTGACGACGCCGCTTGGACTTCCATTCGACTCGCACCCCCGTTCGACGATGCGAGCCACCCGTCGACACATCGCCGCCCTCGCCATCCTCGTGTCGTTGTCGCCCGCCTGTGCGAGCAGCTCGGGTTCGACAGAGACGGCATCAGACCAGACACCGGAGGAACGCGAAGAGACGATCGACGCCCCGACGACGGCCTCTTACATTCCGGCGCTCCGAGATCTCGAACTGTCCGAATCCAAACCGACGGTCGAAAAAATCGGCAGCCGCGAGGAGATCGACGCCTACCGGGTGGGCGACCTGCGCGTCCTCCACAAGAAGACGCCGGCGAACTCCGTCGTCGCCGCCAAACTCTACTTCGAGGGAGGCGTGGCGAACCTCGGGGACAAACGCGCCGGGATCGAGAAACTCGCGCTTCGCGTGGCGGTCGACGGCGGAACGAAATCCACGCCGAAGGACGAGTTCAATGCCGCGCTCGCCTCGATGGGAAGCAGTATCGACTCGTTCGCCGGACGGGATTACTCCGGATATTCCCTGCGCTGCGTCAAATCTCATTTCGACGAGACGTGGGACCTGTTCGTCGAGTCGGTCGTCGAGCCGGCCTTTCCCGAGTCCGAGATCAAACTCAAGCGGCAGAAACAACTGGCGGAAATCCGGAAGATCCGGGAGAACCCGAACCGCCTGGTCGCCTACATGGCCCGGAAGGCGATCGCCGAGGGCCACCCCTACGAGCACTTCCAGCTCGGCACGTCGGAGACGCTGCCGACGTTCGATCGCACCGCGCTGCGAGCCTATCACCACTGGCTGGTCAATCCGGAACGGATGCTGCTGGTCGTCGTCGGGGACGTCTCGAGCGACGAGTTGATCGAGAAGGTCTCCTCGACCCTCGGTCGTCTGCCGAGCAAAGAATGGAAACCCGCGGACCTTCCTCCGCTCGAGGCGTCCAGCCCCTCGGTCAAGGGGGTCGAAAAGAAGCTACCGACGAACTACATCCTCGGAAAGTTCCCCGCCCCGGCACCGGGGAGCTCGGACTACTACGCGACGCTCGTCGGACTGGAATACTTGAAGGACCGACTCTTTCAGGAGATCCGAACGCAGCGAAGCCTGACCTACGCAGTCTCGGCCGGCCTCGGAGCCCATCGTGCGAACTCCGGGTATCTGTACGTCTCGGCCAAGAAACCGAACGAAACACTGAAGGCGATGATCGATCAGATCGAGTCGCTCCGCCAGTCGGGACCGAGCAAGGCGGGGCTCGAGCGGACCCGCAATGTCTTCATCACCGAGCACTACTTGGGCCTTCAGACCAACGCCAGCCAGGCCTCGGCTCTGGCCGACGCGGAACTGATCCACGGCGACTGGCGCGCCTTCACCCGGTTCGCCGACCGGGTCGAGGCGGTCACCCCCGAACAGGTCCGATCGGCAATCAAATCCTACCTCCAGAATTATCAGTTCGCCGTCGTCGGCCGCCCCGACAAGCTCGATCTCGGCACTGTCGGGCTCTAAACCACGTTTCTCACGGGTAGACGTCCGAGGGCGGGGGGACCCAGGGCAGAGGCAGTCGTCGGCCGGCAGCGCCGGAGCGTCGCGACGGCGACGTCCCGACGGTAGCCCGGGGGCTTCGGCTCTCGTCGTCGCCTCGGCTTCGGAGTCCCCGCGGGCCCGCGGACAGACGCCCTCCCCGATCAAGTCCGATCGAGTGCGCGCGTCAGCAGCAGACCGGCCAGCGTCGATTCTTTGGTGGCGCGCACGGCGACGTCTGCGCAGGCGTACTTCAACCGGTCGGTCCCGTCGTTCGCTCGCGCCACGGACCGCCACCCCGCTTTCGGAACCGCGAGTGCCAGCTCGACAATCGACTGCGCGATCCGCCTCGGCCGGCCCAACGCGGTCCACTCCCCGAGTTTGTCCATGCGGCGGTAGTCACCGCGGGTGGTCCGGACTGTCTTCCCGAGGAGGTCGCGCAGGTGGCGCCGTGCGGGATGGCGGACGCGAGCAGCGGACTCGAAGACTTGGTCGTACCCCGCACGCGCCACCCGTTCGCCCCATTCCCGGTCGCCCCCGGACCGGAAATCGGTGTCGAAGTCGCCGACGTCGTCGACGACCTCCCGGCGAGTCAACATGTTGGCGGTCGCCGCGAAGTCCAGCTCCTCGACGTACTTCTGCTGGGGAAATCCCTCGGTCAACTCCCAGACTTCCGCACACGTCGGAGGTTGCTCCCGAGGGTACAGGCAGACCGGCCCCCCCACCAGTCCGACCCCGGGGGTCGAGGCCAGTGCCCGGACGCCCGCTTCCAGCCAGTCGGGAGACGGCCGACAGTCGGCGTCGGTGAATGCCAGTACCTCACCCGTCGATTCGGCGATCCCTCGGTTGCGCGCCGCGTACGACCCCGGAGTCGATTCGGAGGTCGTCCGGACGCACTCGTGGAGCTCGTCGACCGACGCGCGTCGTTCATCGGGCGTCCCGTTGTCGACGACGACGACCTCGTATCGGTCGTCCGGATAGGTCTGTTCGGCCAGCGCGTCGAGACACTGGAGCAGCGAGAGATAGTCGTCGTAAACCGGAATGATTACGCTGACCGTCGGTCGCTCTCGGTCGGGCATGTCTTCGCGGGGGATTGGGGGGAGATGTTTGAGCCCGGGGGAATCGATAGTTATCGACGTGCACGTGTCATGTCGGACGTGGACGGCCGACGTGTAGGTCTACGTATCACGTCCCACGTCCACGTCCCACGTCCACGTCCCACGTCCCACGTCCACGTCCACGTGCTACGTCCACGTCCACGTCTGACGTTTGCATCTACGAGTACGTCCGGTTTGACCGGCGATCCCAGTGGAGCGCTTTCAATCCCGTCGGCGGGCAATGGTCGTGCGATTGTAGGCTCAACAGCTCGACGACTCGACTACGTCCGGTCGCCGACCGAAGCGAGGCGTTGACGTTCCGGGAAACCTGTACGATGCACGCGAACTGGTTCCAACTGCGAGTCCGATCGAACCCGAGCACTCTCCCATGACCGACCACGCGCGACATCGTCTGTCTGTCGTCCCAGTCGTGGGACGACCGGATGTGGACGAACAAACAGCACATCATGAGTCGACTCAGCGAGGACCACCGGGTCCTGCACGTCGACTACGGATTTCGCTGGTTGCCGATCCATCTGTTCGATCACTTCAGACGGGAGCCCTCGGACCTGTTGCGGCCCTGGCGTGCACTGACCGAGGGCGTCACGCAACGCTCCGACTCGCTGTGGGTCGCGCAGTCGTACGGTCCGCCGCCGCTGAAGTTGCTCCCGCACAATTCGCCGCTGCGCTATCCGGTCGAACACGATTTCAAGCTGAATCTCGTGCGCCGGTTCATGGAGCGCGAGGGGTTCGACGACCCGCTGCTGTGGATTTACCATCCCGCGTTCGCCGAGGCGGTCGACGACATCCCGCACTCCGCGCTGATCTACGACTGTGTCGACAATTATCCGGCCTTTCCGAATTACCACCACTGTGCCGAGTGGTTGGCCGATGTCGAGCGCCGGCTCTGCCAGCGCGCCGACCTGGTGCTGACGACCAGCCAGGAACTGTACGATACTCGTGCTCCGTACAACCCCGAGAATACCCATCTCGTCCACAACGTCGGCGACGCCGAGCACTTCAAGCAGGCGCTCGACCCGGATCTCGAGGTGCCCGACGACATCGCCGACCTCGACGGGCCGGTCGTCGGCTTCGTCGGGGCCGTCAGCGACTACAAGCTCGACAGCGACTGGCTGATCGCCGCCGCCGACGCTCATCCCGAATGGGACGTCGTCGTCATCGGGCCGGTCGGACTGGCCGACCCCTCGACCGAAGTCTCGCAGCTCCAGCAGCGAGAGAACGTCCACCTGCTGGGCTACCGCGACTACGCCGATCTGCCCGCTCACCTCAAGGGGTTCGACTTGGCCGTCATCCCGTACCGAATCAACGAGTACACTCGCTCGGTCTTTCCCATCAAATTCTTCGAATTTCTGGCCACCGGCACACCGGTGGTCATCTCCGCCCTCCCCGCGCTGGAAGAGTACTGGGAGGCGGTCCGAACCGCCGAGACGGCCGAGGCATTCGTCGCCGAGTGCGAAGCGGCGCTGACCGAGGAAGACGAAAATCGCGACGAACGGATCCGATTGGCCGAGGAGAATTCCTGGGCGTCGCGGATCGAGGAGATCATGCGGTTGATCGAGGAGCGACTCGATGAACGTTGACCGGCTGGAAGGACGACGCATCGGCGGACTCCGGATTTGACACGGTGTCTTCCGGTTCGCTACCCGCGCCAGTCGTGCGCGCCGGTCCGAAGCCCGCCCGGTTCGACCTCCGCGCCGTCGGCCACACCTCGTCGCGCGACGCCACTGGATGGGAGCGATGGAAGATACGGTACTTGTCACCGGGGGAGCGGGGTTCATCGGCTCCGCCCTCGTCCGTCAGCTGGTCCGGGAGACCGACGCTCGAGTCGTGAACCTCGACAAACTGACGTACTCGGGGAACCGCATCTCGGTGGCCGAACTCGAGGA
>JBDGRG010000144.1:0-833 GCA_042218355.1 Bradymonadaceae bacterium
GTCGGTGGCCTGTCGAATGGCGATCGTGGTGGGAAGTTCTCAACCCTGCCGGCGGGCAACGGTCGTGCGGTTGTAACTCAATCACTCAGTGACTCAGTTGCTCAATCACTGGCCGACCGAAGGGAGGCCTTCTCCCACATGTCCGCGATCTCGTCGTCGAATCCCCCCGACAGGATCGGAAATCGACACCACGTCTTGGGGTCGATGTTCTCGTCGTCGAGGTGGAACGATGGCGCGTATCGCTCGCGCTTCCACTGGTGGCGAGCCCACCGCCGAAAAAACGTCTCGATCCACTCGGCGAGCTGTCGGGCGCCGTATCCATCAAACTCTTCTCGGAGCCGCTGGAGGACCTCCGCGGGCGAGTACTTGTCGCGGATCGCGGCTCGTTCGATGGCGTCGAGGACCTCGTAGGGCATCAGGTCCCCCTCGTCGGTCTGCTCCTCCTCCTGGGGGCGCAGTTCCGGAGTCGGGGTCTGTTCGGTGACGGCCTCGAGTGCCGGGAGTGGTCCGATCCCGCGCGGTCCCTCGTCGCGCATCCAGATCAGCCATCGGCGGATGAACGCCTTGTCGACGCCGGCGATCGGACTGAGCCCGCCGCACGTATCGCCGTCCATCGTCGTGTATCCGACCGATCCCTCCGACCGGTTGCTGGTTGCCAGCAAAAGCGCATCCTCGAGATTGGCGAGCATCCAGACGCTCGGCCCTCGGGCCCGGGCCTGGATGTTCTCCCGGGTCACCGGGTCCTCGATATCGTGGGCATGCTCCTCGAAGATGTCCTCGATCTCAGTGGTGATCGAGCTGATCGGGAGCTCCTCGAAATCAACGCCGAGCCG
>JBDGRG010000144.1:843-1757 GCA_042218355.1 Bradymonadaceae bacterium
ACGGACAGCGCCCGATCGGGCCGGTCGGTGATGAGCCCGTCGACGTCCAGCTCGAGGTGGTCGGCGCCGAGCGCCGATGCGAGGGTCTCGGCCGCCCGCCGGGTCGTCTCGGAGGAGTTGCGCGTCGCCTGGTAGACGGTGGTCAGAAGCACCTCGGTCGCCCGACGCGGCTCGTCGACGTCCGCCAGCGACTCGATGTGGTCGAGCTTGTCGCGGAACCGGTCCATTCCGAGATCGTCGACTGCCAGCCGGACCATCAGCGCGACCAGGCATGCGGTGGTCGACGAGTCGGCTCCACCGCTGAGCGAGACGACGAATCCCTGTGCGCCGCTCTTGCGCAGGTAGTCGAACAGCGCGAGCGCCTCGGCGCGCGCGAACTGTTCCTCCTTCTCGTCGGGTTCGTCCCACCAGGCGGGGTCCGACCGGTCGGGGGCGCGGCCGTCGGCCTGCGGCGGAGAGAAGGGGACCGAGACGGTCGTCGCCTCGCTCGTGCCGGCGTGCGGTTCGTAGCGTTGGAGTTGGCCCCGCCGCATGCGGACCGTGTCGACGTCGATCGGTGCGCAGGTCAGGAGGACGTCTCGGAACGAGAATCGCGGGCCGTTTGCGACGAGTTCGCCGTCGGCGGCGATCATGGTCCCGCCGTCGTAGATCAGCCGGCCGCTCTCGTTCCCCAGCAGATTGGCGTAGACGTAGCCGACGCCGAAGGCCCGGGAGCCGTCGACGACGAACCGCTTGCGGGTGCGCTGTTTACCGAACGCGAAGTGGCTGGCGCTCGGGTTGAGAATCAGATCTACGCCCGTTCTGACCATCGATTCGCCCGGTCGATCGCCGGCCCAGGCGTCCTCGCAGATCTCGAAGCCGATTCGCAGTCCGTCGCAATCGAAGACGACGTCGCCCAGTGGCAGCTCGCCCAG
>JBDGRG010000144.1:1767-6681 GCA_042218355.1 Bradymonadaceae bacterium
GTCCAGCTCGATGCGTTCGCCGGTCGGCCAGGCGTTGAACCAGCGGGGTTCGTAATGGACCCCGTCGCCGGCGAGGTGTCGCTTGGCGACGAACCCCCGGGCGTCGCCGTCGGCCAACAGGCAGGTCGCATTGTAGAGAGCGCCGCGGAATCGGATCGGGAGGCCGACCGAGACCACGATATCGTCGGTCAGTGGCTCGAGGTCGGCGACGACCTCGAGGGCGCGGTCGGCGAGGTCGGGCGAGTGGAAGGCGTCCTCACAGCCGTAGCCCGTCACGCAGAGTTCCGGGAGGCAGAGGACGCCGACCTCTCGATCTCGGGCGCGTCGGATCGTCGTCGCGATGCGGCGACGATTGCCCGACCAGTCGAGTGGCGTCTGGTTGAGCGCTCCGGCGGCGATGCGGCGGATGTCCATCTCGCGTACGGGGCGTCGAGGAGGGGAATCGCTGCGGGACGGTCGCGACGATCGGGGAAGTGCGGGATCGAAGCAACGAGCGGGTGTGGGGAGCGCGCCTCACGTCCCAAGCAGTTCGAGCATCCGTTCGGTCCGTTCGACCAGGCGGTCGCGATCGCGCTCGCGGCGGACCGAGCGGCAGCGTTCCAGATCGGCCCGTGCGCGGTCGTGTGCCCCTCGGCCGACGAGACAGCGCGCCCGTTTTTCGAGGGCGAAGTCGAGGTAGGTCCCCTGGGGCTCGGACTCGGCCCGGTCGACGAGCTCGTCGAAGGCCTCGAGGGCTCGCTGGGTCTGCCCCGCCAGCCGGAGCCCGTCGGCTCGCCGAAGGCCCGCCAGAAAGGCGGCCGGTCGGCGTTCGAGCTCCTCCCAGACGTCGCCCGCGCGGTCGGCCGCCCGGCGGGCGTCCCGGCCCTCGCCGGCCAGCAGGAGATATTTCGCGAGCTGATGCTGGGCGCGGCCGAGTCGCGCCAATTCGGTCTCGCCCGGATTCTCACGCCAGGCGGCGCGCGCCTGGCGGACGTCGGTTCGCGTCTGCTCGATCGCTTCCTCGAGGGCCTCCGGATCCTCGGCCCGCAGCTCGAGGTCGTCGTCGACACGCGTTCGAATGCGCACGGCGGACACCTCCGCGCCCGGTTGACGTCGGTCGAGATGTGTCTATTCAATAGCTGGGTCTTCGCGGTTCTTCCACGGATAACGGCGACCACATAGGGCGGCGGCACCGGTCCGCACAACCCCCGGCGAGCCCGCCGGGCCCGGGTTGGTTGCCCTCCCCCGGCTGGACGATTTGGAATAAACGGTCGGGCGGAACTGTTGCAGCCAATTGGATTCGAGGCGGGGGTTTTGACCGCAGCCGGCGCGGAGCCCGCACCTGTGAGCGACGGCCCGACGTGGCTGCGGTCTTCGGCCCGTCATCGCCCCTCGACGATATCAGGCCGGCGGGGAGATGCTCCCCGTCCGACGGGCCGGTCGAGTGATGGAGACTCTTGTCGTTCGAATGATTCAGGCCGCGCGAGTCAGCGGTTCGGAGGTCGACATGGCGGAGCAGTCCGACAGCGAGTCGTCACCGGCGATCGTCGTCGACGACGTCGTCAAGACCTACGGCGATTTCAAGGCGCTGGACGGCGTCGACTTCGAGGTCGGGTCCGGCGAGATCGTCGGCTTCCTGGGCCCCAACGGAGCCGGGAAGACGACGACGATGAAGATCCTGACGTCGTACATGGCGGCGACCGAGGGCACCGCCGAGGTCGCCGGGTACGATGTCCACGAGTCCCCGCACGACGTCCGACGGGTGACCGGGTACCTCCCGGAGAACGTCCCCCTCTACGAGGGGATGCTCACCCACGACTACCTCAATTTCATCGCCGAGGTCCGCGGGGTGCCGCCCGGCGAGCGCGACGAGCGCATCGACCGGGTCACCGAGCTGGCGGGGCTCGAGGCGGTGATTCACCGCGAGATCTTCGAGCTGTCGAAGGGGTATCGCCAGCGGGTGGGGCTGGCTCAGACGCTGATCCACCAGCCCGAGGTGATCATCCTCGACGAGCCGACCACGGGGCTGGATCCGAACCAGATCGTCGACATCCGGGACGTCATCACGGGGATCGGGCAGGAGAAGACGATCATCCTGTCGACGCACATCCTCCAGGAGGTGTCGGCGGTCTGCGACCGGGTGGTCATCATCAACGAGGGCCAGATTGTCGCCGACGACGAGCTGGAGGCGCTCGAGGAGGCGGTCGCCCAGACCGAGCCCGGTCTGCGCGTGTCCTTCGAACCGGCCGCCAGTTCGGCCGAGCTCGAGGCGATGCTGAAGGATCTGCCCGCGGTCCAGAGCGTCGTCGAGGAGCCGGGTCGAGAGGGCGAGCACCTGTTCCGGCTGGAGACCGACGACGAGGACACCCTGCGGCGGGCGCTGTTCGAGGAGGAGAGTCAGAACGACCACGGGCTGAGCGGCCTGACCCGGACGCGGCCGTCACTGGAGGACGTCTTCCGGGTGTTTACCGAAGGGTCCACCGAGGAGAAACGGGCCGCGTCGTGACCGCAGAGGGCACTGAGAGAACACGACCTCAGAGAACTCTGAGAGAATCGAACCGCAGAGGACTCTGAGCACTCAGAAAAGAAAGAGGGCCGGGCTCACATCCAGCCGTGCAGGTCTAGGGGACGGGTGGGGCTGACTCCGTTCCGTGGGCCCGGAACACGAGACTCACGACATTCTTCGAACGCCGAAGGGAACCGACGATGCTCCGAAACATCGGCTACGTCGCGAAGCGAGAGCTGGGCGCGTACTTCAATTCGGTCGTCGCCTACATCGTCGTCATCCTGTTCCTGGTGATCACCGGGGCGCTGTTCTGGCTGAACTACTTCCAGCAGCTGAACACGCTGACGCTGCGCAGCTTCTTCAACCAGGCGCCGCTGTTTCTGGCGTTCTTCGCGCCGGCGATCACGATGGGTCTGTTTGCCGAGGAGCGCCGGCTGGGGACGCTCGAGTTGCTGATGACGATGCCGCTGAGCGACTTCGAGATCGTGATGGGGAAATTCCTGGCGGCGATGGGGCTTCTGGCGGTCGTCTTCGCGACGACGTTGGCGTATCCGATCACGCTGTCTCAGGTCGGAGCGATGATGAACGCCGACCTCGACTGGGGGGCGGTCGCGTCGGGTTACATCGGCCTGATGCTGCTGGGCGGGGCGTACTCGGCGATCGGCCTGATGGCCTCGAGTTGGACGCGCGACCAGGTGGTCGCGATCCTCGTCTCCTTCTCGATCTGCTTCTTCTTCTACCTCATCGACCAGCTCGTCGGTCAGCCGACGGGGGCGGCGGCCCGGGTGGTCGACTATCTGTCGACGGCCTCGCACTTCGAGAACCTGGCGCGGGGCGTCGTCGATTTCCGCGACGTCTTCTACTACCTGTCGATCATGGGCGTGGCGCTGTTGACCACGCAGGTGACCATCTCCGCGCGGCGGTGGTGACCGCGTCGCCGGGCCCTGGGCGTCCGGCTCGCACGCCCGACCGAGTCTCGATTCCAATCAACGGACTAGACGATGGCTGACTCCGAAAACGGAGACGCACAGTCGCAGCCCGGCGTGGCGGACAGCCGCGAGGGG
Organism: Bradymonadaceae bacterium; assembly: GCA_042218355.1. Taxonomy (GTDB): domain Bacteria; phylum Myxococcota_A; class Bradymonadia; order Bradymonadales; family Bradymonadaceae; genus CAJXPB01. The sequence goes on from JBDGRG010000144.1 coordinate 5,317, forward strand.
GCCGAGGACGTCAGTCGCAGGCGTCAGATCATCAGCGGTTCGAACGCGGTGGTCCTGGTCCTCGCGGCGGTCGGCATTGCGATCGTCGCGAATGCGATCGCCAGCCAGGTGAGCACGCTGCGAGCGGATCTGACCGAGGGGAACATCTACACGCTGTCGAAGGCCAGCCGGCAGGCGGTTTCGGACCTCGAACAGCCGGTGAAGGTCAAGGCCTTCATCTCCTCCGACATGCCGCCTCCGCACCACACGCTGCGCAAGCGCGTGAAGGCCCTGTTGACCGAATATCGCGCGGCCTCGGGTGGCAAGCTGGACTTCCAGATCATCGCCCCCGGCGACTCCAAACGGGCCGAGAAGGCGGCGCGCGGGTACGGGTGTGAGAAGGTCGGTATCGGCCAGCGCGGCGAGGACAAGGTCTCGCTGCGGGCGGTCTTCAAGTGCGTGGCCTTCCTGCAGGGGGAGGACAACGAGGTCATCAAGGACCTGAAGTCCGGACGGGGCCCGGGGAGCGCGCGCTCGAACTTCGAGTACGAATTCACGAAGGCGTTGATGAATCTGAAAAACACCGAGCCGCGGAAAGTCGGATTCGTCGCGGGGTTCGGCGGCCCGGCGGACCAGCGGGGATTCATCCGCAAGATGAAGCCGGCGTTCCAGAAACTCTTCGGGGACCTGATCAAGCCGAAGAAAGTCGACCTGTCCGGGAAAAATCCCAGTGTGCCCGACGACGTCTCGGGGCTGGTGCTGCTCAATCCGACCAAAAAGGTCTCCGGGCAGGCCAAGTTTGCCATCGATCAGTTTCTCCAGACCGGCGGAAGTGTCGGCTGGTATCAGTCGGCGACGGCTGTGGACAAGCAAATGCAGCGCAAACTCGCCCGCCAGCTGGGCCGCAACAAGCGGATGCCGACGATCCGCAAGAAGATCGAGCCGGGACTCCGGCCGTTCTTCAAGGAGTACGGCGTCGAGTTGCGCCAGGACCTGGTGCTCGACCGGGAGAATGCGCTGGCGATGGGACTGGTGATGACCAAGCGCGGGCCGGCGCGGATCAGCCATCCCGCGACGTTCACGATGACGAACATCGACCAGTCGCTGCCCTTCACCCGGGACTTCGGAACGCTCGCGCTGCCCGCCCCGTCGAGCATCGACATCAAGACCGAAGTCAAGGACGACAAGAAGATCAACGTCTACGAGGTGGTCAAAACCGCGGACAGCGCGGTGCGCAAGCCCAAGGCGCCGACGTCGCTGCGTTATCGCAAATTGCGCCAGCCGACCGAGAACGAAAAACCCGGGCCGTTCGTGGTGGCCGCCGCCCTGCAGGGGGATCTCCCGAGTTATTACGCCGACCACCAGCCGCCGAAGGGAAAGTCGAAG
>JBDGRG010000144.1:6691-6994 GCA_042218355.1 Bradymonadaceae bacterium
GACGTGAAGACCGACGCCTCGGCCTCCGGGCGACTGCTCGTGGTCGGCAGCGGGACGTTCTACCGGCCGAACAAGCAGCTCGGCTACAACCGGCGGCTTGCGTCGCTGGGTGGGCAGTTCTTCGTCAGCAGCATCGAGTGGCTGGTCCAGGACAGTGCACTGACGAAGATCCGCGGCAAGTCGATGCCTCCGCTGGTCGGCGACGTCCCGACGACGGTCAAGCGGAAGGTCCAGTTCATCAATATCGCTGTCGTCCCGGCGGTGTTCGCGACGGCCACCGGTATCCCCTGGTTCGTCGCCTTC
>JBDGRG010000144.1:7004-10264 GCA_042218355.1 Bradymonadaceae bacterium
ATCGGGATCGGCATGATGTACCGGCGCCGTCGTCGACGCGACGAGCTGCGTTGGTGAGCGTCGGCAGTCGGTGGTCGGCCTACGTCGGATCGCAGACGTCCGGGCGGGAACGAGCGACTCGCCCGGTTCGACGGTTCTCGAGACGGATGTGGAGAAGAGCATGAAGCGCGGAACCGCGATCGCACTCGGCATTCTCGTCGCTCTGCTCGGCCTGTACTTCGTGACGAAGGAGGAGCCGGCGACGACGGTACGCACACCGTGGACGATCGAGAAGGTCTCCAACCTGCACCGCATCGAGATCGTCCCCCCGAAGACGTCCGGTGGCTCCGGAGAGGGCGAGAAGGCCGAGAAGAAGAAATCGGACCGGCCCGACCTGATCGCGCTGGAGAAACGCGACGGCGAGTGGTGGTTGACCGCGCCGCTCGAGGCGCCGGCCGCCGAGGACGTCGGAAAGAAGATCGAAGACGTCTTCGGAAGCGACCTGCGGACCGACGATCTGCGCTTCGACCCGAAGAAGGCCGGCGAATACGAGGTGTCGACCGGGGCCGAGCGGACGTACGTGCGCAGGCCCGGGAAGAAGCGCATCTATCGAGCACAGGCGGCGTTCGGGGATTTCGTCCGACGCGACGTCAGCGAGTTCCGCAGCAAGGAGGTCTTCGACGCCAAGAAGAAAAAGATCTCGCGGCTGGAGTTCCGACATCGCGACGGGACGACGATCGTCTTGAAGAAGTCGGGAAATAAGTGGAAGCTGCTGCGCCCGGACGTCGAGTGGGAGTTGGACACGAACGAGGCGGAGAGCATCGCCGGGGCGCTCTCGTCGCTGTCGGCGACGGGGTTTGCGCCGGACGCGTCGCTGTCGGGGCTCAATCTCGATCCGCCCAGCGCGACGGTGAAGGTGACCGCCGATGGGAACACGAGTGAGCTGCTGGTCGGTCGGGTGAAGAAAAACGACCAGACGACATACTACGTCAAGAAACCCGACAAACCGTTCCGGTACGAGTTGAGCAACTACGCCGGGAGCAATCTCTACACGACCCTGACGGACATCCGGTCCAAAACGCCCCGCGAATTCGACAAGAAATCGATCACGAAGATCGAGTTTCCCGGTGAGGACGGGGTCGTCGTCGAGAAGAAGAACGGCTCGTGGAAGCTGGTCTCGCCCCAGCGCGACAAGCCCCTGAACGAGTCGAAACTCGAATCGAAGCTCGAGACGATCGCATCACTGACGGTGAAGGGCTTCCCCGACGTGGGCGAGCGCGAGGCGGGTCTGGGCGTGGGCGCGGAGGAGCTCGTCTTCGAGATCGGTGACAAATCGCAGCGGATTCTGATCGGCGACGTCATCTCGAAGAAGAACGAGGACCGGTACGTGAAGTTCGCCGACGAGGACGAGATCTACTCGGTGACGAGTTACACGGTGAAGAAGCTGCGGGCGGAGGCGGACGAGCTGGTCGGAACCTCGAAGAAGCCGACCAAGGCCCGGGGGATGGGCAAGAAGGGACTGATGCGGAAGCTGAAACGCAAGATGCGCGGCGGAGGAGTCGGCCGATGACCTCCGGGAGTGCGGAGATCGGGTTCGTGATGGATCCCCTCGACGGGATCATCCTCGACGAGGATACCACGTTCGCCTTCATGCTCGCCGCTCGGGAGCGCGGCCACGACGTCTACTACATCCGTCCGGAGGACCTCGCGGCCGAGGGGAGTCGAGCGTACGCCCCCTGCTACCCGTGCGCGGTCCGCCGCGATTCCGACGACCACTACGATCTGGACGAGCCCGAGTACCGGCCGCTTCACGGGCTCGACTGCGTCTTCATGCGGCGGGATCCGCCGTTCGACAACGACTATCTCCATGCCGCGCACCTCCTCGAACTGGCTCGAGAGGCCGGCGGGTTCGTGCTGAACGACCCGACGGGGCTGCGGATCGCGAACGAAAAGCTGTACGCGCTGCACTTCCCGGAGCTGCTCCCCGATACGATCGTCACCTCCGACCGGGACCGAATTCGGGCGTTCATGGACGACCACGGCGGTCGTTGCGTTCTGAAGCCGGTCGACGGATACGCCGGTGAATCGGTCTTCGTCGTCGACGAATCCGATCGAAACCATCGTTCTCTGATCGACACGATGACCGACGAGGGGGGCCAGCGGACCGTCTGTCAGGCCTACGAGCCGGCGGCTCGCAAGGGGGACAAGCGGATACTCCTGCTCGACGGCGAGCCGATGGGGGGGATCCTGCGCGTGCCGCCGGAGGACGATCACCGCGGGAACATCCACGTTGGGGGCAGCGTGAAACCGCTCGAGTTGAGCGACTCCGACCGTGCGATCTGTGACGTCGTCGGCGAACGATTGAGCCGGGACGGGATCTGGTTCGCCGGCATCGACGTGCTGGGCGAGTCGCTGACCGAGGTCAACGTCACGAGTCCGACCGGGATCCAGGAGATGAGCCGATTCGACGGCATCGACGGGGCGGGGCGAGTCGTCGAGTGGGCGGTCGCACGCGCGCGGGATTAGCCGGCCTCGTCGCGGACGGATTCGCGGAGCGCCCGGTCGGACCGAAGGAGATCGATGTAATCCGGGGGGCCGGTGGCTCGGTGGGGCGTCTCCGTCTCGAGCGGGGCCAGGTTTCGGGCGCGGTCGATGAACTCGTCCGCGAAGTCCAGCACTTCGTCGGGGGTGTCCTCCCATTCGCGCAGCCCCTCGCGGAACCGTTCGAGCTCGTCGACTTCCAGGTGCCGGCGCCGAAACAGGTCCTCCAGGCTGTCGGCGAGTTCACGGATTCCGAATCCGTGCCCCTCGACCATGCCCCGTCCGACGCGAACGGCGCCGGGAGCGGTGAGTGCGCCGCGGGTGAAGAGGATGAACGCAGCCTGGAAGTAGTTGGCGATCGGGACGACACGCGGGCCGAAGACCCAGAACCGGCCGGGGGGGGTGCGCTGCTCGAGGTGGATGAAGATCCGGTCGACGTTGTCTCGGACGTCGATCGCGGCGGCCCGCCCGGCGATCGAGTCGGCCGCCTTCGGATGGACATCGGCCTCGGCCAGGACGCGGCGAAGATAGTCGGGACGGACGCGGCCGGCGGCGAGGTCGGCGTAGAGCGAGTAGATGAAGGCGTCCTGTTCGGCATCGTCCCCGAAGAGGGTCTCGGGGGCGGCGGGTCCCTCGTTTCGGAGCATCAGCAGGCGGTCCAGCTTGTATCCCACCTGACCGCGGATGGCCGCGAATCGCCCGCGGAGGATGTAGCGGAGCGTCGGTTTGAGCACGAAGAC
>JBDGRG010000144.1:10274-13317 GCA_042218355.1 Bradymonadaceae bacterium
CTCGATCCCGTCGAGTTCGAACTTCCGTTCGAGGGTCGAGCGCATCTGCGACGGACTCCCCGAGATGAAGGTCACGAAGGTCTCGCGGTCGGTCTCTGGGCCGGTCAGTTCGCGCAGAAGTTGGACCGCCCCCGGCACGTTTTCCTTGTCCTCGGGGCGCTGCATCGCGGTGCGGAGCAGATCGCGCACCGTGTCGAAATCGGTCTTCAGATAGGTCTTGTCGAGGTCCCACCGGTAGACGTGGTCGACGGTGCGATCGGCACGGCGTGTCGCCTTCGCACACATGAGGGCTCGCCTTCGGAGTTGAAGAGGCACCGGGGCGGACGGGCCGGTCGCCGTCGAGCGCGAGTCGACGTTACGGTCTCTCGAGGTCGGAACGGTGTGGCCGCGGGCTGGCTGGTGCCACCCGAACACGCGGAGAATCTACGTGGTGGTCGCCGGTCGGTCAATTTACCTCGAGTCGGTCGGCGGCCGCGCGGCGGGAATCGAGCCCTCGCCGCGATCGTTGGAAGGTACGGAGCGGACGAGCTGCGGTCTGAAAAGTTGGAATCTGTTCGTCGGGGCTGGTAGGGTTCCGCGCCCGGATTCGTCGCGGCCGCTCGTGAACCACGTCTGCGCCGACCGATGTCCGTCGCGATCGCCGGCGGTCGACCGCTGGCCCCGGGCGATTCTGGTCTCTCTGGATGGAGATGACTATCCACTCTGCAAGCACTCGCGCGGCACTGCTCGCGTTGGCGAGTTCGTTCGCCCTGGTGGCCGGCTGTTCGGGCGGCGACGGGGCCGCGGGGACGCCATCGGTTTTCGAGTTTTCGAAGTACGACGGGGGCGTCTCCGACCCCCCGCCGGATGCGGCGCGGGAGGACGGGGGGCCGGAGGTCGGGCACGGGCGGCGAGCGGGAGCGTCGTGTGCGGACTCGGCGGATTGTCGCGACGGACTCTGCCTGAAGACGGATCGGTTCCCCGGCGGATACTGTACGCGTCTGGACTGCGCACGCCGAGGGTGTGTCTCCTCGAATGCCGTCTGTACACGCACCAGGGGGGGAGCGCGGGCGTGTCTGGCTCGATGCCGTTCACACGGCGAGTGTCGGACCGGTTATGCCTGCAAGTCGGTCGAGGGAGCGGGCTCCACCCGGGTGTGTCTGCCCGGCCGCCGCGAGCGCGACGTCTCGTACGGGCGGATGAAGAACGTGGTCGGGGTCGACTGCGATCCGCGCAGAGGCGTCGAGGGCGAGGAGGCGCAGAAGTTTCACTTTCGGTTCCGGGTCGGCAGGGGGATCAACGGATTCCTGATGGTGCCGTTCACGACGTCGGGGACCGTGCGGCCGTTGACGCTGCGGACGCCGCGCGAGAAGGTCGATCTGCTGCGGGGATATCGGCACCACAACTCCCGGATCCAGGCGTTCAACCGAGCGGCCGAGCTGACGGGGACTGGAACCTACGGCAAGGTCGGGTTCGACTGGCCGGTCGGAGTGCCGTACGCGCCTCGGTTCGAGAACCTGCTCGTGCCGGGAGGGTCGTATCGGTTGACCGTCCGGGCCAGCGGGTCGACCCCCTGCCTCTACGTGCTGGAGAGCAGCGCCGGTCGGACGATCGATCTGAACTTCTACTTCGCCGGCACGGAGCGGGTCACCGCGGAGAACGCCCGGCGGGATGCCGATTTTCAGGCGGTCCTTCGCCGCGTCGAGTCGATCTACAACAAGGCGGGTGTGACGCTCGGCAAGATGCGGTATCTCACCCTGCCCGGGGATGTGCCGACCCGCTTCAAGCGGACGGAGTCGCGCGAACAGGCGCACACGTTGATGGCCTACGGAGAGCCGCCGAATCGATCCCTCGAGGGGCATCTGTCGGTGGACGTGTTTCTCGTCCAGGACCTCTCCGTCAACCAGGGAGGAGAGGGCCAGGTGCTGGGCATGTCCGCAGGTATCCCGGGGGCGGCCGGATTTCACGGGAACGCTCGCAACGGCCTGATCTTCCAGATCTCCGATCTCGGTCGACAGAACGACCACGTCGCCCACATCATGGCTCACGAACTCGGCCACTTTCTGGGACTGCGGCACACGACCGAACTCGTCCACGGAACCTCGCGCGAGGATCGATTCGATCGCCTGCTCGGGTCGACGGATCCGATCCGAGACACGGCGGTCTGCGAGAACATCCGTGAACAAATTCGGGAGAATCCGCTCAGCTGCGACGACTTCGACAACCTGATGTTTCCGGTCGCTCCGCCCCCTCGCTTCGGCGTCGATCCCCGATTGACCGACGGACAGGAAGGGGCCCTGGAGGCCAGTCCGTTGACCACCCGAAAGGGTCGGTGAGTTTGTAAGTCGACAGTCGTTGGTATTCAGTCTGCAGTCTTCAGTCGACAGTCTGCAGTCGTAAGTCTTCAGTCGTCAGTCCGCAGGCTTCAGTCGAAAGACGACCGTCTGTAGTCGCCGGTCTTCAGTCGTTGGTCCGCAAGCTTCAGTCGGCCATCGAAAGTCTCCTCGTCGGCGCCCATTGGCGATCTCCTCTGAGTTCTCTGAGTCCTCTGCGGTTCGATTCTCTCTGAGCAGTCTGCGGTTCGATTCTCTCTGAGCAGTCTGTGGTTCACTCCATGAAGCGATATGAGCTGCGCGGCGACTTCGGTCTCGACAATCTCGAGCTGGTCGAACGACCCGAACCCGAGCCCTCGGCGGGTGAAGTCGTCCTCGAGATGAGCGCCCTGTCGCCGAACTACCGCGATCTAATGATGATTCGGGGGAGTTACAACCCCGATCAGCCACTGCCGCTGGTGCCGTTTTCGGACGGAGTCGGAGAGGTGGTCGCGGTAGGGGACGGCGTCGAGCGATTCGAGGAGGGCGATCGCGGGTGTCCGATCTTCGTGCAGAGCTGGCTGGCCGGTCCGCCGAACCGGTCGAGAGTGCGCGGGGCGCTGGGCGGTCCGCTGGATGGCACACTGACCGAGTTCATGGCGGTCCCGGCCGAATCGGTCGTCGAACCGCCCGAGCACCTCAGCGACGTCGAGGCGGCGACGCTCCCCTGTACCGGCGTCACCGCCTGGCAC
>JBDGRG010000144.1:13327-16090 GCA_042218355.1 Bradymonadaceae bacterium
GAGGAGGGCTCGGTTCGGGCTGGAGACACCGTCCTGTGCCTGGGGACGGGCGGGGTCTCGGTTCAGGCTCAGATGATCGCCGACATGCTCGGCGCCGAGGTAATCGCGACGTCGAGCAGTGACGAGAAGCTCCAGCGGGCGCTCGACCTGGCCGCCGACGAAGGCATCAATTACGAACGGACGCCCGAATGGGGTTCGAAAGTCGTGGAGGCGACCGACGGGGTCGGCGTCGATCACGTCGTCGAGGTCGGCGGGGCGAAGACTCTCGAGCAGTCGATCGAAGCGGTCCGGATCGGCGGTGAGATCAGTCTCATCGGAGTCCTCTCGGGGGTCGTCGAGGACGTCGGTGTCGTCCCCGTCCTGATGCAGAATATCTGCATCCAGGGAATTTTCGTCGGCAGCCGGGAGATGTTCGAGAACCTCAATCGGGCGCTCGAGTCCAACGGCGTCCACCCGACCGTCGACCGGATCTTCGCGTTCGACGAGGTCCGCCGAGCGCTGGAGTTCACCGCCGACGGGCGGCACTTCGGCAACATTGCCATCGAACTGACGTAGAGCGCTCAAACCGGCCCGGCGAGGTCGACGTTCGCGGCCGGTTTCCGACCGAGGTGCGGCGATACGAACATCGGCGCACGCGAGCGGACGACCCGGCGGCCAGGGGAGGCAATACCGCGTCGGATCCCCGCGGTCGGGCGGTCGAGGCTCGACGACTCGTCGGCGTCAGCTGAGTGAGACGTAGTCCCCGAGGTCGGCGACGTCGGGGTGGAGATCCGGATCTCCGAAGGACGTCCCGACGGCCGCTGCAGAGGCGATGTGCATCGAATCGAGGGGGACGGTCCGGTTCTGGTCTGCAACCTCCGCCAGTGGCACGCTGGTCAGGTCGTTGTCCTGCAGCGCGACCATCCGCCCGACGTCTCCCTGTGCGACCAGCGAGGCGGCGTACGCTCCGTAGTTCGTCGCGAGGACACGGTCGAACGGCGTCGGTGTCCCGCCGCGCTGGACGTGGCCGAGCACCGTGGTCCGGATCTCGCTGTCGAGTTTCGGGTCGAGTTGATCCTTCAACGCGTATCCCACGCCTCCGAGTCGGACGTGCCGCCGGTCGCCGGAGGCCTCCTCCTGGGCGACCATCTCTCCTCCCTTGCGCGTCGCTCCCTCGGCGATCGCCACGATGGTGAATTTCTGGCGGTCGGCGCGCTGTCGACAGACTCGCGCGACCTCGTCGACGCGATACGGGATCTCCGGGATCAAAATGACGTCGGCACCCCCGGCGACACCGGCGTGCAGAGCGATCCAGCCCGAATAGCGTCCCATCGTCTCGAGGATCATCACACGGCCGTGGCTCTCGGCCGTCGTATGCAGGCGGTCGATCGCCTCCGTGGCGATCGAGGCGGCGGTGTCGAATCCGAACGTCCGATCGGTGCGGGCCACGTCGTTGTCGATCGTCTTGGGGACGCCGACGATGTCCATCCCCTTCTGTTGCATCCGGTGGCAGATCGACATCGTACCGTCGCCGCCGATCGCGACGACCGCATCCAGCTCGAGTTCCTCGTAATAGTCGAGGACCTCGTCGGAGACGTCGGCGCCGTCTCGGCCGACGTACTCGAACGGATTGGCCTTGTTGTGGGCGCCCAGGATCGTCCCACCCTGCGTCAGGATGCCGCTGACGTCCCGGTAGTCGAGTCGGGTGTACCGGTGTTCGATCAGCCCCTGGAAGCCGTCGATGAAGCCGATGACCTCCGCGTTTTGCTGGAGGAGTAGCGCCTTCGAGACGGCTCGAATGACCGCGTTGATACCGGGGCAGTCGCCGCCGCCCGTCAGAATGCCGACTCGCATGGTAGAATCCGGAGTTCGGGATTCGCGTCGAAGGTGACTTTGCGTGACATTCGAAGTTGACGTCTCCGCGTCGGCGCCCGGCCACGAGCGGAGAGTGAAGGCCTCGGCCGGGACGGCTCGCCCCGTTGCGGGCCGACGCCGTTCTCGTCCGTCGAGTCGAGATCCCCGGCCGCGGCGTGCGTCGGCGCTCGGCACGGTGTGTCCCAGCTGCTGACATACGCGCCCACGTGTCCCCTCCTGGAGCCCTGATAGCTCCCGACCCGACCGGTGCCTTCCGGAGGGGGCCGGACTGCCGCCGATCCGGTCAGAACCGGCGACACCGACGGATATTGCCCACCCTGCCCCCCGACGCTCACCGCGGCACCCCCTCCATGTCTATGATCGGCGTTGTCCGGTCGACCGTTGCGTCGAATTTTACGCGAGACCGTCGCACGAGCCGCTGTCACGCCGGTCGGGCGGGCCCCTCTCGGCCGGGGTGTGGGGGATCGCTGCGGAGGGGGTGCCGACGAGTTGCGCCGATCCGCACGCGGTCTTTTACGTCGGCGACGAGGTTCGATATCGGGCGGATGGAGTCGTTGTCGATCGGATCCCCCCCAACGCATTCGGAGGCTCACGGTGTCGCGACAGACGATCCAGCTCGACGACGAGGTGCTCGCGTACGTCCGGGACGTGTCGCTGCGCGAGACCGATCTGCAGCGGGAGCTGCGGGAGGTCACCGCCGACCGGGAGCGGTCGCAGATGCAGATCTCGGCCGAACAGGGACAGTTCATGACGCTGTTGGTCGAGTTGACGGGGGTCGACCGAGCACTGGAGATCGGAACGTACACCGGCTACAGCGCGATGTCGATCGTACGGGGCATGCGGGAGGGGGGCGAACTGATCGCCTGCGACGTCGACGCGGAGACGACGGCGGTGGCGCGCGACTTCTGG
>JBDGRG010000144.1:16100-19428 GCA_042218355.1 Bradymonadaceae bacterium
CGCCGTGACGCCGCGGGAGTTCATCGAGGAGCGGAACATCGACCTGCGACTGCAGCCCGCCGCGGAGACGCTCGACGAGCTGCTGGAGGCGGGCCGGTCGGAGTCGTTCGAATTCGCGTTCATCGATGCCGACAAGGAGAACTACGAGCTGTACTACGAGCGATGTCTCGAATTGCTGGCGCCGGGGGGGTTGGTAGCGATCGACAACGCTCTCTGGTCGGGGTCGGTCGCCGATCCCGAGATCGACGACGCGGCGACGGAGGCGATCCGCGCGGTCAACCGGACCGTCGCGGGGGACGAGCGGGTGACGCCGAGTCTCGTCCCGATCGGCGACGGGGTCTTCCTGGCCCGCAAGCGGCCGACGGGATGACGTCGTCGGGGCGACCGGGCGGGAGGAGGAGGTCGGCTCACTCGGAGGCGGACGCTGCGGCCTCCTCGGAGACCTTCTCGAGGCGCTGGCGGAGCAGCTCGCGAGTGATGTTCATGAAGTCCCGCTCGGAGACCATGCCGACCAGTTTGTTGCTGCCCTGGTCGGAGACGACCGGCAGCGACGACACCTGGTGTTCGCGCATCAGTTCGATGGCGTCGAGTGTCGTCGAGTCCGGCGTGACGGTCATCAGATCGGAGCGGGGGACCATCACCTCGCTGACCGGAATTTTGGAATTTCCCTCCTCGGAGAGGTCTTCGGCGAGCAGCCGGAGCAGATTTCGGTGGGTGATCAGGCCCACCAGTCGGTGCTCGTTGTCTTCGACCGGCACGTGGCGGATGTGCTGCCAGTCCATCACGTTGGCCACCAGGTCGATGATCTCGTCCTCCCGGACGGTGAAGAAGTCGGTCCGCATGTACTGGCCGACGTGGATGTGGTGCTCCTCCCAGTCGGTGGCCGAGTCGATCGAGGCGAGGTCCCACTCGGCGACGGGGACGCCGGAGGTCTGTTGGTCGACGACGTGGCTGGTGATGGCGGCCATCCGCTCGGCCAGCCCCTTCTCCTCGTCCATCTCGTGGAAGGAGTTCAGCGCCCAGATCGATCCGGTCTGTTCGGCGTCGATCCGGCGGTCGATCAGGCCGAGATACCGCTCGATGTCGTCGTCCGCGATGCCGCTTCGTTCCAGCCCCTTCGCGGCCAGCGGGAGCAGCTGATCGGAGATCAACTCCGCGGCCGGATAGGTCCGTCCGTCGTCCCAGGTCAGGGGAGCCGACAGACCCTCTCGGGCAGCGGAGAAGAAGTTGTTCTTGGCGACGTCGAATTCGAAGTGGTCGGTGACGTCGCCGTACTCGACGACCAGGCCGCTCATCAGGCCCAGCCAGAACGCCGCGTTGGCGACCTCGTCGATCGGCGTCGGGCCGGAGGGAAACACGCGATTCTCGATCCGCAGGTGCGGTTTCCCGTCCGATATCCCGTAGCAGGCGCGGTTCCAGCGGTAGACCGTCCCGTTGTGCAGGCAGAGGGCCTGCAACGAGGGGACGCGTCCGGCGTCGAGTTCCTCGATCGGATCTTCGTCGACGTCGATCCCGAAGAGCAGCTGGAACCGGGCGATGTCCTCGCGGAAAATCTCGAGGACCGAATCGTCGACCCAGTCGTTCCCGAACGTCACCCGCGGCTGGAGTTCCCGGTGGTGATGTTCGGTGGTCCGCGTGTCGACCGATTGCTGGAACAGTGCGATCCGGGTCTCGTGCCAGAGTCGTTTGCCGAACAGCAACGGTGAATGCGTGGCCGCCGCCAGCACCGGCGCGGCGGTGACCTGGGCGATGTTGTACAGTCTGGCGAACTCGTGCGGTTCGACCTGGAAGTGGACCTGGAAGCTGGTGTTGGCCGCCTCGAGCATCACCGAGTCGTGCTCGACGATGAACTCGTCGATGCCGGTGATGTGGAATTTGTAGGCCTCGCCGCCGCGCAGCTCGTTCATCGCTTCGTTCAGCGCCCGGTACCGCTTGCGCGGGGTCATGTTCTCCAGGCTCAGGTCCGACTTGCGGAGTGTCGGCAAGATGCCGACCAGCGCGGCGTCCCCGCCGTGCTCCCGAGCGGCCGCACTTGCGGCCTCGACGCACTCGGTCAGCTGGTCCTCGAGTTCGCGCAGGCAGTGTCCCTCGAAGACCGAGGGGGCGGCATTGTACTCGAGATTGAATTTGCCGAGTTCGGTCGTGAACCGTTCCTTTTCGATCGAGTCCAGTACCTGCTGGTTGATCGTCGCCGGCTGATAGGACTCGTCGACCAGGAACATCTCCTGCTCGGCGCCGATTCGGCGAACGTCCTCCTCGAAGTGGCCCTCCTCGAGCATCCGTTCGAGTGCCCGAACGTCGCGGAGAAGCGCCTTCATGAATTCGTGGCGCTCCTCCGTCTCGAGCTCGGGTTCGGGGTCGTCGGCCATGGGTCTTGCCCGTGTTGAGTGGTTCGTCCGTGAAATCGAGACGAAAGCAGATCCATCGTCCATTGCATCGAAGGCACCGCCGGCCCCGCGAGCGTCCAGCCGCGGTTCGGGCAGTGCTCTCCGGCGCCGAAGACGCATCCCCGGTGCCGGGGTTACCCGGTTGTCCGTATCGGTTCGGGGGAATTCTCGGAGCGAGAATCCGTCAGGAAATCCTCTCTGATGTCGAGATAGCGGTTGCGCGGGCTCGGAGTGCCCGGAAATCGGGCGACCGATCCATCGAGTCGAATCGGTCGGACCGCGTTCGCACCTGCATCGTGGTGGAGAGGAGAGTCGGCGTCTGCTCGTCACGCATCACCTTTCGCGACTCGACGACCTTGTGTCATGGGACTTGCGACGCGTCAAGCCGGTTCGCAGGGGGTCGATTGAATTTTCTCCACGTCGTGTCAATCTAAAGAGGGGACGCCTCTCGCGTGCACCAACCGCCACCGACTTCGAACTCGGGAGTTCGCCTTGGACAACGCTCTGATGCGGATCGCCGTTCTGTTCGTCCTCCTCGTGCCGGCCGGCATCGGGGGAACCGGATGCGCGGGCACGGCAGACGCGGCGGCGAACGTCGCACTTCCCCCGCGCAAGGAGGAGCAGCTGGGGGACGAGGTCTCCGAGGACTACGAAGCGAAGGAGAACGTCGACCTCTACGAGGGCGAGGAGGTCAACGCCTACATCGACCGGCTCGGCCAGCGGGCGGTCGAGGCTGCCGGATCGCGCAGTCCGGAGCCGATCGACTACGATTTCAAGGTGATCGATGCGCCGGAGACGGTCAACGCCTTCGCGATGCCCGGCGGGTACATCTACGTGTACACCGGTTTGATCGAGCAGGCGGAGACCGAGGCCGAGGTCATGTCGGTGATGTGCCACGAGGTGGCCCACGTCACCGAACGGCACATCGCGAAGAGTCTGGC
>JBDGRG010000144.1:19438-22998 GCA_042218355.1 Bradymonadaceae bacterium
TACGGTGCCAGCGTGCTGATCGGGGCGGCGCTGGGGGAGAATCCCACGGTGATCCAGGAGCTCGTGGCGAGTCTGGCGGCGAACGGAGCGATGCTGAAGTTCAGTCGTACTCACGAGAAGGAGGCCGACCGCGTGGGGGTGAAGTACCTGATCCGGGCCGGCTACGACCCCCGGGGGTTCATCAGCTTCTTCGAGCGGCTCAAAGGGGTTCCGCGTCCGCTCAGCTATCTCACGAACCACCCGCATCCGCAGAAGCGCATCGAGCTGGTCCGCCGGCAGATCGACGGGAGATCGTACGACGATGCTCGCGTCGGCCGAGACGAACACCAGCGGATCGTCGATCTCCTCTCCGGGAACGGGGGCGACTAGCCCGGAGTGTCGCGGTTTTCACTTCCTCTGAGAGACGATTCGCCCCCGCAACCGACGTCTTTTACACGCATCCCCATTCGAGGCCGGTCTCTGAAAACTGCGGAACGGCCATAAAGTCATCGAGCAACCGAGCCTTCGAGCCTGCGCGTCGCCCCGTCGAGTGGGGATGCGGACGCGCCACCGGAAGCTCGTGGGATCGTCGGCTCGAGGCCGGCCGGACGCGTCGACTGGACTCGGTCGATCGGCAAACGTGCAAACGTCCAGACCAGAAGGTCGTTGTGCATCGCGGACCGAGACAGGATCGAGGCGGTTCGTGCGATCGGCGTGTCGACGGGCCAGCGACCGACGGGGTCGCCGGATCAGCCGTCCACTGCAATGCGGAGACTCTCTGCCCCCGGCTGCCGGGTGGTGGCTCCTCCGTCGAGTGAACGGCGAGGGGATTGATTTGCCGCTGGTGTTGGTTACTCGTTCTCGAGGCGGTGCGCGGGCCGGCGTCCGGGGTCGGTCTCCGTTCGCCCCGGCGTCGCGAGGCGCTCGTTCGGCTCGTCGGTCGACCGTCGGCCCGGGTCCCGTCGGTCACAGCGGTCGAGACTCGAGGCGATGAGTGCGTTCGAACGGCTTTCGGATGCCTACTGTGAGCTGGACCACACCGCCGACTGGGCTCTTGAGGTCCGCGGTCCCACTCTCTGCGGCGCGCTGGAAGCGGCGGCGCGCGGGATGTACGAGATGGAAGGGGCGGATGCGGGACCCAATCCGCGTCCGATCGCCTTCGACGTCGAGGCTCGCGACGATGTCTCTCGACTGGTCGGATTTTTGTCCGAGCTGTTGTATCTGCAGGAGGTCGAACGGTCGGTCGCCACCGACCTGACCGTCGAATCGACCGTCGACGGGCTCTCCGTGGAGGGCGAAGGCCGCGACCTGGCGGGCCTGGACAAGGAGATCAAGGCCGTGACCTGGCACGCAGCGGCACTGGAACGGCAGGGCGACGAGTGGATCGGTCGCGTGACGTTCGACGTATAGGTCGTGGGTGAGGCGTGTCGCCAGCGCGGGATGGCGGTTGGTTTTTTATTTGTCGGTGCGGAGGCCAACTCGGTCGCCGGCGCGAGCGGTGCGCCAGAAGCCCACCGTTCCCCTGAAACGCTCCCACCGTGTAAAATCCGCATGATCGCTGGCAACGTCGACCGCGTTTCCACGGCGGTGTGCGAAGCTGAATCCGTGTCACCGAACGGGCAATCCAAGCATCCGACAGAGTGAACCATGGACATCGACGCGCTCGAACGAGTCAACGACAACGAGTGGCTGGTCCCGACCTCGTACCGCGAGGACATGCGGGTTCCCGTGCGCATCTTCGCCAGCCGCGAGATCCTCGAGCGGCTCGAGGGGGACCGCTCGCTCGAACAGGCGGTCAACTCCGCCACCCTGCCGGGACTGGTCGGGCACGTCACCGTGATGCCCGACATGCATCAGGGGTACGGGTTTCCGATCGGCGGCGTGGCGGCCACGGAGTATCCGACGGGGGTCGTCTCGCCGGGCGCCATCGGATACGATATCAACTGCGGGGTCCGTCTGCTCGCCTCGGAGGTCGAGTACGACGACGTCGATCACTGCCTCGACGAGCTGGCGACGAATCTCAACCGCCGCTGTCCGTCGGGGGTCGGCGTGGGCGGAGAACTGACGCTGGACGAGGGGGAGATGAAGAACGTCGCGACCGACGGGGCCCGCTGGGCGCTCAAGCGCGGGAAGGCGCGCGAGCGCGATGTCGAGCGGACCGAAGAGGGGGGCCGCGTCGAGGGAGCCGATCCCGCCGCCGTGGGCGAGCGAGCCCGAGACCGGGGGAGCACGCAGGTGGGGACCCTGGGCTCGGGCAATCACTTTCTGGAGGTCGAGGTCGTCGACGAGGTCTTCGACGAGGAGGCCGCCGATCGGATGGACCTGCGCGAAGGTCGGTTGACCGTACAGATCCACACGGGGTCGCGCGGTTACGGCCACCAGATCTGCACCGATTTCGTCGACTGGTTTCAGGACGTGATGCACGACTACGGGATCGAGATCCCCGACCGGCAGCTCGTCTGTGCCCCGATGGACAGCGAACCGGGCGGGGCGTATCTGCGCGCCATGCGCTGCGCAGCCAACTACGCCTTCGCCAACCGGCAGGTGTTGTGCGATCTGGCGCGGCTGGCCTTTCACGAGACGCTCTCGGGCGTGGTCGGCGATCGCGAGTTGCACCAGGTCTACGATATCGCTCACAACATGGGGAAGATCGAGCGCCATCGGGTCGACGGGGAGTCCGTCGAGGTGTGCGTCCACCGAAAGGGGGCGACGCGGGCGTTCGGCCCCGGTGCGGAGGACCTGCCCGAGGCGTATCGAGATCTCGGCCAACCCGTGATCATTCCGGGGAGCATGGGGACCGCCTCGTGGGTCTTGCTCGGCACCGATCGCAGCATGGAACAGTCCTTCGGCTCGACGGCCCACGGCGCGGGTCGAACCAAGAGCCGGCGCCAGGCCAAGCAGGACGTCTGGGGAGAGTCGCTGGCCGACGATCTCGAGGAGGCCGGCGTCCGCGTCCGCGTGCAGTCGTACGCGGGACTGGCCGAGGAGGCTCCCTCCGCTTACAAGGACGTCGACTCAGTCGTGCAGTCGGTGCATCGGGCCGGGATCGCCGACAGGGTTGCGCGACTGAAACCCGTAGCCGTCATCAAGGGCTGACACTCGTCGGCCGTTCTCCTCCGAGAACGGGGGGATGCCGGCCGGAGCCCGACTGCGCTGTTTGCCGTCTCCAATCTTCGGTGGCGACGTTGCCTGACGACGAATCTTCCGAGCATACACCGACGAACCCCCTCGACGAGACGACGTCGAACGGCGGGAGTGACGAGTCCGATTCCGTCGCCGACGACTCGGGGCCCGCCGAGGTGATTACCGCCGGGGAGTGGCAGGAAGGGGGCGCGTGGGGCGGGCCCGGTGGGATCGGCGGCGATTCCGTTCGATTCACCCTCCGGATCCCTGGTTTCTGGTCGAGCGGGTTGATGATCCTCTACGTCCTGCTCGCGATCCCTCTTTTTCGGAGTGTGCTGCCCGGGCTCTGGTCCGGTGAGAGTGGGACCTTCTGGGGGATCGTCCTGGGGCTGGAGGTGCTCGTCGCCGCCGGGGCTGCGGCGTACCGTTATTTCAAGCTCCCCGACGAGCCGCAGGTG
>JBDGRG010000144.1:23008-24506 GCA_042218355.1 Bradymonadaceae bacterium
GCAGGTGATCGAGCTCGGTCCCAAGCAGGCGACGTTGCCGGCGGGGGCCGACTCGAAGGGGACCACCGAGGTGCCCTACACGGACGTCCGCGCTGTGATGATCATGCGGCGGGGGCAGAGCGAGTGGGTGATGGTCGAGACCGAGGAGGGGCGGTTCGGCTATGCGGCGGAAGCCTTCGAGCGCCCGGACGGTGCGCGACGATTCCGCAGTGCCATCATGGGACGGATCCGCCGCCATCCCGAGGCGGACCGGATCCTCGACCGGATGCGGCAGCTCGAGGAGACCGCCGAGCTGGCTACCCGGAACGGGACGCCGGTCACCTACACGCTGCTCGCGCTCGTCATCGGGATCTATGTCTACGAGTACGCGTCGGGAGCGCTCGCCTCGGAGTTCGGGCTGCTCGATCTCGGCGCGATCTCGACCGCGCTGATCGAACAGGGCCAGTACTTCCGGCTGGTCTCCGGGAGTTTCCTCCACGGTGGCTTCGTCCACATCCTGTTCAACGGGCTGGCGCTGTTGTTTCTCGGGATCTCGATCGAACGGATGATCGGGTCCTGGCGGTTCCTGTTGATCTTTCTGGTGTCGGCCCTGGGGGGGGCGACCGGTTCGTACCTCTGGACCGAGGCGCCGCTGGCGGTCGGCTCGTCGACGGCCCTGTACGGTCTGATCGGTGCGTTCGGGGTGTTACACGTGAAGTACTGGGACGAGATGCCTCCGCCGTATCGTCAGACCGTCCAGTGGTGGGCGGTCATCCTGGTCCTGAACATCGGGATCTCGCTGTTGCCGATGATCGATGCGGCCGCGCACTTCGCCGGGATGGGGGTCGGCATCGTCGCGACGTACCTCGTCACCGTCGATCTGCCCGACATGGACCCGACCAGCCGGGCGGGGACGGCCATCAAGATCGCCACCGCCGCGATGACGGCTCTCTTCGCCGCCGGCCTGGCACAGGCGTCGAATTATGCCGACAGCCCGCATCCCGACGATCGGTTGCGCGTGGTCGAGTACGAGGTCGATCGCGCGGTCGAGGCCGGGGATCACCGGCGACTCAACCGACTCGCCTGGCGGGCGGCGACCCAGCCCGAACCGACCGTCGCCGAATTGAAACTCGCCCAGCGGGCCATTCGAGCGGCTCTCGACGAGCGGGCGAACGGGCTGAGATACCTCGATACGCAGGCGACCGTCTTCTTCAGGCTCGCGCGGGCTTCGGAGGGTGAACGGCGTCGTCGACGGCTCGAGCGCGCCATCGAGATCGAGCGGCGCGCCCTGCGCGAGGGCGAGCCGATCGAGCCCTGGGCCAAGAAGGTCGCGCGACGATGGGCCGGGGTCGACCTGCAGGCGACGGTCGATCGGGCCGTCTACTGGTCACAGCTGGCTCGATTCCTGTCGGTCTATCGGAATGACTACGGCGTCTACCGCCCCGGTGACACGTCGGTGACCGTCTCGTCGGTCGGCCGGTCTGCTGCGGGTGTCGGCGTCAGCTTGGCCGCCGAGAGT
>JBDGRG010000144.1:24516-36489 GCA_042218355.1 Bradymonadaceae bacterium
TACCGAGGTACTGGCTCTGCTCGTGGCCGGCGATGGCCGCCGAGGACTCGTCCGATTCTGTGTGCCCGCTGGTCGGCGAGAGGTCGGCACATCGGACGACGACGTCTCGGTCCGGGGAGAGACCGGATCCATGCCCCAGGGGGCGGAGTTTCGCGCAGCGATGGTGGATGCGTCGGGCGTTCGGTGCGACGGTCCGACCGTCGCCTACTGGCCGTCCGCCGCCTCCGTCGAAAAGTTGCCCTGATCTCGGGCCAGAGGAGACCTTCGCATGCCTCCAAACGGAGAGGAGTCGATGACGAGACACGTCGGCAGAGCTCGTACCGGGGTCGCGGCGGTCGCGCTGCTGCTCCTGGCCGTATGTTGGGGCTGCCAGAGTCGGACGCAGTCCGAGGGGGGGACGGAGCGGAAGATCCTCGACGAATCGGCGGAGAAGCCATCGGCCGGCGACAAACAGAGCGGCGAGAAGGAGGGCGGCGAGTCCACGGTGCTCTCGGTGGTGACCCCCGTCTACGCCCGCGGATTGCCGTACGCCTCGGTCGACGGCGAGGAGGTGCGCGGCTACCTGGCGACCCCGCAGGACGACGAGGAGCATCCGGGCGTGGTGCTCGTTCACGACTGGTGGGGGTTGAACGACGACGTGCGCAAGGCCGCGCGCCGTCTGGCGGGCGAGGGCTTCAACGTCCTGGCAGTCGACCTCTACCGAGGCCGGGTCGCGACGTCGCCGGGTCGGGCCGAGGAGTTGATGCGCGAGCTGAAGAAGCACTCGGACCGAGCCGTGAAGAATCTCGACGCCGCGCGGAGATACCTCCTGGAGAACACCGCGACCTCATCGGTCGGCGTCGTCGGCTGGGGGCCGGGGGCGGAGATGGCCATGGGGGCGCTGGTCCATACGGAGGGAGCATTCGGCGCCGGCGTCCTCTACTACGGGCGAGTCATGGGCGACTCGTACGACGTCTCCAGACTGAGCGCCCCTGTTCTCGGGATCTTTGCCTCGGACGACGCGACGATACCGAGGTCACGGGTCGAGACGTTCGCCGGCCGATTGAAAAAAGCGGGTCCCGACGGCTCGCGGGTCCGGATCTACAGCGGGGTCGGTCACGGGTTCGCCAGTCCCTCGAGCTCGACGTACGACGAGCGTTCCGCCCGGCGGGCCTGGAGTCAGACGGTCGACTTTCTGAATCGCCACCTCGGCGGGGACGGTTGAGCCGCGGCGAAGACACTCGCGGCGGTTCGCACGATGCTGTTCGTCCGGGAGCGGGGCAAATCGGACGCAACAGCACTCGGCTGATCGACGATCATGAACATGGAAGGGGCTCGGGAGACGACGCCGACACCCGCGTGTCGGTCGGACGCTCCGTCCTCCGGACCGGATGGCGTTCGACGGTCGATTCGGTGTGTGGCGGTCGACTCCCCCGATCCGACGCTGGATATCGACCTCGTTACACGATGTTCGAGCAGGCCCGGCCTCGATGGGGGTGAGCGTCGGCCCCCGGGGCCGGGGACGAACGCGACTCCATACGCGCACCGAGCCGATGGCAAAACCGACCGAGGATTACGTCGAGCGATATCGCGGGCTCGTCCAGCTCGAGCGCGAGGAGGAGATGGAGCGCTACGAGCGGGAGATCGAACAGATGGGCGGACCCGAGCGGCAGGACGCCGGACGCGCGCTGCTCGAGATGGAGGGCAGCGACGAGGGCGAGGCGCTGGGGGGACATCGGGTGAAGTTCACCCGCGAACGGTCGGGCGAGCAGCTCCCCGACACCGAGATCGGGCCCGGTGATCTGGTGATGGTCTCGATGAAGAGTCCCTACCGCGACGACAACCCGACCGGAACGGTCGCTCAGAAGACCAACTACTCGCTGACGGTCGTCTTCTCCCAGCGGCCTCACCCGATCGTCTACAAGGACGGCCTCCGCATCGACCTCTACGTCAACGATACGACGTATCAGCGCATGCTCGGGGCCCTGGAGGAGCTCGAGGCCGCCGACGGCCGCCTGGCCGATCTGCGCAGTGTGCTCGTGGGCCGCCGTGCGCCGCTCGAGCCGATCGAGGTCGAGATCGACGAATGGAACAACCCCGAGCTGAACGCATCACAGCGCGAGGCGGTCGAGCGCGCGGTCGGAGCCGACGACCTCTACCTGATCCACGGTCCGCCGGGGACCGGAAAGACCACGACGGCGATCGAGGTGGCCGAGCAGCACGTCCGGGCGGGTGAGAGTGTCCTCGCCACCGCCGCCTCGAACATGGCCGTCGACAACATGGTCGAATTCTTTCACCGGCACGACGTCGACGCCGTCCGGGTCGGCCATCTCGCGCGCGTGACCCCGGCGATACGCGAGCACACTCTCGACGCGCGCCTCGAGGGACACACGTCGTACGAACGGAGCCGGGAGCTGCGCGACCGGGCGTTCGAGCTGAAGGATCGGCAGGACGACCTTCAGTACCCCTCGGGGCGGTATCGGCGCGGGATGTCCAACGAAAAGATCCTCGAACTCGCCGAGGAGGGCCGGGGCTCGCGCGGCGTCTCCCCGGACCGCATCGCCGAGATGGCGGAGTGGATCGAGCTCGAGGAGGAGATCGACGAGCTGTTCGAGGAGGCCGACCGCCTGCGAGACGCGGCGATCTCGGACGTGATCGGCCGAGCCGACGTCGTCTGTACGACCAACTCGACGGCCGGCGGCGACCTGCTGGAGGATCAGCACTTCGACGTCCTCGTCGTCGACGAGGCGACCCAGGCGACCGAACCCTCCTGTCTGATTCCCCTCACGCTCGCCGACCGGGCCGTATTGGTCGGGGACCACCGCCAGTTGCCGCCGACCGTCCTCAGCGAGGAGGCGGCCGAGCAGGGGCTCCGGACGTCGATGTTCGAGCGGCTGGCCGACCGCGAATACGGCGACGACATCCGGACGATGCTCGACGTCCAGTATCGGATGCACGAGTCGATCGCGGGCTTCTCGAGCGAGGAGTTCTACGAGGGTCGCCTGCGGGCCGACGAGTCGGTCCGGCACCATACGCTGGCCGGACTCGAGGTCGACTTCGGTGCCATCGATCCGGAGATCGAGCCGTACGTCGACCCCGACGAGCCGCTGGTGTTCATCGACACCGCGGGCATCGACGCGTCCGAACACAGCCCCGAGGGATCGTCCTCGCGAGCCAACCGTCGCGAGGCGCAGATCGTGGCGTCGATCGCCGAGGAGGCGCTCGAGGCGGGCGTCGACCCCGCCGACATCGGTGTGATTTCGCCGTACTGGGACCAGGTCGATCGATTGAGGGCGCTGATCGAGCCCGAGGACCTCGAGGTGAAGACTGTCGACGGCTTCCAGGGCCGCGAAAAAGAGCTGATCGCCGTCTCGCTGGTGAGGAGCAACGACCGCGGCGGGGTCGGGTTTCTGCGGGACGTCCGGCGGTTCAACGTCGCGCTGACCCGGGCGCGTCGCAAGGTGATCGTCGTCGGCGACAGCTCGACACTGTCGAGCGAGGAGGTCTACCGGCGGTTCGCCGAGTACGCCGAGCGGGTGGGGCACCGGTTTTGGCTCTAGTCTTCAGTCGGCAGTCTCCAGTCGATAGTCTGCAGTCGTCAGTCGACCGTCGTAAATCTGCAGTCTGGAGTCTTCAGGGGAGGGGGCCAGTCGAGTTCCGTGCTCGTTCCCCTGAGGGCACGGAGCCTGGTCTGTCTGCTGCAGCGTTCAGGTCCTCGTCATCATTCATAACTGTCGCCGAGCTCTGGGGGAGCTAGCCGGCGCGAGCACGCCAACCCCACCTCCGGGACTTCGACTTCGCGCCCCGGGTTCGAGGCCGGGTTCGGCGGCGTCTCCGCCGGAGGCTTGTGCGGTCGTTCCTCGATGACTACATGCCCCACTGACTCAGCAACCATCCGCGTCGAGGTCCCCAGATGAGTGACTCCGCATCAGCCGACGGTCCGGAGACGTTCTTCGGCCATCCGGTCGGATTGATCGTCCTGTTCTTTACGGAGCTGTGGGAGCGGTTCAGCTTCTACGGCATGCGGGCGCTGCTCGTCTTCTACATGACGAAGCAGCTGATGTTCTCGGACGAGTTTTCGTACGGCATCTACGGCGCGTACGGGTCGCTCGTCTACGCCACGCCGATCCTCGGCGGACTGCTGGCCGACCGGCTGCTGGGATACCGCCGCGCCATCATTCTGGGGGCGGTGTTGATGGCGCTGGGCCACTTCGCCATGACCTTGGATCATACGACCATCGACGCCGCACTCGGGGGGATGGCGACCTCCACGGGGACCAACCAACTGGAGGTTGCCCTCGCCGGCGCGACGTTCTCGCTCGATACGACGATCTTCTTCTACGGCGCCCTCGCGCTGCTGATCGTCGGAAACGGCTTCTTCAAGCCGAACATCTCGAGCCTGGTCGGCCGGTTGTACGACGAGGAGGGGATCGAGGAGGCCAAGCGCGACGGCGGCTTCACGATCTTCTACATGGGCATCAATATCGGGGCCCTGCTGGCGCCGCTTCTGTGCGGATATCTCGGCCAGGAGTGGGGTTGGCACTACGGCTTCGGGCTGGCCGGCGTCGGGATGGTCACCGGCCTGGTGATCTTCGTGCTCTTCGAGCACGTCCTCGAGGGCCACGGCGAGCCCCCCGAACCCGAGGAGCTCGTCTCGCCGCTGTGGGGCTTCGGACTGCCCGCCCCCTCCAAGGGGACCGCGGTGTACGTCGGGGCGTTCCTCAGCATCCCCGTCATCGCCGCAACGGTCGCCGCCGTCACCGCGCTGGGGACGATTCTGGCCGTGGTCGGTGTCGTCGTCTTCGGTCTGCTCTTCGCGCACGCCATGCGCTCGGAGAAGGTCGTCCGCGACCGGCTCTTCGTGATCCTGGTCCTGATCTTCTTCTCGATGACCTTCTGGGCGTTTTTCGAGCAGGCGGGCAGCTCGATCAACATGTTCACCGACCGGAACGTCGACCGGACGATCCTCGGTTGGACCCTCCCCGCGTCGGTCTTCCAGGGGGTCAATCCCGCCTTCATCATCCTGCTCGCGCCGGTCTTCGCCTGGATCTGGGAGGAGCTCGACGGCCTGGGCTGGGAGCCCTCGACGCCGGTGAAGTTCGGGATGGGGCTGTCGCAGTTGGCGCTGGGATTCGGCGCGCTGGTGCTCGGCGGGATGTTCGCCGGCTCCGACGGGATGGTGCCGATCACCTTCCTGTTCCTCGGGTATCTGCTGCACACGACCGGCGAGCTGTGCCTGTCGCCGGTCGGTCTGTCGATGGTCACCAAGCTGTCGCCCAAGGAGACCGTCGGGGTCGTGATGGGCGCCTGGTTTCTGTCGAGCTCGTTCGCCCACTACATCGCCGGTCTGTTCGCCAAGCTCGCCAGCCCGCCGAAGGGCGAGCAGGTCTCCAACATGGCGGCCTCGGAGACGCTGCCGCTGTACACCGACCTGTTCGGGACCATCGCGCTGGTCGCCGGCGGTGTGGCGGTGCTGTGCTTTCTCCTCTCGCCGATCCTCGAGAAGTGGATGCACGGGGTGGATTAGCCTCCCGATGGTCGGCTGGTGATTGGGTGAGTGGTAATTGGGTAAGTGGGGACGACCGCACGACCATTGCCATTCCACAGGGCTGAAAACTTTCCACCGCGATCGGCGTTCGACGGGCCCCCGCCGATCGCCAATCCGGCCTGAAGGCACCCGACTGTTCAACCGTCCGGTTGATGCGGATGCCGCGCGAGGGGTATGCCTGCGCGTGAACCCTTCTTTGCCCAGAGCGCATCCCTCGGAGCCACACGATGCGTGTACGCTGGATTCCGATATCACTCGCCCTCGCGTTGCTGGCGGTCGGCTGTGCCTCCTGGGGCGGCGAGTCGGGCCGCGAGGTGGAGGCGAGCGACATCGACTGGCCGGGCGAGCCGGACGGGGAGCCGCGCAACCTGACGCCGAACGAGCTCGACCCCGAGACCGTCCTCTTCGAGGGGGCGACGATCTTGACGGCGGCGGGGCGAAAGCTGACCGACGGTCACATGCTGATCGCGGACGGGACGATCCGGAAGGTTTCGGCCGACCCGATCGAGGCGCCCGAGGAGGCGACCGTCATCGACGCGTCGGGGAAGTACCTGACGCCCGGAATCATCGACACGCACTCCCACACCGGCGTCTACCCGGTTCCCTTCGTCAAAGCCCACGCCGACGGCAACGAGGCGACGAACAACACCACGCCCCAGGTCGACGCCGGCGACAGCATCTGGGTGCAGGATCCGGCCTATCAGCGGGCGGTCGCCGGCGGAGTCACGGCCCTGCAGGTCTTGCCGGGCTCGGCGAATCTGATCGGCGGCCGGACGACCGTGCTCGAGATGCATCCCGGTATCTCCGCGCAGGCGATGGTCTTCGAGCGCGCCCCAGACGGCATGAAGATGGCCTGTGGCGAGAATCCGAAGCGCGTCTACGGCCAGCGCGGGCAGATGCCCTCCACGCGGATGGGGAACGCGGCGGTGTTGCGGGCGACGTTTCAGAAGGCCCGCGAGCTGGAGCGGTCGTACCAGCGATATCGGCACAAACTGGCCGCGTGGAAATCGAAACCGGAGGACCAGCGCAATCCCGCGAAGAAGCCGAAGCCGCCCTCGCGGGACCTGGGGCTCGAAAATCTGATCCGGGCGATGAATGGCGAGTTGCTACTCCACGTGCACTGCTACCGCGCCGACGACATGGCGACGTTTCTGCAGATCGCCGAGCAGTTCGACCTGCGGGTGCGGTCGTTCCACCACGGTCTGGAGGCCTACAAGATCCGCGATCTGCTGGCGAAGTGGAACATCTCCGTCTCGACCTGGGCGGACTGGTGGGGCTACAAGATCGAGATGCACGACGGGATCCCGCAGAATGCAGGCCTGATTTCAGCCGCCGGCGGGCGTGCGGTGATCCACTCGGACTCGAGTTTCGGCGTGCAGCGGCTCAATCAGGAGGCGGCCAAGGCGTACGACGCGGCGGTCGACAGCGGGCTCGACGTGTCGGTCAACGAGGCGCTCCGGTGGATCACGGCGAATGCGGCCTGGACACTGGGGATCGAGGATGTGACCGGCACGTTGGAGGCGGGCAAGCGCGCGGACGTCGTGCTCTGGTCCGAGCATCCGTTCAGCGTGTACGCTCGTGCCGAGAAGGTCTGGGTGGAGGGGGTGCGCGAGTACGACCGAAGCCGAAACGCCGCGCCGTGGAGTGACTTCGAGGTGGGCCAGCATCCGGTGCCGGCCCGCGAGTTGGTGCCGTAACGAACGCGTAGACCGAGCTTCCCGCTCGTGTCGCACAGAGCCGACAGCGATGCTTCGTCGACAGGAAGGCATCCGGAGTCAAACGACCATGGACGACCGATTGCCGGATCAGGCAAAGGCCCGCCCGACCGATCCGTCGGGATGGGTCGCGCTGTGCGTAGGGTTGCTCGCATTCGCCTCCATGCTGGTCGCCGCCCCAGCGCCGGCCGTGGCGGTCGAGGCGTACACCGGGGCGACGATCCATACGGGGACGGGGAAGACGATCGAGGGGGGAACCATCGTAGTCGGCGACGACGGTCGTATTCGTCGGGTGACCGGCGACCGTGTCGATCTGCCGCCCGACGCCGAGATCGTCGAACTCGAGGGAGTCGTCACTCCCGGATTCATCGACGCCCGCACGCACCTCGGCCTGCCCGAAATCTGGGCCGTCGGTCGGACGCGCGACCAGAACCGAGGTGGCGGCCCGGTCCGCGCAGCGTTCCGCACCGCCGATGCCTTCAACGCGACGAGTGTGGCACTGCCGATCACGCGGACGGGAGGTGTCACCTCGGCCGTGATCGTGCCCGGCGGCGGGTGGGTGTCGGGTCAGTCCGCGTGGATCGACCTTCGCGGCGGCGAGCATCGGTTCGGCCGGGTCGCGCAGGAATCGACCGCGATCCATATCGATGCCACCGCCCGCAATCCGAAAAAGAAGAGGACCGACCGGCTCCGATCGCGGGCCGGCGTCCTCGAGAAACTGCGGGAACTGTACGACGACGCCGCGTTCTTCCAGAAGCACCGCAAGCGCTTCAACAAAAACCGGACGCGGCCACTGATGGCGAGCCGACTCGATCTGATCGCCATCGGGCGGACGTTCGAGGGCAAACTTCCGGTCGTGTTTCGGGCCCATCGGGCCAGCGACATCCGTCGGGCGCTGGAGTTCGCCGACGCCCACGGGCTCGATCCGATCGTCGCGGGCGGGGCGGAGGCGTGGATGGTCGCCGAGCGTCTGGCCGAGCGAAACGTGCCGGTGATCGTCGATCCCCACCTGAACCTGCCGACTCGATTCGAGACACTCGGGGCGCGCTCGGACAATGCAGCCCTCCTCGCGGACGCCGGCGTGCCGGTCGTGATCTCGACCTTCGGCACGCACAACGTCCGCAAGCTCCGTCAGCTGGCGGGCAACGCGGTGCGAGCGGGCATGGAGCACGGCGAGGCGCTGGCGGCCGTCACGGCCAATCCGGCCCGCGCGTTCGGGCTCGGCGGAACGTACGGCACGCTCCGGAAGGGCCGGCGCGCGAATTTCGTGGTCTGGTCCGGCGATCCGTTCGAGTTGTCGACCGACGTCCGGCGGATGTACATCGACGGCCGGCGGGTCTCGCTGGACAACCGTCAGCAGCGGCTCTTCGAGCGCTATCGACGCCTCGAGGGCCGCGGCGAGCCCCCTGAGCCGATCTGGAAAACGCCCGACTCCGAGGCTGGAGGGGCGGACTGATCCTCTCCTTCGCGCGCGGCCCAACTCTCCGCGGGGAAAGACCAGCCGGAGTCGACCGCCCATCGATCCTCGACGACCGACTCGCAGGAGCCTCACCATGTCGACGATGTCGAAGGTCCAGGATTTGTTCGATCGGGCGAATCCGGTGCGTGCGATGTGGGACCGATTGTCAGCGGTGCCCGGGGGCCGGACGCTCTTCTCCAAGGCGATCGGGCTGATGGCGCCGTACACCGGAACCATCAAACCGCAGGTTACCGAGGTACGGGAGGGGTACGCCCGCGTCGAGATGGAGGAGCGCCGGAAGGTCCGGAATCACCTCGGGTCCGTCCACGCGATGGCGCTGACCAATCTCGGTGAGATTACTTCGGGCCTGGCGGTTCTCTACGGCCTGCCGTCGGACGTGCGCGGCATCGTCACCGCCTTCGAGATCGACTACGAGAAGAAGGCTCGCGGCCGGCTGGTCGCCGAGTCCGACGCCGTGCTCCCGCCGCTGACCGAGGAGCGAGAGGTCGCCGTTCCCTACACGATTCGGGACAGTGACGACGATGTCGTCGCCCGCGGGGAGTCGACCTGGCTGTTGGATCCGCAGTCGTCGCAGCCGTAGCTCACACGGGGGTTAGAAGGTCAGTACGAGACCGCCGTTGAGTCCGAACTGGCTAAAGACACCGGTCTGGTCGACTTCGACCGTCCGTGTACTCCCCTCGAGCTCCACCAGTCGTCGGACGTGCTGGTTGTACCAGCCGCCCTCGGCGAAGACCCCGAAGGTCGACGTGAAGCGGTAAGCGACACCGGCCAGCAGCGAGAGGTTCCAGCTGACCGTCGGAACGATGTTGACCGGGATGTCCTGACCGCGCTGGGCGAGGATCTCCTCGAACTCTTTCTCGTTGCTGCTGTTCGGGATGTTGAGCGTCATGCCAACGGGGATCGTCGCGTAGACTTCCGCGTCGCCGCCCGCGAAGGGGTATCGCGCTTTCGGAGCGATGTCGATGTTCAGCGCCATGAACCGGTCGAAGCCCGCGTCGTCGGAGTCCTCGGTACTCCACCAGAAGAAGGTCGTCCGGCCGCCAATGGTCACATACCGGTTGATCGGGACGCCGAAGTGAACGCCGACGCCGGTGGTCGGCTGCATGTCGACGGTCTGGTCGGCCGGATTGGAGGCATTTTGAATATCCGTCTCCAGGTCCAGTTCCCCTCCGAATCCGAATGTTCCGAAGACGAATAGCCGGCTGGAGCGCCACGGTCCATGCCCCGACGTGTCGGTTGTCGACGATGTCGACGACCCGTCAGAGGACGACCGGTCGGTGGACTCGATGCGGACGCTGCGTGTCGACGCCGAGGAGGCGACGCGACAAGCGGAGACCGTTGCGTCGAGTTTTGTCGTCGAGAGGGCGTCCAGCGAGTCGATCGACCCGAGCTCGTCGCGGACCTCCAGCACACTGGAGCAGTTTCCGAGTCGGGGGTACGTCCGCACGATGTTGTAGCCGATCGTGTCGTTCGGCTTCAGGTCGTAGGCCTTTCGAAATTCGACGACCGCTTTCGAATAGTTTCCCTCCGCGTAGAACTGGATGCCCCGGTCGAAGAACGTCTGGGCACGCTGAGCGACGGAGGCGTCCTCCTCGGCGAGTGGGGTGCGGGGGGACACCACGATCAGCGATGCCACCGCGATGGTTGCGATCAGAGGCCCGCATTCGTCGGTTTCGCCTGCCAGGGTCTACTCCGCCTCCGTCCCGAACCCATCCATTCGAATCATTCGACCGACCATCCGACGCAGAATCGTCCTCTGTTCGCCGGCCTCTGTCAAAGGAAACGAGCGACCATCGTCGAGGACGACACTCGAATCGACGGATCGTCGCGGGCGGGCCCGCGATCCGGGCTTGACAGGCTTTTGAAAATGGGTATCAATTTCGTGAGTGAAATCGCGTTTCAATTTCACGTTCGGCGCCGCCACAACCAGGCCCCACGAGATGGCTGACCACGAAAAGTCGCTCGGAGAGCTGGTCGCCGACGCAGACAACGCCCGCGTCGAGCTCGTCCAGGTCGCCGAGGCGGGCGAGCTCCCGACCCTCGAACTGCGTCTGCAACGCCGGGAACCGTCGATCGGGTGGGTGACGCATCGTCGGATCGCACTGGCCGCCGGGCAGGTCCCCGACCTGCGCGAGGCGCTGAACAAGATGGATCCGGATGCGCGCGACACGGAACGCGACTACGGATCGGCGGGGGAGACACCGGATCTGACACTCGTGGAGACGGCCGACTCTCAGCGTTCGTCCGGTTGATGTTCGAGTGCCAGCGCAAGATGCGCTGGCAACGTTCCGCCAGAGCAAGATGCGCTGGCAACGTTCCGCCAGAGCAAGATGCTCCGGCTACGTTGCACAGAGCAGATGCTCTGGCGACGTACACATACCAAAACCCCGGAGACCGTCGCCGGTCTGCCGGGGTTTTCGTCGTTAGCCGGTGCGACGAATCAGCCGCTGGCCGACGAGACGTCCTCGAGGTCGCCGTCGCCGAACTTGACCTTGCGGGTCAGGGTGCGCAGCTCGTCGACATGCTCCTGCTCCTCGGAGATGTGATCCTCGAGCCAGAACTGCGTCCCCTGATTGGCGACGTCCGAGGCGTCGAGCGCGGCCTCCCAGGCGTCGAGCGCGTCTTCCTCGAGCGTCAGCGCCGCCTCGAACATGTCCTCGACCTCCGTGGCTCGCCGGATGCGCGCCGGCTCGACCGTCGGTACTCCGCCGAAGACGACGATCTTGTTGCTGACGGTCTCGGCGTGTTGGCGCGCCTCGCGGCTGCCCTCCAGGAAGAAGTCCTCGAAGTGCGCGCGGTCGGGGCCCGTCAGCATCGTCGCGTGGTGCATGTACTGGACGATGCCGGCCAGCTCCCACGAGAGAGCCGTATTCAGGCGGTCGACGAATTCCTGTTCGGTGCTCATACAGATCCTCCTGTGTAGAGAGTATCGGGCGACTTCACCTACCACCCCGGAAGCTAAGCACGCCAGGGGGCGCATCAAGGTCCGACCGAAGTGGCCGTCGGCGGCGGGCTCACGTCAGGCCGGCCAGAGGACCGGTCGAGAATCGGCTGTCGCCGAACGTCTCCGTCGACCGCCCGAAGGCCTTTCCGATCGAGGCGAGCAGGTTGTTGTGCGATTTCGCGCTCGCGTATTCGACCAGACGGCCGGTATCGAACTGGTCGTCGACGTTGCCCGCGAGGACGATCAGGTCGGCCCACGAAAGCTTGCGGCCGTACTTCTGCTTTACCGGCTGGAGCAGGCGGCGGGC
>JBDGRG010000144.1:36499-36814 GCA_042218355.1 Bradymonadaceae bacterium
GTTTGAACGAATGCGTGTTGCCCTTGGAGACCTCGACGACCCAGAGCAGGAGAGTGTTGTCGAGCATCGTTCCGTCGCCCTCGGGGATCGCGTCGAGTTTGCCGAGCATCGTCGCGAACTGCTCGGCGTGCCAGCGATCCCGTTTGATCCACTCCCGGTGGGCCGACGTGTTGGAGGGGCCGGCGTGGGAGAGCGCGTGCCCGTCGCCGAGACTCCCGACCCACGGATAGCGGATGTGATTGACGGAATTCGACACCTGGATGCTGACGACGCGCGTCAGATCGCAGCTCAGCGCCATGGTGGCCAGGTCGAGCT
>JBDGRG010000144.1:36824-40743 GCA_042218355.1 Bradymonadaceae bacterium
CATCGTCGCCTCGCTGTCGGGGTCCCGGTCCGCGGGCTTCGCGGGCGGTTTGCAGTTTTCGCCCGAGAGGCCGTTCTTTCGCAGCCGGGTCTCGAGGTTGCGCACGCGCGATAGGTGCCGCTCCAGTCGGCGGCGGTCTCGCGCGCTGACGCGGTCGGCGACGTGATCGAACTGTTTCTGGACGGTATCCAGGATCGAGGCGCGGCGCTGTCGGATCTGGTCGTGCGATCCGGGCGGGGTCTTCCCGTCGGAGAACAGCTGGTCGAAGACCTCGGTCGGATCGTCCTGTGGCGGCTGGGGTTGTGCGGGACCGGCGTAGGAGAGCCGGGTCCGGACCCGCGAGCCGCCGTGCGAGTTCGCCCGCACGCCCAGCTCCAGGCTCTTGAACGGGGTGCCCCCGCCGACCTCCTCGGCGACGGCCTGGTCGATCGAGATGCCGTCGCCCCATCCGGCCCGCGATCCGTCGTTGCCGATCATCTGGCCCTCCTGGAGAGGGCGTCCGGTCAGTACTCCCCCCATGCCCTGCTGGTGTGGCCCGCCGGGACCGGCGGCGGGCGATTTCATCTCGAGTCCCTTCAGAAAGAGAAGCCGGTCGCGGAAGGGTTTCAGGGGCTCGAGCGGCCCGCCCAGATCGAAGTCGCTCTCGGTCTCGCCCGGCTCGGGCCACCAGGCCGAGGGGAGCACGCCGTTCGGGTGATAGAAGACGACCAGTCGTTTGGGGAACGGACCGTTCGAGGACGCTTTCGCATCGGGCGCGGCGGCCGCTTCGGGAAGATCGGAGCCGAGCACGGGAAGCGCCACGGCGGTCCCCCCGAGGCCCCGGAGAAACGTCCGACGGGTGATGTCCGAGTCGCTCATTTCGAGGACCCTCCGCTGGAGATGCGTCGGTAGCGGAACGCGTCCGAGGTCACCAGTGCGACGAGCAGTTCGCGGAAGTCCCCTCCGGATTCGCGAAAGGCCTGCTGCACGTGGTACAGCGAACAGCGTTCCCGATCGTTGGGCTGACGTCCGAGTGCGTAGGTGAACCACTTGGACGCGATGCAGTTCGAGACCTGACGGCTCCCCTCGAGCCGCTTCGCCAACTCGACCGATCCCTCGAACCGCCCCTCGAGCTGCGGATCGCGAGTCGCGACCAGTCGACCGCTGTCGTCGAGCCGCCGACCCTCCTCGCGCTGCCGCCAGCGGCCCAGCGCATCGTAGTGCGTGAAGCCGAAGCCGATCGGATCGATCTTGCGGTGGCAGCCCGCGCACTGCGGGTCGGCCGTGTGCTGTCGGAACTTCTCGCGGGTGGTGGCGTTCGGGTCCGGGTCGGGCGGGGTGGTATCGGCATCCTGCGGGGGCGGGTCGAGCGGCTGACAGAGCAGTTGTTCGCGGATCCAGACCCCCCGCCGGACCGGTGAACTCTGGTTCGCGTTGGCCAGCAGCGCCATCAGCGCGGGTTGGGTCAGCAGCCCCGCCCGCTCCGATCCGTCGAAGCGATAGGCGGTCAGCCCGTCACCCGCCCCCGCGTCCGACCGCACCGGCCCCGACGGATCGTAGAGGCTCTTCAGCCGGTCGGTCAGGTAGACGCGCCGCGAGGTCAAAAAGGACTCGAGGTCGGCGTCGTCCCGCTGATACTGCTGCGTGACGTAGGCCTTCAGCGAGCGCCTCCAGTCCTCCGTCATCGACGTCTCGAAGGCCGGGAATCGGGTCTCGTCCTTGACGACCGAGCCCAGCTCGTCGAGGCCCATCCACTGCCGGTGGAACTGGTAGACCGCCCGTTTGGCGCGCGGGTCGTCGAGCATGCGTCGGGCCTGGGCCTCGACCTGCGCTTCGGTCTTCAGCTCTCCGTTCCGCGCCGCGCGGGCGAGCCGCTCGTCGGGCGCCGACGCCCACAGGAAGTAGGAGAGCCGCGAGGCCATCTCCCAGCCGTCGACCCGCTCGACGGCGCCCGAGGCCTGGCCGTCGACGAATTCGAGCCGGTACAGAAACTGCGGGGACTGCAGCGCGGCGGCGACGACCGTCTCGACCGCCGTCTCGAAATCGGCCTCGTCGAGTGTCCGTTCGAACAACCCGACGAAATCGCTCTTCTCCGCGTCGGTCGGTGGTCGGCGGAAGGCCTCGGTCAGGAACGAATCGATGAACTCGACGCCGCAGGCTCGTTTCCGGCCGTTCGACGGATCACAGGGCAGCAGCGCGTCGAGACGACGGTCGACGGTCCGACGGGCGACCTTCTCGGCGACCTTCATGAACTCGCGCACCCGCCGGCGGCTCGCGGCGTGGGCGGCGGTGTTGTTCTCGAAGCCGTTGACTTCGTTCTCCGCCGGGAGACTCTTCCAGGCCCCTCCCTCGTATCCCAACACGTCGCGGACGGTGTAGCGGTACTCGTAGTTCGTCAGCAGGCGGGCCGGGGCCGGACCCGCCGAGCGGCCGCCGTCGACGCGGCAGGCGGTGGCGCGAGCGGGACGGCGGTCCGCGGAGAGATCCTCGGAGTCGGAGACGGGCGAGTCGGTCGCGGAGGATCGGTCGTCGTCCGGTGGAGATTCCCAGACGGACGTCCGTCCGTACCCGCAGCCGGCCAGCGCCCCCGCAACGGCAACTGCGGCGACGACTCGTCGAAGCCGGGGAGTGGAGCCGATGAACGACATCTTCAGAGGCACGTCGACCGCCGATCGGTGGGATGCGCAGACACGCGCGTCACTGTATGAGAGCGCTGTCACCGAAGCAACCGGGCGGTCAATGCCCCTGCCAGTCGTCCATGATGTCGGTCGCTCCCAGAAGATCGGCCAGAAAGTCGAGCGCCTCGGGCGGGAGCAGCGCCTGCAATACGGGGAGGGTCTTCACCATGAAGGGCTCCTTGACGTAGGGCTCGTCCTGACGGACCGCCTCGACCACGCGGCCGGCGACGAACTCGGGTTGGAGCGTCGAGGTCAGGAGCGGTGGTTCGGAGCCCTCGAACATCTCCGTGTCGACCAGACTGGGGCAGACCACGGTCACCCCGACGTCGCCGTATCCCTCCTGTTTGAGCTCCTGCCGGAGCGCCTCGGAGAGGCCGACCACGAACCACTTCGAGGCCGAGTAGGCGGCCTGATACGGTACTCCCAGCAGCCCGGCGGCACTGGCGACCTGCACCAGGTGCCCCCCGCCCGATTTGACGTCGCCCAGAAACCCCTTGGTCAGTCGGTGGACGGCCCGGACGTTGACGTCGAGCAGGGCCTCGTCGGCCTCGTCGTCGATCTCGTCGTATCGACCGCCGCAGACCATCCCGGCGTTGTTGACCAGAAGATCGACGGCGCCGAACCCATCGTGCACTGCGTCGATCAGCTCGTCGATTGCCTCCCGGTCGCTCAGATCACAGACGAACGTCTCGGGGGGTTCGACCGGCGAGAGGATCGACTGTGCAGTCGACTCGAGGCCGTCGGCGTCGATATCGACCAGCGAGAGCCGCGCCCCGGCTTCGGCGAACTCCCGGGCCATCGCCGAGCCGATCCCGCCGGCGGCACCGGTGATCAGGACGTGTCGCGATCGGATGTCAGTCATGGGTCGGGTGGAGTGGTCGAGTGGTTGGGTGGTCGAGTAGTCGAGCGTTGGGTAGAACCGTCGAGCCGTCAGCCGTTGAGCGGTTGAGCCGTTGAGCTACAGTCGCACAACCATTGCCTTGCGACCGGGACGAAACTGTCGAGTCGTGGTGCGTAGACCGAGCTTCTAGCTCGTGTCGGGGCGTCGAGCGGCCGTTGAGCGGTTGAGCCGCTGGGCTGCTTGGCTGCTGGGCCGCTGAGCGACTGTGCGGCTGAGTCGCTTCGATGTCCGGTGCCGAGAGATGCTGAGTAGCCAAGATGCTGAGATGCTCGCGTTGTGAGCACTGACCCGCTGGGGGTTCGAGACCCGGTTTTTCGCGGCCGAGCGTCGCGAGGCCGCCCCCTCTGAGCTCTCTGAGTCC
>JBDGRG010000144.1:40753-42056 GCA_042218355.1 Bradymonadaceae bacterium
GACCGCGTCCTCCGCGGTTCACGACGGCTTGGAGCCCTCGGGGTTGACGACCATCGCCCGGTCCATGTCCGTCAACCACCCCATCTCCCGGAACCACGCCACCGTGTCCTTCAACCCCTCTTTGACGTCCGGATACGTATACTCGTACCCGGCGTCGAGGCTCTTGCGGTTGCTCAACCAGTAGCTCGAGCTCATGTAGTTCGCGGACTGGATCTCGAAGACCCGCACCCGCGGGATCCCGAACTCGCGTTCGAGCCACCGCCAGGTCTTCGCCGCCCCGCGCATCAACGGCATCAGCTGATCCATCTTCACCAGGGGGACGTCGTGCATCCGTCGGCCGGTCAGCAGGGCGATGTAGTGCAGAAATTCGTGGTAGCTGATGATGCTGTTGTCGACGATGTTGTAGTCCTCGCCGATCGCGTCGTCCTGCTCGGCGATGTAGCGGGCGAAGCCCGCGACGTCCTGCACGTGGACGGACGTGGTGATGTAGTTCTTCGAATCCGCCGGGATCGCGGGGACGAAGCCCAGCGCGATGGCCAGGATGATTCCTCCGTGCCCGTACGCGCTGCCGGGCCCGTAGATCGGGGCCGGTCGGACGACGGTCACCGGCAGATCCTTCTCGCGGTACATCCGCCAGATCATCTTCTCCTGCTCCCACTTCGAGACCGAGTAGTCGTTGACGAGGTCGGTCCCGGTCGGGCCGTCGGCGGTCGGGGCGGTGGTCTTCGGGGAGGGCGACCGTTCGTTGAATGGCAGATTGACCTGATCGCCCTCCGCGGCGGTGTGCGGCTTCCCAAAGACACCGCAGGTGCTCCAGTGGATGAATCGCTCGAGTTCGACGTCGCTGTCGAGGATCGCATCGAGCAGGTGACGGGTGCCGTCGACATTGACCCGTCGGAGTCGGTCGAGCGTCGCGCTGTAGTCGTACAGCGAGGCGGTGTGGAACAGATGCGTGACCGGCCGCTCGAAGAGGGGGCGCAGGGATTCGGGGTCGAGCAGGTCCGAGGGGACGAACTCGAGGTTCGGATGGTCCAGATCCAGCCCCAGACTGCGGGCGCGCTGCCGGCGGTCACCCGTGTCGAACGTGCCGGGCAGGTCGGTGGCGAGCACCTGTTGACCGTCTCGGAGGAGGTCGCGAACCAGGTACGTGCCGGTGAAACCGGATGCTCCGGTCACGAGATTGAGGCGTTCGGTCATGGTAGTCTTCAGTCGGAAGTCGTCAGTCTTCAGTCGGAAGTCGTCAGTCTGCAGTCGGAAGTCGTCAGTCTGCAGTCGGAAGTCGTCAGTCTGCAGTCGGAAGTCG
>JBDGRG010000145.1:0-5483 GCA_042218355.1 Bradymonadaceae bacterium
CCCCCTCGATACCATGACCACCTGGGCCATCGGCGACATCCACGGCTGTCGCGAGACGCTGGACCGTCTGCTCGACGAGATCGACTTCGCTCCCGACAGCGACCGCATCTGGTTGACCGGCGATCTGGTGAACGGAGGCCCCGACTCGCTCGGCGTCGTCCGCTGGGCGCGCGAACTCGGCGACCGCGCGACCGTCGTATTGGGGAACCACGACCTTCACATGCTCGCCGTCGCTGCCGGCGTCCACGAGATGAACGAGGACGACACCTTCGAGCCCCTTCTCGAGGCACCGGACGGGGACGAGCTGGTCGATTGGTTGCGCCGGCGGCCGCTGTTCCACCGAGACGGAGGGCGAGCCCTGGTACACGCCGGTTTGCTTCCCGACTGGGACCTCGAGGATGCGACCGCGCTCGCCGTCGAAGTCCAGCAGGTGCTGCGGGGAACGGACGCGGCGGACTTCCTGGCCGAGATGTACGGGGACACGCCCCGGCGATGGTCCCCCGATCTGAACGGAGCCGACCGTCTTCGGCTGATCGTCAACGCGATGACGCGGATGCGGACGTTGGCCCCGAACGCAGCCCTGGACCTCGACTACAAGGGGACGCTCGACGACGTCCCGGAGGATCGGTTTCCGTGGTTCGACCATCCGGACCGTCGAGCACCGGATGCGACGCTCCTCTTCGGGCACTGGTCGGCGCTCGGATTCCACCGGGCCGAACGAGCCGTCGGTCTCGACAGCGGTTGCGTGTGGGGCAACGCGCTGACCGCCCTCGATCTCGAGACGGGCGACGCCGTCCAGGTTCCGTCGGAGATGCCGACGGTGTTCGAGGGCGACTGAGCGATGTGAAGCTCGCGGCGTCCGACTCGTCGAAACGACAGCTCGGCGACTCGACCACTCGACGGCCCGTCAGACCGAAATCGAGCCCTCCCGGAAATCACTCTCGCCGATCTCGACGTTCACCAGCGCGGGGAGATCCGTGGCAAACGCCCGTTCGAGCGCGCCGTGGAGTTCGTCGATCGACTGAACGTGCTCGCCGTGCCCCCCCAGACCCTCGACCACCTGGTCGTAGCGGGTCTCCGCCAGGTCGGTCGCCACCGCGCGCTCTTCGCCGTACATGTCGACCTGACCGCGTTTGATCTGCCTCCAACACGCGTCGTTCCCCATGATCCCGACGACGTCGATCCCCTGGCGGACCATCGAGTCGAACTCCATGCCGTTGAATCCGAACGACCCGTCTCCGTACATGATGACGACGTCCGAGTCGGGATGGGTCAGTTTGGCGGCCATCGCGTAGCCGGGACCGACCCCCAGCGTGCCCAGCGGACCCGGATCCATCCAGTTCCCCAGCCCCTCGACCTCGAGGGTGTAGGCGGCGGTCGCCACGAAGTCGCCGCCATCCCCGATCACGATGGTATCGGAGTCGATGAACTCGTTGACCTCCGCACACAACCGGAGCGGATTGATCGGCTCCTCGTCGCTGGACATCTGTTCGCGCATCGGCTCCCACTTCTGGTCCTCGATCTCGTGGACGGTCTCCCACCACGAGTCGAGGTCGTTCATCCCGCCCCGTTCGTCGATCGAGTCGCACAGGCCCTCCATCACCAGCCCCGTGTCCCCGACGATTCCGACCGCCACGTCGCGGTTGCGTCCGACCTCCTCCGGGTCGAGATCGACCTGGATGACCGACGCGTCGGGATTGAACTTCGGGGGCTGGCCGTAGCCCAGTCGAAAGTCGAACGGCGTCCCGAAGACGAGCACGCAATCCGACCGTCCGAGAGCGGGCGTGCGAGCGCGGTTGAGGAACCGATCCGAGTCCGGCTCGATCGAACCGCGGGCCATGCCGTTGACGAACGTCGGCATGTCGAGCTCCTCGAGGAAGCGGTCCATCGCCAGCGGGCAGGGCCTGATATACGTTCTCGACGGGGACGAATCGACGCGCGACGAGTTGATCGCCGACCTGCGGAGCCTGGAGAGCGATATTACGGGCGAACCCGTCGCCCGCGAGGTCACGGAAGCGGTCCATCGCCCCGGGACGTTTGCTCCACCTCAACTGCGAACCGACGATCGCCATCGGCCGCTCGGCGTCGACCAGCAGGTCGGCCGCGCGATCGATATACTCCGGGTCGCCGGGATGGCTGGCCTCGGTTCGGTAGTCGTCGTACCAGTCGATGTCGTCGGGATCCTCCATGTTCATCAGCAGGTCGAGCGGGATCTCGAGGAAGACGGGGCCGGGGACACCGGTCATCGCCTTGCGAAAGGCGATCGACAGAAATTCCGGGATCCGCTCGGTCTCCGTCACACGCGCCGCCCACTTGGTGATGGGCTCCATCAGCTCGACGTGATCCATGTCCTGCAGCGACCCCATGTGCCGGAAGATGTCGGGCCCCGCCCCGCCGATCACGACCATCGGGACGCCCGCTCGCTGGGCATTCTTGACGCCAGTGACCGCGTCGGTCGTCCCCGGTCCGGCCGTGACGACGGCGACGCCGCACTTGCCGGTCGACCGCGCGTATCCGTCGGCGGCGTGGGCCGCGGACTGCTCGTGCCGGACGTCGACCACCTCGATGCCCTCGTCCAGGCACCCGTCGTAGATCGCCTGCACGTGTCCACCGCACAGCGTAAACAGATGCGTGACGTCCTCCTTCTTCAGTGCGCTCGCGACGATGCGTCCACCGTGAAACATGGCAGGGAATGGGGAATCGGGAATCGGGAACGCGCTCGGTTCGGCTCTTCGACGACTCGACGGTCACAGCCGGGTTTGCTTCGCCCGACGATGGTCTCGTGGTTGCACAGTCATCCGGTCTGCTGGTCATGCGATCGTCGGAACGTCCGGCTGTGGCGCTGTGCGATCGTCGAGTCCCGCGACCGCGTGGTTGTCCGGTCGTGCGGTTTTGGGCTCGACGGCTAAACAGCCCAACGGCTCAACGGCTCGACCACTCGACTACTCGACCACTTACCCACTCGACCACTCGACTACTCGACTACTCGACCACTCGACCACTTGCCCACTCGACTACTCAGTAATCGCCGAAGAAATCCGTCACGCGGCAGTCCAGCGCCTGGGCGAGTTTGTACAGACTCGACACCGATGCACTCGATTCGGCCCGCTCGATCTGCGAGAGCAGACTGACCGACAGTCCGGTCCGTCGCGAGGCCTGCTCGAGGGTCAGACCACACTCCTTGCGCCGTTCTCGGAGGTTCTGACCGATCGTCTCGAGAAGCTGCTCGACCGGCTCGTGCAGCAGTCCCTTCTCGCGGAGGACGCGCTCGAGCGCCGCATTGAATTCGTCGACGTCGAACGGCTTCTCGATGTAGTCGGAGACGTCGTACTGCATCGACTCGCGAGCCGTGTCGACCGACGGATATCCGGTAAAGACGATGATCGCGACGTCCCCGTCGAAGTCCCGGATGCGATCCAGCGCCTCGATGCCGTCGATCTCCGGCATCATCAGATCGACGACGACGACGTGGAACGTCTCCTCGCGCAGGGTTCGAATCCCGTCGGCCGGCGCCGTGCGCGTCTCG
Source organism: Bradymonadaceae bacterium (assembly GCA_042218355.1). Lineage (GTDB taxonomy): Bacteria > Myxococcota_A > Bradymonadia > Bradymonadales > Bradymonadaceae > CAJXPB01. The sequence goes on from JBDGRG010000145.1 coordinate 3,527, forward strand.
ACGTTGTACCCCTCCTGCTCGAGCAGCAGCTCCATGTAGTCGCAGACATCCCGGTCGTCGTCGATGATCAGAATGTGGATGTCCTCGGTCTGCATCCGCCCGCTCCGGCGTGGCTGAACGCCCCGCTCGTGTGCCGACCTCGCCGCCTCGGCTCCGATCATACGCGAGGGTCACGGGCGGCGAAAGAGGCGACCGTTCTCTCTCCGCGCACCGACTCGCAGTCCACGCCCGGCCGACGGCCCGTTCGACCGCTGCTGACGTCCTCGCTGATTTGACATCGCCCCCTGCATCGGGAATCCTCTATCGACAAAGATCCGAGGCTCAGCCCTCGTCTCCGGGCTGGACGAGGCATCAGACTCGTACGTCCCCTCCGACGGAGCTGTCATGAACATGCCATCGCCTTCCCGGGAGTCGTCTCTCACGGGTGGTCTTCTCTCAGTCGTCCTCGCGGCCGGACTGCTGGCACTGACGTCGTGCGGCGACGATCCCTTCAAGTCCGCCACCTGCGACGGCCCCGGCGACTGCCCCGGAGCCAATCTGAAGTGCGTCCAGGGGTTCTGCGTGTCGGTCGACGTCGGTCCGGACGTCACCTGCATCGACGGCGACGGCGACGGCGTCTTCAAGCAGGCGCTTTGCATGGACGGCGGGCCGCCGGACTGCAACGACGACAACCCGGACGTCTACCCGGGAGCTCCCGAACTCTGCGAGAAAGGGGGCGTCGACAACGACTGTGACGGCACCGTCGACGAGGGCTTCGACGCCCGCGGCGAGGGCTGCACCGTGGGCAAGGGAATCTGCCGCGTGGACGGCAACCTCGTCTGTTCGGACGACGGGACGTCGCTGGTCTGCAGCAAGCAGCCCGGCGACCCCCGCGAGGGCGGCGAGATCTGCAACGGAAAGGACGACGACTGCGACGGCACGATCGACGACCTGATGGGTGGCACGCCCGTCGACCACGCGACCAACCCGAAACACTGCGGCCGGTGCAACAACGACTGCACCGCGATGTTCGACAACGCCACCGGCGACTGCAAGGGCGGCGGGTGCTTTCTGCCCGACGACGGCTGCAAGGACGGGTTCTTCGACGTCGATGGCGACCCGATGAACGGATGCGAGTACGAGTGTCAGTGGGCGAAGAACAACGACGTCAAAGACGACGACTCGCTGTGTGACCGAACGGACAACGACTGCGACGCCGAGGTCGACGAGGACGTCGAGGGCATCGAGAAGGTCGAGAACAGCGAGTCGTGCACGGTCGGCAAGGGCGTCTGCACCAATCAGGGGACGTATCAGTGCAAGCAGGAGAAGGATGCGACCGAGATTACCTGCAGCGTCGATCCCAAACAGGGAGCCGGCAGTGAGAAGTGCGACGACGGCAAGGACAACGACTGCGACGGCTCGATCGACGAGGGATGCGGGTGCAACTACAAGAAGAAAGCCGCCGGGGTGTGCAAGGGGCTGAGCCGCGATCCGAAGGGGAACTGCCCGAAACCTCAGGAGTACGAGCCGAACGAACAGAGCTGCGACGGAAAGGACAACGACTGTGACGGGGCCGCCGACGAGGGATGTCCGTGCGAGTACAAAAATCGGTCGGCGGGCATCTGCCAGAACCAGACGATCAACCAGAAGGGCAAATGTCAGGAACCGGCCGGGTACGAGTCGGACACCGACGACGAATCCGGCTGCGACAACCGTGACAACGACTGCGACAACGTCACCGACGAGGGGTGCTCGTGCAACTACGCCGGCAAATCGGCCGGTGTGTGCGGAACCGCCACGTTGAACGCCCAGGGCCGGTGCGAAGCGCCGAAGGACTACACCAACCAGGCGGAGACTTCCTGCGACAACAAGGACAACGACTGCGACGGGGTGACCGACGAGAAGTGCTCGTGCGACTACAAGGGCAAATCGACGGGCGTGTGCACTGACGGCGAGGTCGACCCGTCCGACGGCAGCT
>JBDGRG010000146.1:0-230 GCA_042218355.1 Bradymonadaceae bacterium
CGCGACGGGTGGGAGCAGATTGAGATCCCCGCCGGCGACGAAGGACTCGTCGCGGCGGTCGAGGCTCCGGAGCAGTTGTTCGAACCGGCGGACCTGGCGGGCGCGGGTACCATCCTGCGAGAAGGCCGAAAAGTGCGTATTCAGCAACCAAACCGGGGCTCGACCCGGCGGCTCGAGCCGTGCCTTCAGGATGTTGCGTTTCAGGTAGAAGTACTGGGTGACGGGATCCT
>JBDGRG010000146.1:240-614 GCA_042218355.1 Bradymonadaceae bacterium
CGCCCTGCTCGGCGATCAGCGGCAATGCGATCCGGCGCGCGCGGTCGAGCGGCCACTTGGTGAGGATCGCGTTGCCCGAGTCGACCGGCCCCAGCCACTTCTTCGGTACGTAGGGGACGTTCCACTGCGAGGCGTACACCGCGTGCGACAGGTCGGTGTGCCGGAGCAACCAGTCGACCTGGTCGACGTACGCCGAGCGCTTGGAGTCGACGTCGACCTCCTGCAGAAAGAGGACGTCGGGGTCGGTCTGGCGGATCTTGCGGGCGATGCCCTCGAGATGATCGACGACCTCCCGGCGCTGCATGTGGACCCGCTCGCCGTCGCACTGGTAGAAAAACCGGATTCGATCGCCGGCGAACTTGATGTTCCAGGTC
>JBDGRG010000146.1:624-8535 GCA_042218355.1 Bradymonadaceae bacterium
ATCACCGTCAGCCGTTCGGGATCGCGGCGGCCGGCTTCCCCCTCCGACCGATAGCGCCGGGCCCGCTGGACGTCCTCGAACATCGCCGAGAGGGGGTCGCAGCCGATCAACGGCCAGACGACCAGCCCGACGGCGAGCGGACGGGCGGTTCGCCCCAGCCAGCCGCCCCAACCCGAGGGCTCGCCCAGTCGATGGTCCGGTTGATCGTCCGCCAACGCGCTCCCCTCAGAGCAGATTGGCCGCCAACTCGGCCAGCTCCGAACGTTCGCCCTCGAAGAGGCTGACCGTCGCCGCGGTCGCCTCGTCCTTGAATCGGTCGACGACGTAGGTCAATCCGTTCGACTCGCTGTCGACGTAGGGATTGTCGATCTGGTACGGGTCGCCGGTCAGCACGATTTTGGTCCCTTCGCCGACCCGCGTGATGATCGTCTTGGTCTCGTGGGGCGTCAGATTCTGCGCCTCGTCGACGATCATGAACTGGTCGGGCAACGACCGCCCCCGGATGTAGGTCAGCGGTTCGACCTCGAGGATGCCCATCTCCTTCAACTCGTCGGCTCCGCGTCCGACCCGCTTGTCGGCCCGCGACAGGCCCATCAGATACTCGACGTTGTCGAAAATCGGCTGCATCCAGGGGGAGAGCTTCTCCTCGACGTCGCCGGGCAGGTATCCGATGTCCCGTCCCATGGGATGGACGGGCCGGCTGACCACCAACTTCTGATAGATCTGCTCGTCGGCGACCTGTTTGAGGCCGGCCGCGATACTCAGCAGCGTCTTGCCCGTCCCCGCCTTGCCGACCAGCGTGACCAGCGAGATATCCTCGTCGAGCAGCGCATCCAGCGCGAAGGACTGCTCCTTGTTGCGCGCCTCGATTCCCCAGGCCGTCCGCCCGACATCTCCCATCGGCCGGAGGCGAACCTCGCTGCTCGGATCGCACGTCGCCCGGACCTTCGCGAACAGCGACTGACCCTGTCCCTGGTTGTCTCGCAGCAGCACGTATTCGTTGGGGTGGAAGCCGCGCATCTCCCCGCCGGGGTTTTTGTGCGCGACCCGTGCGCGAACCGGGGTGAACTCGTCGGGCTCGAACGCGATTTCGCCCGTGCGGTGCAGTTCGTCGATCAGGTCGGCCGGGACGCGCAGCTCGCACGCCCCCGGAAACAGCTCCGAGATCGAGACCCCCTGTTCCTCGTAGTTCTCGGCTTCCAGTCCGAGCATCCCCGCTCGCACCCGGAGGTTCGTGTCTTTGGTGATCAACTTGGTCCGACTGTTCGGCTCGCGGTCCTGGAGGCCCAGCGCGACCGACAGGATGAAGTTGTCCTTCTTGTCGGCGTGGAGAAACTTCTCCTCCAGCTGACGGGCCTTCTCGTCGGACATCAGCGCCACGCGCAGCGTCCCGCCCCCGTCCAGTTCGACCCCCTCTCGCAGGTCGCCCTGTTCGCGGAAACGATCGAAAATCCGCCCGATCTCCCGGGCGTTGCGCCCGCGTTCGGTCGGCTCGCCCTTGAAGGAGTCGACCTCCTCGATGACGTAGATCGGCACGATGACGTCGTTGTCACCGAACTTGGCGTAGGCGCGCGGATCGTGCAGCAGGACGTTGGTGTCCAGGACGAAGTTGGTCGACATGACGACCGATCGGAGTGGGGTCAGCTCCCGCGATGGACGCCGTTCCCGGCCGCACTTCGACACCGCGGGCGCGGTGAGCCGCGCGAATCGATGTTCAGCCGTCCGCCTCGCCAGAGCCGTCGGGATATCGAATCCGCTCGAAGGGCGACTCGCGGAGTGCCTGGCGTGCGCGCTCCCGACGGAGCGCGCCGGTGGCGTCGCCGAAGTGGACATCGATCTCGGCATCCGGCAGTCGGTCGTGCAGACGCGTCAGCTCCGAGCCGAACTCGTCGAGGGAAACCCGTTCGCCGCCGACCTCGACCGCCTTCTCGCGGACGTGGACGTCGACATGAACGCGCTCGCCCTCTCCATCCTCGGGGAACGTAAAGACGATCTCGCCGGGCCGGACCAGTCCGTTCCGGTGTCGCGCCCGGCGCTCGACCGCTCTCGGGTCCTCGCGGAGCGCGTGGATCTCCCGACGCAGCTCCTCGTTCGACTCGGCCAGCCGACGGTTCTTCTCGCGGATGGTCCGATACCGCTCCCGGAGCCGCTGAACGCGCTTCCGAGCCGGATGGGTGAAGACGTAGTAGGCCAGTGCAGAGAGCGCACCGACGATCAGCAATGTCAGAGCAATCCGTCGCATCCGTCCGGGTCCGTCCCCGAGACAGTCGATTCGAGCCGTCGCATCCGTGCGCCTCTGGACAGGGTATCAACCCCGCGGCCGAGCGCAAGTTCGACCGGGTGCGATCACGACCCGTCGGTGACGACGACTCGACGGGCGGTGAAGTGGGGCCTCTCTCGGACGACGGGCGGCATCGGAAGGGGGGCCGACACCCTCCCACCCCGCCCCCGCCGATACCGCTCGACCGATCACGGGTGACCGTACCGCGTTCGACCCGCCCGCCGCTCGACGAGCGACCGAGGAGGTCGCCGAATCAGCTCGCTCCTGTCTCGGTCCGCTATGCGCAACAGGCTCCTAGTTCGAGTCCGTCTCTTCGGTGATCAGACGCACCCGTTCGAACCCGACCCGCCGGATTGCATCGAGCACCTCGATCGTCCGACCGTGGGTGGCCGACTTGTCGCCGCGCAGCGAGACGACGGCGTCGGGACGTTCGCGATGGAGTCTGCGCAGCCGACTCGTCAGATCACCGGTCTCCGGGACGACTTCGGCCTCGATCGCCACCGAACCATCCTCGGCCACCCGCACGACCACCGGTTTCTTCGAGTCGGAGTCGGTCCCGGTCGCCGCTTCCGGCAGGTCGACCGGCAGCGAGGACTCGCGTTTCTGCGCAAACGTCGCCGTGACCAGAAAGAAGATCAGCAGCAAGAAGACGACGTCGATCAGCGGGGTCATCTCCATCTCCGGGTGCTCCCGCCGGCGGTTCGACCGCTCGCGCAGATTCATGCCGCCTCCTTCTCCGCCGACGCCCCTCCGTCACTCGCCTCGGGGGCCGGAGCGTCCGCCGCGGTTTCACCGGAGTCTGCAGCCAGCCCATCGACCGCTTTCAACGCGCGCTCCTCGAGATCGACGGCGTATCGATCGATTCGCCCCAGGATGTACCGGTATCCGAGGTAGACCGGGATCGCGACCGTCAGGCCCGCGGCCGTCGTGATCAGTGCCTGCCAGATGCCCCCTGCCAGTGCCCCGGCCTGCACGGCGCCGCCACCGGAGGTCTGTGCGACCACGTCGCGAAACACCTGGATCATCCCGACGACGGTCCCGAGCAGGCCGAGGAGCGGGCTGATCGTCGCGATCGCCCCGAGTGCGTTGACGAACCGCTCCATGTAAAAGACCTGCCGTTGGCCCTCCTCGGCGACGGCCTCCTTGACGATGTCGCGCGGCTCGCTCGCGTGTTCGAGTCCGGCCTCGATCATCCGCGCCAGCGGACTCTCGCTGCCCGCGCACAGGCCCGCGGCCTCGTCCAGCTCCCCCTCCGCGATCCGGTCCAGTACTCGATCGGCAAACTCGGCGGGGAGAATGCGCGATCGGCGGAGGCTCCAGAGGCGTTCGAGAAAGAACGCCAGCCCCGCCACCGAACAGGCGGCGACGGGCAGCATCAACCAGCCGCCCTTGGTGAGCAGTTCGTAGAGATCGACGACCGACATCGTCGGGCTCCGCTTTCAGAGGGAGACGCGCAGGCGTGGGGGATCACTCGTCGGAGTCGGCTCCCGCCCGAAGTTCACGGTGGCGGTCGAGCAACTCGAACAGCCCCTCGAAGTAAGGATACATGTCGTCGCGCGTAAAGTAGGCGCGAATCGCCTCCGGCTCGAGATCGTTCGTCTCGCAGTATGTTCGAAACTGCCGGACCAGCGTCTGCGCACGGTGGATCACGACCGTCCGGAGGACGAGCAGGCCCCCCAGCGCGACGACCACCGCTGTCGCCCAGGCCCACCACGTCCAGAGGGTGCCGTATCCCCCCCACAGCGCCAGGCTCCCGGCGATCGCCGCCAGGATGGCCGCTCCCCCGAAGCCGTAGAGACTCCGGACCTGCTTGTCGAGGTCGCGCACGAAGGGCCGGTGGCGCTCGAGTTCGGGATCGTCCGGTTCATCCACTTGCATGGGGCGTGTGGGCGCTGGATGGGTCGCGCAGGCGACTGCCGAGTCGGAATGCGAGCCGATGCTCGTCGTTTTCAGTAACGAAACGGGGGTGCCCGTCGTCCCATCCGGCCCGTGCAGGCCCGACGGACGACTCGGCACCGTCGAAATGTACGTCCGGCTGAGACCATTTCTCTAATGATGATGACGTCGGAGACGGCTATTGTTCACCACTTGCAACGCTGCAGGAGTAACAGATGACAGCGTCGAGCGAACTCGAGCCGATCACGGCTCAAGAGGACACGGACCTGGCACTACCGGATCGATTCGAATACTACTTCGAACGAGCGGGTGCGACGACCGAAGTGCGCGAGGAGTACCGCGACGAGTACCTCCTCGACTTCATCGTCACTGGACTGCAAGACGTTCACGCTCACGTCAATCTCGGCATCCACGTCACCTCCGATCAGGACGCTCTCGACCAACAACAGGCGTTCCTGAAGGCGTCCGAGCACGGCGTCGAGCCGGGCCAGTTCCTCGAGGTCGAGGTCGTCGACGAGAACGGCGTCGTCCTCAAGTCGGCCTACGTCGAACTGTCCGACGTCACCAGCAACTCGGGCGGGCTGCTGGTCGGATTCGGCGCCTGCATGTCCTTCCTGTTCAACCAGCGCTTCTCGAACCGCGAGTCGACCGGCATCCAGGTGAAGGAGAACTGCACCTTCAACTTCTTCGAGCTCGAGGAGAATATCGAACGGCTCGAACGGATGTCGATGGACGACGACCTCGCGGTCGGTGAGGAGATGACCGGCCGGATCGTCGCCTACTTCACCGACAAGGGGTTCGGGTTCATCCAGACGGGTGAAGAACGGAAGTTCTTCTTCCACATCGCCAACGTGATCGACGACGATCTGCGGGCGAAACTCCCGTCGTACACCCCCGGCCAGACCATCGACGTCGCCTTCGAGTACGGCGGACACGACGGCAAGAAGTATCCCAAAGCGGTCAACGTCGCCCTAGAAGCATGATTCCGCCGATTCTCGACGTATCCTCCGGATATGCCTCCGCTCGGCGGCTTCGACCTCGCCAACATCAGCTCGCCCCCGCTCGATCCGGCAACTCGGCAAATTCCATGCCGAGCAGTGGATCATGCTTCTAGAGGACCGATCGGGGGCGGGCTACGAGACCGTAGGAAGGAGCCGCCGACGTTCGCTGGAACAGTCCCGCCCTGAGCCGCCCGCTCAGAGCTGGACGCTCTGGCCACGCTTCTTTCAACGGACACTGGAGCATTCCTCCCGCGGCGCTGGGGCAGCCCCCCGTCCGCGAGGCCGAGTCGACAACTTGCAACCGCCGTCCGTGCCGGTAGGATCCACGGATCGGTCTGCGGACTCGTCACGACCGCGAACGGATCGGCGATGCCGTCTCACCTCGATACCGGCACGATCGTCCACTTCGCTGCGACGATCGCCGCGCTGACGGCGGCGATCGTCGTGCCCGCGGCGACAGCGGCGCTCAAACCCGAGTCCGACCGGCTCGGACCTCCCCACGTTCGGATGCGAGCCGCCGATCGCCCGGCCGACTCACCCGCCGGCCCCCCCGTCGACGCAGCCGACCTCGCCCCGGTGTTCGCCCGGTCGGGGACCGACCCCGCCGTCGTCTTCACCTATTTCGGGCTGTCGACCCCCGACGACTGCCGTCACTTCGAGCATCCGAGTGACCTGGCGGCCCGCCGTCGACGATGGGAGCGGGCGGTCGAGGTCCTGGCGGCGACCCACCGCGAGTTCCTCCACGACTGGATCATCGGGGTCCGCGCCGCTCCCAAACGGGTCCGTCAGATCGCCACCCGCCAGCGGAACTGCCTCCTCGACGCACTGTTCCGCGACGCAACCGCCGACGGACCTCCCGAACGAATTTCACTCCCCGACTCCGAGTACCGAGATCCGGTCGACGCCTACAGCGATCACCGATGGGCGCGCCGACTGATCCGCCGGCGAATCACGAAATCCCATCTGCGCCGAGCCGCCAGCCAGGCCGGGATCTGGCGTCGGAAATTCGAATTCCGCGGGCGACACTTCAACCGGATATCGCGTCGGGCCGCCCGCAAGTGCGGGTTGCCCGTCGGCTCGACCTGGAAACCCGAGCGGACACGCCACCGTCGCTGCTGGTTCGACCGACTGACGGCCGTCGAGCGCCAGCGCGAGATCCTCTCGGCCTCGTCGGCCCCCGGGATCTCCCGCCACCACTGGGGGACCGAGTTCGATCTCTTCAGTCTGAACCCCTACCGGTTCGAGAAGGGCCGCCGGTACGCCGAGGAGTACCGGTGGATGCGAACGCACGCGAACGAGTGGGGGTACTTCCAGACCTACCGCCGCCCCGCCGACGCCTACATGCCCGAACCCTGGCACTGGTCGTACTACCCGATCGCCGAGGCGCTACGAGCGTACATACTGGACCATCCCGAACGCATCCGCGCCGAGCTGAACGCTCTGTGGACCGAGTACGAACGACGCTTCCACCGGTACGATTCGTACTTCGACTACGCACGCGACCACTGGCCGGCGTTCGTCCACGGCGTGTCGGCCCCCTCTCCCGAACTCGAGCTACCCCGGCCCGAGTAATCGCCCCCCGCATCCAATCTCCGCTCTCCGACCTCCGATCTCCGATCCTCAGTCCAAGATCCGGAACTGACGATCGTCCAGCACGTACTCGGCACCGACGCTCCGGACGTCGCGGCCCCCCCGGACAACCCGAAAGACAACGCGCGCCCCCACCATCCAATCTCCGATCTCCGACGTCCGACCTCCGATCTCCGATCCTCAAGTCGCCGCTCGGATACAACCCACCCGCCGATCATACACTCGCCCTGAACGTGTTGCGGCATACGTTCCCCATTCCCCGTTCCCTGTTCCCCATTCCCCCCATCCGCTCAGTACGTGCCGGTCACCGAAAACGTGATCGAGGAGAAGTTGTTCGCCGCGCCCTGGAGGTTCCAGAACGGGAAGCGGAAGGATTTGTTGTCGTTCGTCTTCGGCGGCATGACGGTGGAGGTCCCGCCGCTGAAGCTCAGATAGCGATTGACCTTGTAGGTCAGATAGACGGACGTCGAGATCAGGTCCTGCGACCCGCGCCCCGTGTCGGCGTTCACCGAGCTGAACTGATCGCCGTTCTGTACGTGGTACGTCCACGCCTTCTGGTAGGCGTACTCGACGCTCGCCGAGAGATTTTTCACGATCGAGATTTGGCCGAACAGCACGTGTGTCATCGTCCACTCGGTATTCAGATTTCCGATCGCAACCTTGCCCCCGCCCAGCCTCTCGGAGCCTCCCTCTCGAAACAGGACGTTCTCGCTGCCGACCTTGCTGAGGTCGACTCGCGGGGACTCGAAACGATGGAAGTTCTTCCCTCCGGCGATCTGATAGGCGAGCGCCAACCGCTTGAAGAACCGCCGCTGGACCAGGCCGTACAGCGACGTCCCGACGATCTTCGACGCCGCCTGGCTGACCTGGTTGGTCGGAAAGCTGAACTCAGCCCCGCCCAGCACCTGCACTCCGGAGTTGCCCAGCACTGTTCCCATCCACTCGGCGGTCAGCAGCGTATCCTGAAATCGAAATTCCGCCGGTCCGTTCAGCCCGCCCCCCTGAGTCAACCACTGGCTGGCTTCGAAGGTCGCCGAGAACTCGAACGGCTTCAACTTGTAACTGGGTTCGAGCCGAAACGTCATCTGGGCCCGGTCGAAGGCCGTCTCGTGCGTGTAGTAGCCGGCCTCCTCCAGGCCGTCG
>JBDGRG010000147.1:0-6385 GCA_042218355.1 Bradymonadaceae bacterium
CGGAGGAGCCGGTGGAGAAGCGTGAGACCGATGTTTCCGCCGGGGGGTCCGGGGACGCGCGTGAGGAGTCGGATGCAAAGGGAGCCGAATGAACGATCTCGCGTCGCTGAGCGTCCGACGCCCCGTCGTCGCCGTCGTCATGGCGGTGGTCATCATGCTCATCGGGGCGCTCGGCTACTGGAGCCTGGGGGTTCGCGAGTTTCCCGCCGCCGACTCGGCGACCGTCTCGACCGTCGTCAACTACCCCGGCGCCGGCGCCGAAGTGATCGAGAACCAGATCACCGAGCCGCTCGAATCGGAGATCAACTCGATCGAGGGCCTGCGCGAACTCGAGTCCGTCAGCCGACAGGGACGTGCGACGGTCACCGCCGAGTTCTATCGCGACGTCGATCTCGATCGCGCCGCGAACGACGTCCGCGATCGTGTCTCCCGAGCCCGCGGCGACTTGCCCCCGGACGCCAACCCCCCGGTCGTCCGAAAACAGGAGGCGACCGGCGACCCGGTCGTCTACATCAAGTTCACCAGCGAGACGCTCAGCGTCCTCGAACTGACCGAGATCGCCAACAACCGCGTCGTCGAGCGACTACAGACCATCACCGGCGTCGCGTCGGTCCAGCTGTGGGGGTCGGAGACCTACACGATGCGGCTCTGGATGAATCCGCGACTGATGGCCGCTCACGACCTCACCCCGCACGACGTCCGCCGAGCGCTTGAGAACCAGAATTTCGAACTCCCCGCCGGACGGATCGACGGAAACGCCGTCGAGGTCAACGTCAAAGCCCCCACCCGCCTGGCCACGCCCGAGGACTTCAACAATCTCATCCTGAAGGACGAGGGCGACACCCTCGTGCGGTTCGAGGACGTCGGCTACGCGACCTACGGCTCGCTCGAACGTCGCGAGATCCTGCGTGGCAACGGCGAACCGATGATGATGACGGTCCTCAACCCCCAGCCCGGGGCCAACGAGATTCAGATCGCCGACCAGGCCCGCAGCCGACTCGAGAACATCCGGGAGGACCTCCCCTCCGCCGTCACCGCGGAATTCGCCTACGACGGGACGGACTACATCCGCCGGTCGATCGACGAGGTCCAGCAGACGATCGCGCTGGCACTGCTGATCGTCATCGCGGTCATCTTTCTGTTCCTCGGTTACTGGCGCACGACCCTGATCCCGGTGCTGGTAATTCCCGTCTCGATCATCGGCGCCTTCGGCGTGATGTCCGCCGCCGGATTCTCGATCAACGTCCTGACGCTGCTGGCGATCGTCCTGGCGATGGGCATCGTCGTCGACGACGCGATCGTCGTCCTCGAGAACGTCTACTCGAAGATCGAGGAGGGCATGTCGCCCCGAGCGGCCGGGATCGTCGGCACCCGCGAGGTCTTCTTCGCCGTCGTCGCCACCACGCTGGCGCTGGTCGTCGTCTTCTTCCCGATCCTCTTCATGGGGGGGCTGACCGGCGAGCTGTTCACCGAATTCGGCGTCGTCCTGGCCGGCACGGTCCTGCTGTCGTCGTTCTCGGCACTGACCGTCGCCCCGATGCTCTGCGCCAAACTTCTCGAGCAGCGCGAGGAGAAACCGCTCGTCCAGCGCGTCACCGATCCGGTCTTCGACAGGCTCAAGCAGCTATACAGCACCGAACTCGCCGCGTTCCTCCGCCACCGGTGGCTTGCATTTCCAATCCTGCTTGCCTGCGGCGGACTGGTCTGGCATTTACAGGGAACCCTCCCCTCGGAGCTCGCCCCCAAGGAGGACCGCGGCGTCGTCCGCATCTTCGCCAACGGTCCGCAGGGCGTGAACTTCGAGTACATGGACGCCTACATGACGCGGACGATGCGCATCATCCAGGAGGACGTCCCCGAGCGGAGCCTCCTGATGTCGATCACCTCGCCCGCCTTCGGGGCGACCGGGTCGGTCAACAGCGGCTTCCACAATCTGATCCTGAAGGATCGCTCGAAACGCCAGCGAAGTGCGGGGGAGATCGCCGGCGCCTTGCAGGGACGCATCTCGTCGGTCACCGGCGCGCAGGCGTTCGTCTCCACACCGGCCACCATCGGCGGCAGCTTCGGCGGCTCGGACGTGCAGTTCGTGCTCCAGAATCTCGAGATCGACAAGCTCCGCGAGGTACTCCCCGACTTCCTCGACCGCGTCCGCAAACACCCCGCCTTCCAGCGCGCCCGCTCGAACCTCAAGTTCAACCAGCCCGAATACCACGTCCGGATCGACCGAGATCGAGCCCGTACGCTGGACGTCCCGCTGCGCCGGATCGGCGAGACGCTGTCCCTTGCGATGACTCCGCTGCGCAATGGCTTCTTCCTCAAAAACGGCAAGCAGTACGACGTCGTCCCGCAACTGCCCCGCGAGGACCGGGACGCCCCCGCGGACTTCCGCGATCTGTACGTCGAGAACGAATCGGGCGAGCTGATCTCCCTGGCCGACCTCGTCACACTCGAGGAACGCGCCGGCCCCCCGATTCGCTTCCGCTACAACCGCTACAGCTCCGCGACGATCGAAGCGTCACTCGCCGAGGACTACGTCGTCGGCCAGGGCGTGAAGGCGATGAACCAGATCGCCGACGACCTGCTGGACGACTCCTTCTCGACCGCCCTCAAGGGCCAGACCAAGGAATACGCCGAGAGCACCTCCGGGCTGAACTTCGCCTTCGCGCTGGCACTGCTGATGGTCTACCTGGTGCTGTCGGCTCAGTTCGAGAGCTTCCGCGACTCCTTTGCGATCCTCCTCTCCGTGCCGCTCGCACTGACGGGGGCACTCGCCGCCCTCTGGTACTTCGATCAAACGCTGAACGTCTTCAGCCAGATCGGCATGATCATGCTGATCGGACTGGTCACGAAGAACGGCATTCTCATCGTCGAATTCGCCAATCAGAAGCGCGCCGAGGGCCTCGAGCTGATGGAGGCCGCCAAACGCGGCGCCGAGGTGCGATTCCGCCCGGTGCTGATGACCGCGCTGTCGACCACGCTGGGCGTGCTGCCGATCGCACTGGCGCTGGGCGCCGGCGCCGAGAGCCGCATTCCGATGGGGATCGCCGTCATCGGCGGCATGGTCGTCGGTACGTTTCTGACACTCTTCGTCGTCCCCGCGATGTACACCTACCTGGCCTCCTCGGAGATGAGCCCCGAGCAGCGCGAGGCAGCGAAGGTGACCGCGGAATTGCCCGAGGGATTCGACGCGTAGCCGGCAGCATCTTGCTCTGATTCATTGGTGCGGTGGGCTTTTAGCCCACCGCGCGCGACGGTGGCCAAGATGGCCACCGCACCAATGAATAAAAACTGAAACGCCATCCAGCCCACCGCGCGCTCTGACACGAGCTGGAAGCTCGGTCTACGCGCTCAACTACCACCCGACATTCCCCGATGCACGTGTCCATCGACCGCCCCATCCCCACCCTGCTCGTCGCGCTGGCCCTGCTGTGGCCCGCGTGGAGCGTCGCTGCGGACGGCTCCGACGAGTCGACCGACGCCCCTCCGCGCCTGTCGCGCGACGACGCCCTCCAGACCGCCGTCGCCAACAATCACGACGTCTCGATCGCCGAGACCCGCATCACCATCGCCGACCGCAACGCCTCGCTCGGCAACGCCGACTTCCTGCCGACTCTCCGCGGGGTCGCCTCCCAGCGCCACCAGTTCGGCGGCAGCGGGATGTTCGGCCAGAACCAGTTCTTCAGCCAGACCAGCTTCGGCCTCGAGGCGAGCTGGCTACTCTTCGACGGCCTCGGACGCTTCTCGACCTACGACCGACTGAAGACACTCCGCACCGTCGCCGAACTCGAACGCCGCGCGGAGATCGAACGAACCCTCTTCGAGACTGCCGTCGCCTACGATGACGTCGTCCGCCAACGCGAACTCCTCGACACCTACCGCCAGACCGTCGAGCTGTCCCGCGAACGCCTCGAGGTCGCCCGCAGCAAATTGGAGGCCGGCACGGGCTCGAAGGTCGACGTCAATCTCGCCCGCGTCGAACTCTACCGGGACCGGTCGGCCGTCGCCGAACAGAAGGTCGCGCTGACGGAGGCGAAGACCGAACTCAACCGTACGATGGGCCGGCGCGCCGACCGGCGGTTCCGCGTCGAATCCGACATCGAGGTCGGCTCGGAACTCGACTACGACGAGGCCCTCGAACGCGCCGAACAGAACAACCCCGCCCTGCGCGCCGCCCGCCGCCGCGTCAGTGCCACCCGCGAACGGGTCGACGAGGCGAAGGCACAGCGCTGGCCCGACATCCGCCTGTCGCTCGGCTACACCTACAACGAGTTCCACAACGGACTCGCCCCGGAATTCGACGAGACGCCTGGGTTGGAGTACGGCACGACGATCTCGATCCCGATCTTCGACGGCTTCCGGATCCGCCGGCGCGTGAAAAACGCCCGCTCCGAACGGACCATCCGCTCGACCGAGGTCGACCGCCGCCTGACCGAGCTTCGCAAGGACGTCCGCGACGCCCACGCCGCCCTCCGCCGCCACCTCGAGCGCGTCGAGCTCGCCCGTGAGTCCGTCGAACTGGCGGCCGAGAACGTCGACGCCGCCATGGCCGAGCTCGAGGCCGGCACCGCCACCCAGGTCGAGGTCCGACAGGTCCAACTCAACCGGCGCGACGCCCGCACCCGCCTGATCGACGCCAAATACCGCGCCAGACGCGCCGAACTCCGCCTCCAACGCCTCATGGGGGCTCTATACGAGGCGCGTAAGTAAGCGTTTACTAACTTAGCGCCCTTCGCTATGCACACCCTGCCGAACTGCTTCGGCTCACGGCGACAACGGGTTCGAGCACGCTCGCACGCTTTGAACACTCGACCCGCAGGCCTAATCGCCCAATAGCCCAATCGCCCAATGGCCTCGTTTCGATCGAACTGAGCCCCTTCGCACACCAACGGATTCCACGAGGATCGAACTATGAGTAGTGAAAACGAAATGATGCGCGAGCTCGTCGAGGAGCTCCAGGAGAAGCGCGAGGACGCCGAGAAGATGGGCGGCGAGGAACGCGTCGCCAAACAGCACGAAAAGGGCAAGGCGGACGTCCGACAGCGCATCGACTACCTCTTCGACGAGGGGACGTTCACCGAGTTCGGCATGCACGGCCAGTACTACGAGAACGGCGACCTGGTCGAGGACGTCCGTGCGCCCGGCGACGGCGTCGTCACCGGCTGGGGCAAGATCCAGGGCCAGAAGGCCGTCTGCGCCGCCTACGACTTCACCGTCCTCGGCGGCACGATCGGCGACATCAACGAGCGAAAGGTCGCCCGCTGCCGCGAGTTCGCGCTGACCAACCGGGTCCCGATGATCTGGCTGGTCGACTCTGCCGGCGCCCGCGTCCACGGCGGCGGCATGGACCCCGACACGCTCGAGGGCATCTCGCTGTTCGCCGACTCCGGCTATCTGTTCCGCGAGCAGGTCGAGATGTCGGGCGTCGTCCCGCAGATCGCCGCGATGGTCGGCCCCGGCGCCGCCGGCACCGCCTACATCCCCGGCCTGGCCGACTTCGTCCCGATGGTCGAGGGCCACAGCTTCATGGCGCTGGGCGGCCCGCCGCTGGTCAAGGCCGCCGTCGGCGAGGACGTCAGTGAACAGGAGCTGGGCGGAGCCGAGATCCACAACGCCGAATCGGGCGTCGCCGACCAGATTTACGAGGAGGACGAGGACTGCCTCGACGCCATCAAGGACTACCTCCAGTACTTCCCGTCGAACTGCGAGGAGGAGCCCGAACCGGTCCCCTTCGATGGCGACCCGGCCCGCGAGGAGGGCGGTGACAAGCGCGAGGAACTGCTCGACGTCCTCCCCGAGAGCCGACGGCGCGGCTACGACATGCACGACTTGCTCGAGTCCGTCGTCGACGACGGCGAGATGTTCGAGATGAAGCCGAAGTTCGCCCAGCAGATCATCACCGCCTTCGCCAACATCGAGGGCCAGCAGGTCGGTCTGGTCGCCAACAATCCGATCGGCGGCAAGGGCGGCGCGCTCGACAACGACTCGGCGGACAAGGCCGCGCGCTTCGTCAACCTCTGCGACTCCTTCAACATCCCCCTGGTCTTCTTCCAGGACGTCCCCGGCTTCATGGTCGGCTCGGAGGTCGAGAAGGAGGGGATCATCCGCCACGGCGCCAAGATGCTCTACGAGGTGTCCAAGGCGACCGTCCCCAAGATCACCGTCATCGTCCGCAAGGCTTACGGCGCCGGCTACTACGTCATGTGCGGCAAGGCCTACGAGCCGGACCTGATCGTCGCCTGGCCCACCGCCGAGATCAGTGTGATGGGCCCCAACGGTATGGTCGAGATCTTCTCGCGGAAGATGGCCCAGAACATCGACGACGAGCAGGAGCTGAAGAAGCGCAAGGCCAAGCTCGTCCAGATGATCGAACCTTATATCGACATCT
>JBDGRG010000147.1:6395-11099 GCA_042218355.1 Bradymonadaceae bacterium
GGTGACGAGGTCGCGGTCGTCGACGTCCGCGACGAGGTCATCGACCCCCGCGAGACCCGCGACTACATCGCGCGCGGCCTCGAACTCGCCGAGGGCAAGCAGGTCGAACGACCGTGGCGGAAGAGCGGCGTTCGACCCGTCTGAGTTATGAGTTATGAATGATGAGTTATGAATGAAGACCGATGTCGGGGCCGGGTGGTGCCGTGCTCCAACTGAGTGGAGCCGCGCCATCCGGCCTTTGGCGCGTCTAGAGCTCCGTCAGTGAACGCCGACCGCAAATCGTACGCAACGAATCGACTCCAAACCGCGATCATAGACACGGAGCCCCGTCACGTCTCTCGATTAGCTAAGTGGCCACCGTGTCGTCCGAATCCTCCTCTGTGAACGCACTCGACTCGGCGTCGAACTCCCGCGTACGAGAGCGGCTGGTCGCCTTCTCTGTCCGTACAGTTCGGGCCGCCACCAGCCTCCCGAACCATCCCGCCGCGGACCACCTCGCCGATCAACTGCTCCGAAGCGCGACCGCTCCCGGAGCGCACCTCCGCGAGGCGAACCGTGCCCGGTCACCCGCCGAGTTCATCAGCAAGCTACAGACGGCACTCCAGGAACTCGACGAGGCCCAGTACTGGATCGAGGTCGTCGCGAAATCCCCCTTCACCGACGAAGAACGCTACCGCGACCTCCACCGCGAATCCGACGAACTCCTCGCCATCCTCACCACCATCGTCAAAAACACCAAGTCGAACAGCGATTGACCAACCCCCTCCTCAAACCCGCCAGACACCATGAACCGTCATAATTCATAACTCATAATTCATAACTCATAACTACGATCCGTCGACCCCGAGCTTCTCCAACACGGCGTTGAGTACTTCATAGTCGTCGTAGTGAATCTCCACCTTCCCCTCGCCGTGCTCGTCCTTCAGCTCGACTTTGGTGCCCAGTGTGCGCTGCAACTCCTCGGCGATCCGCCGGGTCTGTGCGTCGTTTCGGTATCGCGACCCGCCGGGCGTGGACGTCGTCTCCTCGGACTCCTCCTCGCCGGTATCGCCCTCGCCCTTCCCTCGAAGCCGCTTGGCGATGGTCTCCGTCTGCCGGACGTTCAATCCCTCGTCGACGATCCGCTCGGCCAACTCTTCGGCGGCCTCGTCCGCCAGTCCCACCAGCGCCCGAGCGTGCCCCCGCGAGATGGCCTCGGACTCGAGCAGCTCGCGCACCGACCCCGGCAGTTTGAGCAGCCGGGTCGCGTTCGCGATCGTCGACCGCGATTTCCCCAGCCGCTCGGCCAGCTCGCCCTGCGTGAAGTCGAACTCCTCCAGCAACCGCCCGTAGGCCTCGGCCTCCTCGACCGGATTGAGGTCCTCGCGCTGGACGTTCTCAACGAGCGCCAGCGCGTACGCCTGCGCATCGTCGACGTCGCGCACCACCGCCGGGACGTCCTCCAGCCCGGCCCGCCGCGAGGCGCGAAGCCGGCGCTCCCCTGCGATCAACTCGTACGCGTCCCCCGCCTCGCGGACGACCAGCGGCTGGATCACCCCGTTCTCCTCGATGCTCTCGGCCAGCTCGACCAGCCCCTCCTCGTCGAACTCCCGACGCGGCTGGTCGCCCGGCCGCTCGACGTCCTCGACCGGCACGCGCACCAGCTCGCCGGTCTCCCCCTCGTCCCGGTTGCGGATCAGATTGCCCAGGCCCCGACCCAGCCCGCGACGCTGCTTCTTCGAATCGCCGTCACTCATCGTTCGTCACCTGCACGTTCGAACCGCGAAGACGCAAAGGCACAAAGACTACAAAGCAAGCCACGAAGACGCGAAGGACACGAAGAAAACGCTTCTCGCGACTCACCGCTCGCTCGAAACATCTCGCTCACCTTGATCGACGTTGGAGTGCTCGACCGGTGCTCAATCGCTGGGTGCACTACGAATTTGTGGGCACTCCCTCTCGGGCTGCCGTTGTAGAGGAAGCAATTCGACCGTGCTTTCACTCCGTCGGGGTCCGAATGGTGACTGTTTTCATCACGAACCCGAGGGCTCACACCCTCGGCTATGTACTGGAGCCCCCTCTGGAGCGTTAAACATGTGTCCGCCGGTATTTCAGTTGGTGCGGTGGGCTTCGCCCACCGGTATTTACGGTGGCCAAGATGGCCACCGCTCCAACGGTCATTTTCTCAAAGCTCCACCGGGGGCTTTGTCTGTTGAGAAGGGCGAGACAGCCTCGACGTCGAACGTACACATCGGGCCGATCGCCCCCCAAACAAGACCCCCGAAGGGGCGGCAGTATGTAGCCCCGGGCGACGTCGAGCGCAGCGAGACAGAGCCCGGGGATCCCGTCGAGAGCACAGAGATCCCAAGCCCCGAAGGGGCGACAGTACGTTCGGGGCGCCCACAGATACCGAATGGACCCAAATCGCTCGGCGCCCGTCCGCGGCGAGGCCGCCTTCTCCTAGCCGCGAGGCACTTGCGCGAACCCACTCGAAAACACCGTCGAATACCTATCCGCTGCGCTCGTTAAAAGGCCCGCGCCACAGCCCCGTGCTCCGTCGACCGATTATCACCGGGAGCCCCGCGGAGATTGCTCGTTTCTCCCGGCAATGCAGAGCAACTGTCGTGCGTTTGTAACTCAATTACTCAATCACCCAGTTACTCAATGACCGGCCGACCGCAGGGAGGCCACATGTTCCGTGCCCGGGAGGGAGACTCGGGGGCGGAGGCATAGAGCGGGCCCCTCGGAAGCCTCGTCGGTTCCTACACCAAACGGCTGCCACGTTCGAAGGCCTTATTGTGCTGCGCGGCAACCTTCTCGCGTCTTGCTTCTTGCACGGAACTTCTGGCTCCGCGTCATCGATGGTGAACTGCCTCGACCGGAGCTGAATGGCTTACTCGCTCGATCGCTGAATCGCTCGATGGCTGATCGGCCGCCCGAGCGACGCGAGCCTACATACGGGCCCAATCACCCAATTGCCCACTCGCCCAATAGCCTCAAGATTGCCGCGCCAAAAACTCCTCGGCGAACGACTCGTACGCCTCCGCGCCCTTCGATGACGGCGCGTACTCGACGATCGGCTCGCCGTACGAGGGCGCCTCGCTCAGCCGGACGTTCCGCGGGATGGCGGTGTCGTAAACCAGCGCGCCGAAGAAATCCCGCGCCTCCTCCTCGACCTGCTCGGCGAGGTTCGTGCGCGCGTCGAACATCGTCAGGAGGATCCCCTCGACCGTCAGCTTGGGATTGAGGTACTCCTGTACCAGCTCGATCGTCTCGCTCAGCAGGCCCACCCCCTCCAGCGCGTAGTACTCCGCCTGAACGGGCACCAGTACCGAATCGGACGCGGTCAGCGAGTTGACGGTCAACAGCCCCAGACTCGGCGGACAGTCGACCAGCAGGACGTCGTACTCGAGGTCCGCCGCCTTCACCGCGTCCCGCAGCCGGTACTCCCGCTCGGGATGGTTCGCCAGCTCCACCTCCGCGCCGGCGAGATCACGGGTGCTCGGCGCAACCGACAGCCCCTCGAAGTCGGTCTCGACCACCAGATCGCCGAACGGCTGCCCCTCGACCACCGCGTCGTACATCGTCAGCTCGAGCGCCTCCCGGTCAATCCCGAGACCGCTCGTCGCGTTCCCCTGCGGATCCATGTCGAGCAGGAGCACCTCTCGCCCCCGCTCGGCCAGACACGCCGCCAGATTGACCGCCGTCGTCGTCTTGCCCACGCCCCCCTTCTGATTTGCGACTGCGACTGTCTTCAGCACGATCCCTTCCTTGGGCTGCCCCGCTCGACCCGACCGGCCCCACGGGGTCCACTCAATCTCCGCTCTCCGATCTCCGAACTCCGATCTACTTCCTACCTGTGCACCGACTAGTCAACCCCCGCCGCCCCCCCTTCTCCGTTCGCATCAAACCACAAAGACACGAAGCCGCAAAGCCACGAAAGCCCGCAAACCGCAAAGACGCGAAGAACGCGAAGGTCGTCTCACCTCTCGCTTCTCCCGTCTGGCTTCTCGCTCCACACGCCACCAGAGTTCCGGAACTCTACCGACGTAGCACGCCCCCCGCCCGCATCTCGCTTCTCGCCCGCTCGCTCAGTGCCACCCGAAGCCTCCACACTGGAGACTGAAGACTGACGACTGAAGACTCAGCCTTGATCTCCCGCCCCCTTCGCACTATCAAGATGGCTCGCTGCCGCCACACCGGCGCGGCCCGACGGGACATGGCGCAGTACGGTAGCGCGCTTGCATGGGGTGCAAGAGGTCCCCGGTTCGAATCCGGGTGTCCCGACTCCCTCTTCGCCACAGGGCAGAGACGCCGCCTCGGAGCAATCTCCGATCTCCGAACTCCGAACTCCGATCCACTCCTCCACTCGACTCGCATTCCCCATCGTCTCGCGTATCCTGGTCCCTTCCGCGTTCCCGCGCCCGTCCAAACCTCCGACCTCCGTTCTCCGACCTCCGATCGGCTTCATCACTCACTTCGCCATCCCCACGCTCACGTCGATCCGCACCCTTCGCGCCACCCCCCGTTCAAATCTCCGACCTCCGCTCTCCGAACTCCGACCCACTTCTCCAACTCTCTCAGATCGACCTCCTCGTCCTCTGAGTCACCACGCCCCTTCCTGTCCGCTCCCCTCACAGCTCCCCGGCATCTGCGCCCCAGCCCATGCACCTCGCCGTCTACGTCGATCTCGAGCGCACGGGTGATACGCTCCGCGCCTCCTAC
>JBDGRG010000148.1:0-782 GCA_042218355.1 Bradymonadaceae bacterium
ACCTCGTCTCGCGGGCTCGGGTCCGCCCCTGGTTCGACGAGGGCGACGAGACGCTCCCGACGGGCTACGGGCTTCCGGCCGAGTCCGACGATGCCGAGGAACCCGACGAATCCGAGGAGTCCGACACGTGGGGCGACGACGAGGACGGCACCGTTCAACTCTTCGACTTCGACGCCGCCTCCGGCCTGGCCCCCCCCGAATTGCGATGGATGCCGCTGACCGACACGGAACAACGGATCGCGGTCGTCGATCTGAGCGGGATGATCGTGATGCCCGACATGCAGTTGCCCGGGAGTGGAGGGCCGGTGATCGACCCGGACGAGGTGATTCCCGTCCTCGAACACGTCCGCGAGACCCCGCAGTTCGGCGCAGTGCTGCTTCAGATCAATTCGCCCGGGGGAAGCGCACTCGCCAGCGAGATCATCGGGGAGGCGATCGAGGATCTGAAACGCGAGAAACCGGTCGCCGCCTACTGCACCGACGTCGGGTACTATCTCGCCAGCGCCGCCGATTCCATCGTCTGTCATCGGGCCACTGTCACCGGCTCGATCGGCGTGATCGTCGGCAAGTTCTCCGCCCCGGGCATTCCCGAAAAACTCGGGGTCAACATCGAATCGATCCACGAACACGACGCCGACACGTTCACCAGCCTCGCGCACCCGCTCAGCGACGATCTCTTCGAACGACTCGGTATCCGGCGAGATCTCGGGTGGGTATGGATGAGCGGTGGATACGTCGATCGGGCGGCCGAGTTGTTCCAGGAAACGCTCGAAGATGCCAGA
>JBDGRG010000148.1:792-6210 GCA_042218355.1 Bradymonadaceae bacterium
ACGACTCGGCCGCGAGGCGCGCAGTTTCTACCGCCGGTTTCTTCGCCGGGTCGGCGCGGCCCGCCAGCTTCCCCGGCGGCGCCTGCACCGGTACGCGCGGGGCCGAATCTACACCGGTGAACAGGCACGCGACCGAAATCTCGTCGACGAACTGGGGGATTTCGAGACGGCATTTGAAACCGTCTGCCGGGGGGCCGACATCGATCCGGACGACACGCAGATCGCCTTCGCCCCGCATCGTCGGCCGAACCTCGGCGACCTGATCGGCCTACCGGTGGGCGCGACGACCTCGGAATGGTGGCCCGAGAGCCTCTCCGAAGCAAAACTCGCCGGCGAGATGCTCAACCGCGAGGGATTTCTCGCCCTGTCCCCCGTCGAACTCGACGTCGGGCAGGGACGATGAGCGGAGAGCATCGATCGGAGCCACCCTGCCGCTCGGCAGCCGCGCTCCCCATCCGCGCCGGGACGGAATAGTCGCCCTTCCGGAGCTGCTCGTGTCACAGCGTCGGCGACCGATTCGTCCACAGCGTCGCACAGACCCGACGGCACGAACGACGACTCGTCGCTCGCAATCGACTCGCCCCTACGACCACGGTGACCGGCATGAACGATGTCGAAATCTACCGCACGCAGCACTGTCCGTACTGCGACATGGCCGAGCGCCTGCTCGACGATCTGGATGTCGACTACGAGGAGATCGACGTCACTCGCGATCCGGAGACGCGCGAGCAACTCGCCGAACGGACCGGCATGGAGACCGTGCCCCAGATTTTCATCGGCGGTGAACCGATCGGCGGATTCGACGAACTCCGGGCGCTGAACGAGTCCGGCGAACTGCAGGAACTGCTCGAGGAGTGAGATTGCGTTCGGACGGGGCGGGGGCGAGGAGTCGGGCAGCGCTCGTTCCGCCGCGCCGCGATGCCCTCCGCCCGGCGCCGGCCCGGAGGATCCGAGCCTCCGCTCCGTCCGGCTCGGCTCAGTCGATCCCGGAGAAGACGAACGGATAGTTGATGACGCAGATACCGCCGTCGGGTTTCTGAAACCGCATCCGCTTGATGACGCGCGTGATGCAGCTCTCGACCTTGCGGTTGTTCAGCGTGGAGCTGGCGATCGACGTGCTCTTGACCGAGCCGTCGAGATTGACCTTCCACTGGGCGACGACCTTCCCCTTCAGCTTCGGATTGAGCTGAAGCTGTTTCTCGTAACAGTACTGAATCGCGGCGGATTTACTCTGGACGGTCTTCCGGATGTCGGACCGGTCGCAAAAGTCGCCGATCTTGGGCGTGCCGCGCTCGACGTTCGGCTCGACGTCCTTCTCTTTCTTGGTCCCGATCGCCGCCCCGGTCCCCTGACCGCCGCCCGTGTCGACTTTCCCCAGGCCGTGGACGCGGCCGAAGCCCTCGCCGCCCCCGCCCGAACCGGTGCCGCGCAGCCCCATGCCACCGGCCCCCCGACCGACCTGCAGTTGGCTCCCTTCCCCACTCATCGCGACCTTCATCTTCGAATTGAAGCCGTCCTGATTGCCGAAGATGTCCTTCAGCGCTCCCTTCCCCAGGTTTTTCGAGGCGAGCATCTTGTTGACACCGATGTTCTTGACGTCGATCTTCTTCTTCTTCGGTCCGTCGACCTTCGGCACCTTCGACTCGGGCATCTTTTTGTCGGGATTCCCGAACTTCCCCTCCTCGCCGCCCGCCTTCTTGGCCGTCGTATCCTCGGAGGCGTCCTTCTTCTTTTTCTTCTTCAGGGGATCCTCGACCTTCTGGACCATGATTTTGACGAACCGGTCCGGGATCTTGCGCTGCTCGAGCGCCGGGTTGACGTCGTAGGCGAGGAACGCGACCAGCAGGAAGGCCAGGTGGGCGAGCAGTGCCAGGGCCAACATGCCGGCCAGTGTCTTGTCGAAACTGGCCAGTCCCCGCCCCGGGACGGCGACCGGCTGGCTCATGACCTGGAAGTACAGGTCGGTCCGTTCGTCGAAATGCAGCAACCCCCAGTCCCCCATCCCGAGCTGGACCTCGTAGATGTCCGCCGTCCCCTCGTCGGTGTAGGCGGTGTCGACCGAGACGGCCTGTCCCGATTCGGCCAGCTCCTCGAGCGACTGTTCGTCGCCGCCGATCGCGAAGGTCCCCTCGAGGGTGTCGGGAATGCGGACGACGTATCCCCCGTCGCCCCGCTCGAACATCTCCAGCTGGTCCGGAAAGCTCGGCGACGCAACGTCGAAGTCCGAGCCCTCTTCGTCCCCGACCGTCACGGTCGGATCGCTGGTCTGCGTGAAGGTGCGCTCCTGGTAGACGTTCTGGTTCCAGATCAGCGCGACCCGTAGACTCTGTTGTTCCGTACTCACCGCCGAACTCCTCGGTCTAGTCAGATCTGCGCGCCGCCGTTCCCCGGGATGCGACGGCCGGTCGATGCGAACGAATCGATTCGTGGTGCGGCACGGGCGCGCCAGTCCGCGCTTGGAAGACGGACCGGCCGCCGGTTCGGCCGTGCCGCCGGGCTCGCGGGCACCGTTCGTCGAGTCGGCACCCTCGACCTCGACCGCGGCCAGTCGATACCGCCACGAAGAGAAATCACTCGAATCGTCGGAACATACACACGGAAAACCCGTGGTTCAGCGCTAGACGTCCGAAAGATACGCCCGGGCCCGGGAGCCCGTCAAGTGCCGCGATCCGGGGGATACATGCGTCAGTCATCGGACGGAGCCGAGCCGAAGGGGCGGGTCGCGCCCCTCTCGGCCCCCCGCCCCGGTGACACCGATCATCTGAGAGCCCCCCGGTCGGGTCGTTGCAACCGAACGGTTCCCGACCGCGCCCGATTCGGGGGCGACTGCGACCGACCGGCCCGGTCGTCGAGCCGGTGTTCCTCGGCGACCGACCTCGCCCCCGGCCGGCGAGTTTGTCGTGCCCGGCCCACTCGGATATCCTCGCCGTCGACCGTGCGGGTCGAGCGGCCGCGCACTCACCACTCTCAACGATCGCCCTCGCCGACATGTTCCGAGCCCGCACCATCCTCGCCTGGGGGTGCGCACTGCTCACGGTCCAGTCACCGTCGCTGGCCGGTGCCCAGCAGACGTCCGGGCGGACGGGGATCGAGCGCAGTAGGACCGCCGACTCCCCCTCGAACGGTGCCGGAAACCAGTCGGATCGCCCCGCGACCGACGGCGAGGAGTCACCCGACGACCGGCGCGGCATCCGCGAGTTCGAGGACGTGCAGGTCGAGCGGATGCGCCCCTCCGAGCTGCCGCCCCCGATGGAGACCGAGCTACCGAAGGTGCTGAAGGGAGCGGACAGGCCGACGGGGACCCCCCCGTCCCGCGAGGAACTGCGGTCGACGGCCGACCGGGTCCGCCGGCGGACCCATCGGTTGGTCGCACTGCGCGAGCAGTCGCTCCCGGGCGACACGGCGCTGACCGTCCGGACCGGACATGCCGTCCGGCTCCGTGCGCCGCAGGGGGAGATGTCGTTTCTCGTCACCACCTACTTCTGGCTGAAGGACGCCCGGGAGCTGTACCTCGTCCCCTCGGAGCTCACCCCACCCGGCGACTCGGGAAACGGGCCGCCGACGGCCGCACGCCGGTCACTCGACGAGGTGACCATCTCGCTCGACGACCAGGGGCAGCAAGGGAGCGGCTGGATCGCCGAACACCGCGACCAACTCGTGCCGGCGCGGCTGTTCCGACCGGACCGGGACCGCAACCTGGTAGCGGTCGTTCCGGGCGAACAGGGGGCACTGGAGGGCCCCGCGAAGGGGCTGCCGCTGTTCGACCTCGAGGAGAAATCCCCGACGTGGCTGTACGGTTTCAGCCCGTCGGTCCATCCGAATCTCCAGACCGCCCGCGTGTTGCCGTCCCATCCCGACGACCGCTCGCTCGCTTACTATCTCCAGTCGACCTTTCCGGCGAACTACGGCGCGCCCATCGTCTCGCCCGACGGGAGCGTCCTCGTCCTGACGGCCTTCCCCAATCCGGACGACCAGTCGACTTCGCTGGTCATCCCCCCGGAGCCACTGGCGACGTATCTCTCCGAGCTGCGCGAGAGCGCTCGAGACTGACTGGGCCCCGATGCTCTGGAAGCGACTCGACCGATTACTCCCGGACGGCGACGGCGCGGAGCCGACCAGCGTGGCCCTCGCGTGGAGCGGCGGGCTCGATTCGACCGTCCTCGTCCACCTCGCCCTCTCCCTGCGCCGCCGCCGCCCGATCGAACTGGCCGCCGTTCACGTCGACCATGGTCTGCGCCCCGGTGCGGGCCGCGACGCTCGATGGTGTCGCCGCCGTGCTCGCGCGTGGGGACTCCCGCTGACAGTGGTGCAACTCGACCTCGCGTCCGGACGGACGGACGAGCAGCGCGCCCGGAGAGCGCGATACGCGGCCCTCGCACGGGCTGCCCGTCGTCTCGGTCTGGACGAGATCTGGACCGGCCACCACGCCGACGACGCCCTCGAGACCGCCCTGCTCCAATTCGTCCGCGGGGCCGGACCCTCCGCGATGGGCTCGCTCGCCTCCGAACGCAAGTCCCAGGGCGGCCCGCTGGGTGACAGCGACGGTGTGGTACTCGGACGACCGCTGGTCGCCACCCCCCGGGAGGCCCTGCTCGACCACGCCGAGGCACACCAGCTGGAGTGGCGGGAGGATCCAACCAACGTCGACCCCTCGTACAGGCGCAACCGCCTGCGGTCACAGGTCGACCGACTCCGGGAGGAGGCCGGTTCTCGACGCCCGATGCTCCATTCGCTGGCCAACCTCGAACAGACCGGCGAGCTGGTGGCGTCGAGGGTCGATGCCCTCTGGGCGTCGGCGGCCATCGCCTCGCCGTTGCGCTTCCCGGCCTTCGAGACCGACACCCTGGCCGAGGCCCACGAGGCGGCGGTCACCGGACTCCTGCGCCGACTCGCCCGTCGCACGTCGGGAGCGGGGACGTGGAAACGCCCGTCGTTGGTCGACGCCGTGCGCGCGATCCGCAGCCGCGCCCGGCCAGACGGGCGAGCCGATCCCACGCGGATCACCCTCCCGGGGGCGGTCCTCGTCGTCGATTCGGAACGTACCCGACTGGTGCCCGTCCGCGGTCGAGGGTCGCGCGCACTCGCCCGCCGTCGAGCGAGGCCGGTGGCCCTGAACCGGACGACCGCCGGCCACCTTCGGTGGTTCGGCTGGGAACTCGTCTGGTCGGCCCCCGGGGCATCGCTGTCGTCCGGGGACGAGGACCGATCCCGACTCCGGGGACGGCTGCGACTACCCGCCGGCGCACCGGACCGTCTGGTCGTCCGCGGACCGCGTCCGGGCGAGCGATTCGAACCGAACGGGTTCGATGGCACCCATCCGATCCGCGACTCTCTCCGCGAGGCAGGGATTCCCCCGACCGAACGCTGGCGTTGGCCCTGTCTGGCGGCGCCCCCCGAGGAGGACGGAAGCTGTCTTTG
>JBDGRG010000148.1:6220-8700 GCA_042218355.1 Bradymonadaceae bacterium
CGCGACGAGGCGGAGCGGGAAGCCGTGGCCGTGGGTGAGGCGTTCGCCGCCGACCCGGAGCCGACGGAGGATTCGACCGAATTCGTCCTCCGGCGGGCCCCCGGCCGATAGCCGGGGGCGGCACCTCCCGACGCACTCGACCGCGACACGAGGTCGTGGGATCGTCTCCGCTCGGTCCCGGTCCCCCGGCGTACCGGTGGAGACCTGCGGAGGAGCCGCGTTCACCGCTCCCCCCGTCGAGGGTGGGTTCACCAGTGATCGGTCGGAGCAGTGTCAGGGGGCGGGACGTCGTTGCCGACCGGTCGTGATCGCACCCAATCGTTGAAGTGCCCCGAAGCGGTTGTTATGTCCATGCTACCCCGACGATCGGCTCGTGCAGCGGTGGTGGGCGCCGGCGGCGATCCTCGATCCTGCCGTCCGATCCCACGGGGCTGACGGAGACGACTCGAGACTCGACGACGAACCCGACCCGACCGGCCCGAACGCACCAGCCCGATGCCCTCCTTTTACGGTCAACCGCGCGCCCGCCCGACCCCGCCGCCCATCGAGTTCGAGGAGAGCCGCCTGACGTTCGATCGCGGCACAGCGGTGATGGGGGTCGTCAACGTGACGCCCGATTCGTTCTCGGACGGGGGCGACTACTTCGGACACGAGGATGCGACCGATCGCGCCGCACGACTCGAACGGCAGGGTGCGGATCTGATCGACATCGGGGGCGAGTCGACCCGGCCCGGCGCCTCCGCCGTGCCCGTCGACGAGGAGATCGACCGTGTCGTCCCGGTCGTCGAGCGAACGGCGAGCCGACTCGACGTACCGATCTCGATCGACACGCGCAAGGCCGAGGTCGCCCGGCGGGCGCTCGAGGCCGGCGCCGATCTGGTCAACGACGTCAGTGCACTCCGATACGACCCGCAGATGGCCGAGGTCGTCGCCGACTCGGGAGCCCCGGTCGTCCTGATGCACATGCTGGACGACCCGAAGACGATGCAGCAGTCGATCGAATACGACGACGTCGTCGACGACATCGCGGCGTTCTTCGAGGACCGCGTCGGGGCCGCGGTGTCGGCCGGCGTCGACGAGGACCAGATCGTCCTCGACCCGGGGATCGGGTTCGGCAAAACCGTCGACCAGAACTACCGGCTGGTCCGGGAACTGTCGGCGTTCTTCGAGCTCGACTGTCCGCTTCTGCTCGGAACGAGCCGAAAGAGCTTCCTCGGCGCCATTCTCGACAAGCCGCCGAAGGCACGGATCTGGGGGACCGCGGCCAGCGTCGCCTGCGGCGTCTACGCCGGCGCCGACATCGTCCGCGTCCACGATGTCGAGGAGATGGTCGACGTCGTCCGGATCGCTGACGCCGTCGGCGGTTCTGAATCCGCACATTGATTTCTGCTCCCGGCCCCTGCGCCCGAGCGGACCGCTCCCAGAGGTCGATGGATCTCCTGCTGGAGATACTCCGGATCGAGAGTTGGGCCGACGTCCTGTGGCGGTCGGTCGACTTCGCGATCGTCTACTTCGTCATCTACCGCATCCTCCTGTTGATCAAGGGGACGCGGGCCGTCCAGATGCTCGTCGGTCTGGTCCTCGTGCTCCTGTTCTTCTTTCTGTCGCAGAACCGCTACCTGAACCTGACGACCACCCACTGGTTCCTCGAGCGGTTCATCGCCAACTTCATCATCATCATCGTCATCATCTTCCAGCGGGATATCCGCCGGGCACTGGCCGAGGTCGGTCGAACGTCACTGATCTCGGGGACGCGCGTCTTCGAGGACACGCAGGTGATCGAGGAGATCGTCAAGGCCAGCATGATGCTGTCGTCCCGGAAGATCGGCGCGTTGATCGCCATCGAGCGCGAGGCCGATCTGACCCACTTCACCGAAGAAGGGATCGGCGTCCACGGCGACGTCTCCAAGGACCTGCTCTTCAACCTGTTTCTCCCCGAACACCAGAATCCGCTCCACGACGGCGCCGTCGTCATCCAGCAGGGGGAGGTCGCCGCCGCGGGCTGTTTTCTGCCCCTGACGAACAATCCGGCCGTCGAGCGGTCGCTCGGAACGCGCCACCGGGCCGCGATCGGGCTGTCGGAGGGGACCGACGCCGCGGTCGTCGTCGTCAGCGAGGAAACCGGCCACGTCTCGGTGGCCTTCGACGGAGAACTGTACACGGATCTCGACGACACCGAGCTGCGCGACCAGCTCGTCACGCTGCTGCTCGCCGGCCTGGCCTTCGCGGTCAGGCGCTACGGCATCTGGCGGTTCGAGCTCCAGGAGGACGCCCTGGTGCTCCGCCGGGGGGTGCTGACGCGGGTCGAGACGGCGGTGCCCTACGTCCGGATCCAGCACATCGACACCCGCCGGAACCCCATCGATCGCGTCGCCGGCCTCGCCTCGGTGGTCGTCTTCACGGCCGGGACCCGCGGCTCGGACGTCACCGTCCCCGGCCTCGGCCTCTACACCCTGGCCTCCTACGCCCTGCTCGCCGTC
>JBDGRG010000149.1:0-3665 GCA_042218355.1 Bradymonadaceae bacterium
GTCCGGCGACCCGACGTCGAATCCATCGGGAGGATCGGCGAGGACCTCGCCGACTCGGCCGGCGGTGAATCGCGCGTTGTCGAGCCCGTTTCGCTCGGCATTCGCCCGCGCATTGTCGACCGCGTCGGTTCGTTCCTCGATCCCTGCCACCCGGTCGGCATAGGGGGCCATCGCCAGCGCGATCGTCCCGGTCCCGCAGTAGAGATCGAGCACCGACCCGGCATCTCCCGATTCCAGTCCGGCCCGCTCGAGGACCTCGCCGTACAGCGCCTCGGCGCCCTCCGTGTTCGGCTGGAAGAACGCCCGCGGAGCGACCTCGAACATCAGCTCCTGCCCGCCCGGCAGATGCAACTGCTCGCGGATCGCCTCGGCTCCCGACAGATGGTGTTCGACATGGCGAGTCGGTTTCCCTTCAACCGTCCGCTTCTGCGTCCAGTACACCGAGGTGACGTCGCCGCCGAGTTCGTCGGAAATCCGCTCGACAAAGTCGTCGAATGCCTCGGCGATCTCGCCGGCCGAGGCCGTCCCGCCGTCGAACGCAGCCCGTTCGTCGTGCGTCGTCGTCAGCTCGACCAGCCGATCACCGGTCCGTTTCCCCTCGCGGACCGTCAGTGTCCGGAGAAACCCCTCGTCGGTCGAGTTCAGATACGGCTGGAGTCCGTGTTCGATCGCCCAGTCCCGGACCCGCGGGAGGAACGCCGAGACGAAGGGCGATTCGAGGTAGCACTCGTCCAGATTGACGATCTCGTAGCGGTAACCGCGCGGATGGAGCCCGAGTGCGAACTCCCGGTCGGCCGTGTCGCCGAAGCTGAATTCCATCTTGTTGCGGTAGTACCAGGGGGAATCCAGCCCGACCGTCGGCTCGACCCGATCCGGGGCGACCCCGCTCTCGTCCATCGCCCGGCGGACGTCGTCGCGCTTCGACTCGAGCTGGTGCTCGTACGCCAGCGACTGCAGCGTGCACCCGCCGCACCCCTCGCGCGGCAGCTCGCGCCGGCCGAAGTGCCTGCAGCGGGGCTCGACGCGGTCGTCGCTGGTCTCCCGCCACTCCAGCAGCCGAGCCTCGATGCGTTCGCCGCTCCGCCGTTCGACCTCGACCTCGACGACGTCGCCCGGCAGCGCCTTGCGGACCACGAACTCGAACGTCTTCGGCTCGTCCTGTGGCCCGACCGCCGCCGGCATGTAGCCCACGCCCCACCCCTCCGCGTCCAGATCCTCGATCTCGATCAGCCAGGTCGTCTCGGGGCGGGGACTCCGCGGAAGATCGACGCGCTCTCGGTCACTCATCTCGATTCCTCGAATTGGGGGTCGCCTCACTGCCTCTCGTCTCGCTCGTACCGTGATTCCATCCTCGCACCGGGGGAACGCCCGCCGTTGATACCCCCCGGCCCGCCGTGTATGTTCACCGTCGACGGGCGAGCCCGGCGACACGGCCGGACGGGGCCTCCCTTCTTCGCCTTCTCGAGCACGACTCGAAAAAATCCCTTGCGAAACGGAGCCTCGTGCCTTCAATCATAGGTGCCGACTGGTTCCCGTTCCGAGCCGCCCAACACGCGGGACGGCGGCTCGCACTCGACTTCAATCGATGGGAGGTTCATCCATGAGCCCGCACAACTGGGACGATTTCGGTAACGATTCGACCGGTGGCGGTGGCGGCGGCGAAGACGACACCTTCGAGAGTTCGTTCGGCCCGCCGGGCGAAGAGGAATTCGGCGGTTCCGACGAGGAGTGGCTGGACGAACTGATGGAGGAGATCCAGGCGGAACTGACCGACATCGCCGATCTGCGTCGGACGATGGAGAAGAAGCTGGAGGGAGAGATCGACGAAAACCTCTGGTTGACCCTGGAGTTCAAACTCTCGACGCTCCCGGGCCCCGCCGGTTCGGAAGCAGTGGTCTCGTACCTGGTCGAGGGAGAGGGAGAGACCCGGGCCGGCGAGGTCGACGTCGGCCGGAACGAGGGCATGGGGTACGCCCGAGAGAGCGTCCGCGAGCGCGTCGAAGAGGGGATCGAGCTGCACCCCTCCTCGTCGTGACCCCCGCCGGCAGGGCTCCCGGGCGTCAGTCGAAGAGCTGCTCGAAGATCGAGTCGCCCGGGAGTGCCTGGCGCTGCAGTTCGGTCAACTCGCCGATTCCCTTCTCGGCGAGATCGAGCAATTCGTCCAGTTCCCGACGCGAATAAGTCGCCTCCTCGCCCGTCCCCTGGACCTCGACGTATTCACCGGCGCCGTTCATCACGACGTTCATGTCGACGTCGGCCGCGCTGTCCTCCTCGTAGGGGAGATCCAACAGGGTCTCGCCATCGACCACGCCCGCGGAGATCGCGGCCAGGGTCTCGTGGACGGGAAACGTCTCGACCTCGTCCTCCCGGTACAGCTTCGCAGCGGCGATCGCCATCGCCACCCAGGCACCGGTGATCGAGGCCGTTCGGGTCCCTCCGTCGGCCTGGAGCACCTCGCAATCCAGCTGAATGCTTCGAGGGCCGAGCGCCTCGAGATCGACGACCCCGCGCAGGCTCCTGGCGATCAATCGTTTGATCTCGTGCGTTCGCCCGCTCATCTTCCCCCGCATCACCGGCCGCCGCGACCGGGGTGACGTCGATCCCGGGAGCATCGCGTACTGAGCGGTCACCCACCCGTCGGGCTCCTCGTCCGGCCCCGCCTGCTTCTTGCGCCACCGCGGCAGCCAGTCCGACGCACTGGCGGTGCAGAGCACCATCGTGTCCCCGGTCTGAATCCGGACAGACCCGTCCGGAACACTCGTGTAACCCGTCTCGATGGTGACCGGTCGAATCTCGTCCCGTGTTCGTCCGTCTTCACGCATGGGTTGGGAATGGGGAATGGAGAATTGGGAATCGGAAGGCGCGTTTCGAGTGAACGACGTTCCTCGATGTTCCGTCACTGCAGACGAAATGCGCTCTACGGACGGTTGTGAGGTCCGTGACGCATGTCGATGGGCCTCGCGCTCTGAAGATAGTTTTTCCACACGCTCGGACGCTCCGGGT
Organism: Bradymonadaceae bacterium; assembly: GCA_042218355.1. Lineage (GTDB taxonomy): Bacteria > Myxococcota_A > Bradymonadia > Bradymonadales > Bradymonadaceae > CAJXPB01. The sequence goes on from JBDGRG010000149.1 coordinate 3,004, forward strand.
GCACAGTCGCTCGCCCGCATGCTCGTGCGGTCACTCGTCTCTGACGCTCGTGCGGTCGGACGGCCGAGCGGTCGTGTCCTGTCTCGTCCCTCCATCGAACCGACGTCCGGGGGGATCGACCTTCGTAGTCGTTCGACGAGGCGATCACGAAGGCGCGAGAACACGGGGAGAGGCGCGACGGAAAGTCGATAGTCGTGTGGTCGTCGTGCATTTCGGTTCGTCCTCTGCGCCCCTGCAGCCCAGTCGCGCCCCGCGTGAGCGGTTGCTCGACCTCGAACGATCGGCGCGCACCGAGGGACGCCCCCCATTTCCTATTCCGAGCCCCTCAGCTCCCCGTCATAGTCCATCTTCTCGTGCAGCCCCTCGAGGGTGTAGTGGGGCTTGGTCTCGAAATCGTGGGCGGCCTCGACGTAGCGTACCGTCCCCGACTTCGATCGCATGACGACCGACTCGGTCTGGCATCCCTTCGCCCCGTAGCGCACACCGCGCAGCAGCTCGCCATCGGTCACCCCCGTCGCCGCAAAGAGCAGCTCCTCGTCCGCCAGCTCCTCGAGTATCAGCGGACGGTGGATGTCGGCGTCCTCCCCCATGATCGCCTCGGCACGCTGGATCTCCTCGTCGTTGCGCGGCACCAGCCGACCCTGCATGTCACCGCCCAGGCA
>JBDGRG010000149.1:3675-6374 GCA_042218355.1 Bradymonadaceae bacterium
GCGGCGCCGGCGACCTGCGGGGCGGCCATCGACGTGCCCGCGAGGTAGGCGTACTCGGCCCCGCCGAGGTACTGCCCGAACAGCGTGTCGGGGTCCAGCGTGTTCAGCACGAGGTTCGTCGGGAACGGCCACTCCGCCGATCCCCATCAACATGTCGATGCCCGTCTCCGGGTTGCCCGTCGCGATGCCCGCGTGGACGTCGCCGTCCGGGATCAGTTTGATGCGCGCACCGGTCTCCCGCACCTCGGCGATCAGATCTTCGTGCCTCTCGCGCTCGAGGATGACGACCGTCAGATCCTCGATGTCGACGCCCTTCGCCTCGGCCAGGCGCTCGATGTTCTCGGTCGGCGTCTTGGAGATGTCGATCGCCCCTTTCCCGACCGGACCGACCGCAATCTTGTCCATGTAGACGTCGGGGGCATTCAGGAGGTTTCCCGCCGGCGCCATCGCCACGACCGCGATCGCGCCGGGCCGCCCCTTCGCACACAGATCGGTCCCCTCCAGCGGGTCGAGCGCGAGATCCATCTCGGGATCGCCGGCGTCGGCTCGCCCGACCTCCTCCCCGATGTACAGCATCGGAGCCTCGTCGCGCTCGCCCTCCCCGATCACCACCGTCCCGTCGATCGGAACCGGCTCGAAGGCCGCCCGCATCGCACTGACCGCGTGCTCGTCGCTCCAGTCCGGGCGTCCCTGCCCCATCGTTCGCCCGCACGCAATGGCAGCAGCCTCCGTCACGCGCACCAGATCGAGCGCCAGATTTCGATCGTCCACGACTCTCCTCCCGTCGCAGCACCGGTCCCGGTCGCGGACCGGCTCAAGAACTGTCGATGTCTCCGGCCAGTCGTTCGAGACGCCGGCGAATCTCGTCGAGTGTCGAGGCCGCCGCCGGTCCCCCGCTGGACGCCTCGGCTCCGGCCGGGCCGTTCCCGACCGAGGCCGATTCGAGTGCCGAGACGACCGACGCGACGGCCGCCCGCTCGTCGGCATCGGGCGCCGACGACTCGAATCGATTCAACCACTCGGTGGTCCGACGGGTCTCCGCCTCGATCCGGTCGTAGAGATCCGTCGCCCGCTCGGACTCGAGGGTCTCGATCTCTCGCGCAAACGAATCGACGGATCGATGCAGAGCGGCCAGGGCGTCCGCTCCCTCCGACAGCGACGCCAGCGCTCGCTCCGGGGTGTCGGTGTTGCTGGCCGATTCGAACCCGGCGGCGACCGCCTCGAGCCGCTCCTCCGTCGAACCGCGAAACTCCTCGACGATCTCCGTCACCGTCGACACGAACGCCGCCGCCGCCTCGGCGGACCGGATGAGCTGGCGAGCCCAGAACAGCAGCGAAGCGGCGCACTCGAGAGCGGCCGCCCGTCGGGCCAGCTCCGGACCGGCGAGTTCGCCGTCGCCGCCGTTCGTCGCCCCGGACTGCTCACCTTCGACGAGCTGGGCCAGCCAGTCGCTCCGTGCGCGCACCACCTCCAGCGCCGTCGACTCTATCTCGTCCGCTCGCTCGGCGATCTCCGAGAGTCGGTCCTCGAGTTCGAGGAGCGTCTCCGAATGGCGTCCAAGACTGCGCCGAAACCCCGCGACCTTCTCCCAGCGCCGGCGCAAGAACTGCTCGAGCACGCGCGGGCTGAGTGACCGATTGCCGACGACCGGCAGATACTCCAGGAGATCGCGCCAGACCAGCGGGAGATCGCTCTCGTCGGCCAGTTCCTCGAGGCGGCCGGTCAGCCTGTCGAGCCGCTCCTCGGCGTCCGCCCGCTCGTCGTCCGCCCGGCGGGTGTCGCGCTCGACAGACGCAAAGACATCGAGTGCACGCCCCTGAGCGGCGTGAGCGCGCTCGTCGAGTTCCTCGATCAGCTCGACTGCCGGCAACTCGCCCGGCGGACTGGCCCCTCCACCTGTGGCCTGGTCATTCATGGATGACTCTGAAAAATCTGATCGAACCTCGGCGCGCGGAACATACGACCGCGCAACCATACCGTCAACGTGCCGCCCCCGCCCACTTCGGTGAGGGTCTGCTCGGAACCCGTGGGATCTCGACGCCCCCCCTCTGAGACCGCTCCGACCGATCATCCGTGCACGCCTCCTCGATCCGTCGCCGCATTGACGGGACCGACCCGGGGGTGACAAGGTGATCGCAGTGGGGAGTCAGGGAATCCGGTGGAACTCCGGAACGGACGCGCCACTGTGAGCGGCGAGCCCCGGCCCGGGCCACTGCACCCCGTACGAGGGGTGCGGGAAGGCGGCCGGCGGCACTCGCGCGGAGGTCCGCGCGGCGAGCCGCGAGTCAGGAGACCTCTCCCCGTTCGCCGTACCTCGCCCCCACTCCCTTGCGGAGTGGTCTGCTCTCCGCGACTCAACTCGGCCGGTGCGGCCGGGTCGAGAGCAAACGGGACTTCCATTGGCCGACCACTGTCTCCAGCTCGGGACGAGTGCGTGTGTCGCCGTCGCAGTCGTCTCCCTTCACGTCGACCCGGCTTCGGCACTGCTTCCGCCGTCGGTCGTTCGTTCGGAGGCCGACGCAGTCTCGGGCGGCCCGTCCACCGAGTCGGCACCCGCTGCCGCCGAGGACTCCCCCTCCGGGGGCTCGACAGCCGACGGGGCCGAGTCCCGGGAAGCCGAATCGTCGTCTGACCGGACGGACGCCTCCGACTCGACGGTCGACGAGACGACCGGCGCGACCTACAGCGTCGAGACCCAG
>JBDGRG010000015.1:0-10242 GCA_042218355.1 Bradymonadaceae bacterium
TGGCCGATGTTGCAGACGATCGCGCCGTCTTTCATCCGGGACATGTGGTCGGCCGTGATGACGTCGATGTTCCCGGTCGCCGTCACGTAGATGTCGAATCCCCGCTCGATCGCCTCCTCGACGGTGACGACGTTCAGACCCTCCATCGAGGCCTGCAGGGCACAGATCGGGTCGATCTCGGCGACCGAGACGTTCGCATTCTGGCCCTGGAGGGACTGGACCGAGCCCTTCCCGACGTCGCCGTAGCCGCAGACCAGCGCCCGTTTGCCGGCGACCATCGTGTCGGTCGCGCGGTTGATGGCGTCGATCAGCGAGTGCCGGCAGCCGTAGATGTTGTCGAACTTCGACTTCGTGACGGAATCGTTGACGTTGATGGCCGGGAACAGCAGCGTCCCCTCTTCCTTGCGCTCGTACAGTCGGTGAACGCCCGTCGTCGTCTCTTCGCTGACGCCTTCGATGTCGTCGACCCGGTCGGACCAGAAGGTCGAGTCGACGGCTTGAATGTTCTGGAGCGCGGTCAGCACGACCTCTTTCTCGGGATTTTCGGCCGTGCTCGGGTCGAGGGTGTTGTCGGGCTGTTCGTACTCGTAGCCCAGGTGAGCCATCAGTGAAGCGTCGCCCCCGTCGTCCAGGATCATGGTCGGACCCTGTTCGTCGGGCCAGTTGAGCATCTGGAACGTGCACCACCAGTACTCTCGGACGGTCTCGCCCTCCCAGGCGAAGACCGGCACGCCCTGCGGGTTGTCGGGAGTTCCCTCGGGGCCGACGACAGCCGCGGCGGCGGCGTGGTCCTGAGTCGAGTAGATGTTACACGACGCCCATCGGACGTCGGCGCCCAGTTCGACGAGCGTCTCGATCAGCACCGCCGTCTGGACCGTCATGTGCAGCGAACCCGAGATCCGCGCTCCCTCGAGGGGTTGTTCGTCGCGGTATTTTTCGCGGGTCGCCATCAGCCCCGGCATCTCCTTCTCGGCCAGTTCGATCTCCTTGCGGCCCAGTGCGACCGTCTCCTCGGACAGATCGGCGACCTGGAAGGGACGGTCCGAGAACAGTTCGAAGTCCGTGTCCATGAACGTATCCGGAACTTCCGCGACGGAACTCGTCATGATTCCATCCTCGTCGTGAACGTCGATCGAATGATGCCGATGTCGGGGGATGCTCGAGACGAATCCACCGGTCGGCGGGTTCGTCTCCAGGATGCAGCCTGTGTAGACCGGGCCGCTCGGATTTTCAATGCGTCTCAGTCGAGGAAATCGATCTCGACGTCGTCACCGAGTCGCTCTTTGAGAAACTCCTCGAAGTCCTCGCGAATCTGAACCTCGACCTGCCGGATGCGTTCCTTGGAGACGCCCCAGTCCTCGCCCAGCTCGACCAGCGCCTTGTCGTTCTCGGCGATCATCCGCTCGAACCAGATCGCACGCTTGCGCTCGTCCTCGATCTGATCGCCGAAGTCCTTCATTGCCTCGGCGAGCTGGTCGGAGATGTCCCGCTCGGAGACCGCTTCCTCGGGGTTGACGACGTCCGATTCCATCAATTCCCCGACCGTGGTGTCCTCGTGGCCCGGGGCCTCCGCGTCGAGATACACCGGCGGAGAGTCGAGCTGCTGAGAGACGCGGATGACGTCCTCCTTGTCGACGTCGAGGTATTCGGCCACCAGCTGCGGGCTCGGTTCCCGGCCCTGCTTGATCAGCTCGCGGCGGGCCTTCTTCAGATTGTAGAACAGCTTTCGCCCGGCCCGGGAGCTGCCGATCTTCACGGGATGGAGGTGGTTCATCAGGTAGTTCAGGATCATCGCCCGGATCCAGTACTGGGCGTAACTGGTGAATTTGACCCCGCGGTAGGGGTCGTACCGGGTGATGGCCTCGGCCAAGCCGACGTTCCCCTCCTGGATCAGATCGAGCAGATTCGTCCAGCGCCGCTTGTATTCGCGCGCGAGCTTGACGACCAGCCGGAGGTTGGTCAGCACGAGCATCCGGCCCGCGTTGAGATCGTCCTCTTCGACGTAGCGCTCGGCCAGCTCCTGCTGTTCCTCGCTGGAGAGGGGTTCGATGTAGTTCAGTTTGGCCAGGTATGCGGTGATCGGATCGGTATCCGCCGTCAGTTCGAGATCGTCGCCCTGCCGGAGCATCGGAAGACTCAGATCGCCGAGTACGTCCTGGACGTCGTCGAGGTGGTCCGGATCGATCTCGACCTCCTCCGCTTCGTCGAGGTCTTCGTCGTCCTCCTCGACGATGACGTCGACGTCCTCCGAAGCGGGATCGTCGTTCGGGGTATTCTCCATGTCGGACAGTCTGGCGTGAAGGATCGAGTGGTCGCCTCCGACTCGCGTCGGAGTTCGGCTGGTCACGTCGTCCGTGCGCGCCTCGTCGATGGCCCATCGGCCGTCGTGCGCGCTCCATTCATCCACTCACGGTCACTTGAAATACACGGCAAACGAACTGGAAATACGAAGTGCCTCGGGGTCCTGAATCTCCATCTGACCGGCGATGTCGATGCCGAATCTCGACGCTCGCCAGCCGGCACCGAGGCTGACGTGATCGGTCTCGGTAAAGGTCTTGTGTTCGTAGCCCACGCGTATGGGAACGCTGCCGGCGACGAGGTATTCCCCGCCGATCTGATACCGGAGATTGACCTGGTCCTCCTCCGATCCGAGATCGACCTCGACATCGGCCGTCGCCGTGAAGGGCGAACCCTCGCCGTAGGCCAGTCCGCCGGCCATCGTCAGCGGGGTCACCGTCCGGCAGACGCGCGGCCGATCGCAGATGTCGATGAGGTTGCGACCGACCACTCCCAGCTTCAGTTTGTCGACGATCCGAAACAGAAACCCCGCCTCCATCGTGAAACCACGGGCCAGTTCCGTGCCGTCGGTGTTGAGGATCGCGTATCGGCCCTCGACGCCGACCGAGACGCGGTCCGGAACGGCGGGGATCGCCAGGGCCAGCCGGATGTCGTGGCCGAACGAATTGCTGAGTTCGCTTCGGCCGAGCAGATAACTGTAACCGACGCCGGCGGCGATGTTCGAGTTCGTCTTGCTGTCGACGATCGAGGCCGACAGGACGTTTGTCGACGGTGTGAACTCGTAGGTGCCGTTCAGCGAGTACATGTTCGCCGCGGCGATGCCCGCCGGATTGTGGTACAGCCCGGCCGCGCCGGTGCCGACCGCATTGTACGTCCCCGACATGCCGAGCGGGCGCGCGCCGGTGGCGAAGTCGAATCGACTTCCAGTCGTTTCCTGAGCGTGGGCCGGGATCGCGGCTCCGACCGTGATTAGAAGGGCGACGAACGGAAGAATGCGGAATCGATTCGTCATTGCGTCGGTATGGGGCACGTCTGGAGGAGACCCGATCGGAAATCCGCGGTGGAGCTGCGGTTCTCCACCTCTCCGTCGGCACAGTCGGCGATCCACTGGGTCGATCGCGACGGAGCCGCGGCGCCGGGGGGACGAGCGATAGTTGGCCGGGTACGAGTTCGGTGTTCCGAGCCGGTAGCAGCGGGAGAGAGCGATCTCGCCCCGGGGGGACGCCGCCTCGGAGACGCTGATTTCGAGGCTCGTCCCCGGCTCGACGGAAATCTTCTCCAGACTCCCTACCGCGCCCGGTCGGACGGTGTAAAGCCCGAAAGTGTCGGGGCGATCCGGTCGTCGAGGAGCGACTCGGCAACCGCGTCGGCGGTCGACGGAGTGTGGAGGATGCCGTGTCGACCGTGGCCGGTGGCGACCCAGAGCCCCTCGACCTCGGTCGGTCCGAGTACCGGTTTGCCATCCAGCGAGACGGGGCGAAATCCGACCCAGAAGTCGTCCAGAAACGCATCGTACGCGCCGGGGACCGCCCGGCGTGCGCCGCGGAGCAGTTCGTAGATGCCGCCGGCGGTGGGACGGGATTCGAACCCGCGCTCCTCGCTGGTCGCGCCGACGATCACGCGTCCGTCCGACTTGGGGGCCAGGTAGACGTCGGGTCGCGTCGGGTCCGGCGCGCGGACGACGTGGCTGCACAGCGGATCGGATCCCGTCGCTCGAATCGAGAGGATCTCTCCGCGCACCGGGCGAATCCTCGGGAGGATTCCCTCCGGGACGCCCCCTATCTTCGGTGTCCAGGCGCCGGCGGCGACGACGACGCGATCGGCTCGCATGCGTCTCGATTCGGTGCGGACGGCACGCACGCCGTCGTCACAGTCGATGGCGTCGACCGGTGTCCGCTCGCGGATCTCCCCCCCGGCGCTCTCGACGGCCCGGGCGAGGGCGTCGACGAGACGGGGAGGGTCGACCTGATGGTCGGTCGGACAGTACAGGGCCCTGCTCAAACCCGGCGCCAGCGCCGGCTCCCGCTCGCGGGCGGCCTCGGCCGAGAGGCGTTCGACCTGCAGGCCGAGTTCGCGGTGATACCGGTGGATGCGGTCGAGTGCCTCGGCATCGTCGCGGTCGGTCGCCGCAACGAGCGTCCCCTCGGTTCGATAGTCGACGTCGATCCCGGTGGTGTCCTCGAGCTCGTCGACGAACCCGGGATAGCGTTCGAGGCTCCGGCGGCCGAATTCGAGCAGTTCCGTCTCGCCGAATTCGACCTCGGCCGTCGGTGCGAGCATGCCGGCGGCCGCTCGACTGGCGCCCCCGCCCACCCGGTCCCGTTCCAGCACGACGACCTCCGCTCCGCCCTGGGCGAGTCGCCAGGCGACGCCGAGTCCGGCGACCCCCGCCCCGATCACCGCCACGTCGCAGTCTTGCTGACAGTTGGCGGTCACGATGGCATCGAGGCGTCGGGTCGTAGGTGGTCGGGGCCGGGGGTGGATGGTCGCTGTCGTCGGGCGCTTCGATCCCGATAAAACTCACTGCCCGAGGGCGGTATGGGCCAGATACCAGCTCAACAGGCCGGGCCAGCCGAACCGAGCCTCCGTAAAGGCGAGGACCGTTCCGGCGAAGACGGCGACCCCGAACGGGAAGTCGGCTCGCTCCTCGCGGTCGTCGAGATCTTCGCCCAGGGCGGTCGTCCGATACAGCGCCTGTCGCCAGAGCCCGCGCAGGAACCGAAACAGCTGGCCGACGACGTCGATCAGATGACGGTCGAAAATCGCATAGACGAACCCGAGAATACCCCCGGCGACGATGCTGTAGAAGAAGATCTCGCTGAGACCGCCGAAGCCCGTGAAGGCGGCGATGCACATCAACAGTTTGACGTCGCCCCCACCGACGAGACCGAAGGCCATCAAGAGGAGGCCGACGATGAAGACGGCGAGCGCGGCGAGGAGAGCGTAGCCGAGCGCCCACCATCCGAGGGCCAGGCCGTGAGCGACCAGCCCGAAGACGAAGGCGGGATAGGTCAGATTGTTCGGGATGCGTCGATCACGCGCATCCGTGACGGCCGCCGAGGTGACGACGACGCCCAGTGGAACCAGCACGAGCCAGGTACGCCACGGAGTGACGCTGAGCAGTGTCTCCACGGCGCGAACCTGGCTCCTGCAGTTTCAACGACGGACACATCCCGGGCGGATCGGTGTGTGTGGCCGAGATCGAACCGACCAACCACCTCGCCGAGGTGACCGGCGGCTGCAATCCGACGGCCGTGCGTCGCAGACCCGGATCGCCCGGTCCCCCCGATCGGACGCGCCGCCCGGTCGGTGCGTCAGAAGGTCACCTTGTTGTTGACCGCCGACTCGGCCTTCATGAACTTGCTGCTGACCGTGCCGCCGAAGACCTGCACGATCGCGATGACGAAGCAGGCGATCAGAATCAGGAGAATGATGTACTCCGTCGCCGTCGCCCCTTCTTCGTCCTCGTGAAACGCCGTCAGCATCTGTTTGAAGTCTTCCATTGGACTATCTCCGTATCGGAGAGAAAGTTCGCGACTCGACTGCGATTGCTGGCGCGAGGCATCCGCCTCGGCCGACCACACGACGCATCCGACGGGGTAGCCCCCCGCGGGCCGTGGACGTTCGATCGATCATCCTTGCAATCCACGTTCCTTCGAGAACGTGTCGGTTCTCAGCCCGGTCGACCCCGGTGAGCGCGGGTCGACGCCCCGAGGCGTTCGAGTCCGAGAGACGGAGCCCGACAGGCTGTCACACCGGTGTGAACTCCTGTCTCCGGGCTCAGACCATCGGGTGACCGAGATACCACATCATGAAGTCTCGGTACGCCTTCACGAACGCGGCCACGACGATCAGTGCCAGCGTCGCTCCGAAGGCGACCAGAACGAAAATGATGAGGTATTCAGTCATCGCGACGCCCGACTCGTCCCGGTGAAACCGTTCGAGGAGGTCGGCCGGTCGCTGATCTCGGGACTGAATATCCATCGCGGGTCACCTGTTTCACGTCGTCCCGGGGGAGGACAGACCGGGCGGGCCGTGCGAGCCCGACGGTCGAACTCCCGAACGGAACGGACGAGTTGGCAAAGCAAGCCCAGCATACGAGACGACGTCCGATTCATCAACAAACCGGAGGCCGGTCGGGTCGGTCGTCCGTGTATAAAAGCAAGGACCGATCCGATGGGTCTCTCTTCGATCGGCCAGTGACCGAGTCGCTGAGTGAGCGAGTAACCGAGGTACATTCGGACGACCGTCAGCCGGTGACCGGGTCGAAAGCAATCCACCGCGATCGCCGGTCATGTTGCCCGCGCCGGACGCCATCCCGGCCGGCGTCGCTCGAGCGTCGCCGGATGTCACAGACCGCCGAGCGGGCGGCGGCGTCAGCCCTGTGGAAAACGGTCGGTCCGTTCGATCGGGTCCACACGCTCGGGGGCCGGTCGTTGACACGGATTCGAGGGGGTGGTTACACGCGGGCGGTCGCCGCCGGCTCGACCCGGCGTCGGCCGGCACGCGATCGCGAGGGGCGGTGGCTTCCAGAGTGAACCGGACATCGGCATGACGGAGACCGAACTGACAGATCTGCCGGAGTGGACGGAGGGGGGCGATTCCGACGAGCACCGGTCGGACGAGGTCGGCGGGGCCGGTCCGTCCGCCGAGCGTTTTCCGGAGGCGACGTTCGAGAGCGCCTATCGGATCGAGGACGTCGTCGAGCAGCTCGAGGGCGGCGACGAGCGCCCCGTGGAGATTCTCGGTGCCAGCGAGGGGTTTCGGGCCTGCATCCTCGCCGATTTGAGTCGGCGGCTGGACTGTCCGCTGGTGGTGCTGGCGGCCGACCCCGACGACGCCGAGACCCTCGCCGACGATCTCTCGCTGTTCGCCTCCGGAGACGAGCAGTCACGGATGGCCCCGCCGGGGGCACCGACGGAGCAGGATCTGCACGATACGGTCGTCCATCTGCCCAGTTACGACATCGGGCCGTACCACCAGGCCTCGGCCGATCGCCTGGTTCGGATGGAACGGCTCAGCACGCTCTATCGCCTCAGTCGGCGGCGCAAACCCCGTTATACGGTCGCCTCGATCGAGGCGGCGACCCGCCGGTCGATTCCAGTCGAGGCGATGGAGTTGTACTCGCGCCGGATCGAGACCGGCGACGAGATGAGCAACGAGGCGCTGCGCTCGCGGCTGACCGCCTGTGGCTATTCGGAGGTCCCGGTCGTCGAGGACCCCGGGACCTTCGCGATCCGCGGCGACATCGTCGACCTGTACTCGCCCACCGACGACCATCCGATCCGACTGGAGCGGTGGGGCGACGAGATCAGCGAGATGCGGGCGTTCAACGCCGAGAACCAGCGGACGGTCGAGGAACTCGAGTCCTGCGAGATCTTTCCGATCCGGGAAGAAATCCTCGACGAACCGTCGGTCGATCGTGCTGCGGATCGACTCCGCGACCGGGCGAACGAACTGGAACTCGCCTCCCGGGACGTCCGGTCGATCATCGACGACCTCCGGGCCGGCATCCACTTCATCGGAATCGAGGCGCTGTTGCCGGCGCTGTACGATCGGACGGCGGATCTCTTCGACTACGTCGGAGACGATCCACTGGTCGTGCTGGTCGATCCGGACGGAGCCGTCGACTCGCTGAAGGCGCGCTGGAACGACCGCCAGGCGGAGTGTGAGCGAGCGGTCGACGAGGGCGAGTTGGTCTTCCCGGTCGAGGCTTACTACCGGTCGCCCCAACGGACGGTCGACTACCTCGACGGGCGGGCCCCCCGGGTCGAGATGCGGCGGGTCGCGATGCAGACCGCCGAGGACGAACTCGGCTTCGATCTGCCCGATCGGGACCGGTCGTACGAGTTCCGCGCCCGACCGAATACCGACGTCGTCAAACTCCGCAAGGAACATCGCTCGACCGAGAAGGCGGTCGAGGGGCTGTGCGAGGAGATCGAGTCGTGGCGCGAGCAGTACGGCCGCATCTGCATCGCGTGCCGGACGAAGGGGCAGGTCGACCGGATGGTCGGACTGCTCCAGCGCAACGGCGTCGACGCGATCGATCTGCCGACGCCGGTCGACGTCACCGAGCCCGTCCCGCCGCCCGCCGATCTGGTCGAGGTCTACGAGGCCGAGCTGTCGACCGGATTTCGGTCGGAGATTCTGGGGCTGGCGCTGGTTTCGGGCTCGGAGATCTTCGGCCAGCGGGTCAAAAAACAGACCGACAAGTCGGTCACCGAGCACGCCGAGATCAGCCATTTCCGGGATCTCTCGGTCGGCGACCACATCGTGCACGTCGATTTCGGCATCGGTCGTTACTGCGGGCTGGTGCATCTGGACGTCGAGGGCGTCGAGAACGACTTTCTGCACATCGAGTATGCCGACGGGGACAAGCTGTACCTGCCGGTCTATCGCCTGGGGCGCGTCCAGAAATACATCGGGAGCGGCGAGCAGACCCGTCTGGACCGGCTCGGCAGCGACCGATGGGAGGAGACGAAGGAGGAGGTCAAGGAGCGGATCCGGGAGATGGCCGACGACCTGCTGCGGCTGTATGCCGAGCGGGAGATGGCCGAGGGATACGCTTTCTCGGCTCCGGACGAGTACTTTCGACAGTTCGAGGAGGCCTTTCCCTTCGAGGAGACCCCCGATCAGGCGCAGGCGATCGAGGACGTCCTCGAGGACATGCAGCAGACGAAGCCGATGGACCGGCTGATCTGCGGGGACGTCGGATTCGGGAAGACCGAGGTCGCCATGCGCGCGGCGATGAAGGCGGTCCTCGACGGCAAACAGGTCGCCATCCTGGTCCCCACGACCATCCTGTGCGAACAGCACCGCCGGACATTCAAGCAGCGCCTGGAGCCGTTCGGGGCCGAGGTCGAGGCATTGAGTCGCTTTCGAACCGCCTCGCAGTCGCGGGCGATCATCGAGGGGGCGGCCGACGGGGAGGTCGACGTCCTGATCGGGACCCACCGCCTGCTGTCGGACGACATCGAGTTCGACGATCTCGGGCTGCTGGTCGTCGACGAGGAACAGCGGTTCGGGGTCGAACACAAGGAGGAGATCAAGAAACTCCGCACGAACGTCGACGTCCTGACCCTGACGGCGACGCCGATTCCGCGGACACTCCAGATGAGCCTGCTGGGCATCCGTGATCTGTCGATCATCGCCACCCCCCCGCACAACCGGCTGGCGGTGCGCACTCACGTGGCCAAGTTCAGCGAGGGGATCGTCCGCGAGGCGATCATGCGGGAGATCGAGCGCGGCGGTCAGGTCTTCTTCGTGCACAACCGCGTGCGGACGATCGACGAGATGGCCGCTCACCTCGAGGAGATCGTCCCCGAGGCGCGGATCGCCGTCGCTCACGGCCAGATGGCGGAGTCCCAGCTCGAGGACGCGATGCTCTCGTACGTCGAGGGGGACATCAACGTGCTGCTTTGCAGCACGATCATCGAGAGCGGGCTCGACATCCCCAATGCGAACACGATCGTCATCAACGAGGCGAACAACTTCGGCCTCTCGCAGCTGTATCAGCTGCGCGGCCGCGTCGGCCGGAGCGACGAGCGCGCCTACGCCTATCTGCTCGTGCCGCGCCAGAAGTCGCTCGGGAAGACGGCCGAGAAGCGGCTCGAGGTCATCCAGAGCCACAGCGAGCTGGGCAGTGGCTTTCACGTCGCCACGTACGACCTCGAGATCCGCGGGGCCGGCAATTTGCTGGGCAAGGATCAGTCGGGGCACGTCGAGGAGGTCGGTCTCGACCTGTACACCGAGCTGCTCGAGGATGCGATCGACGAGCTGCGCGACCGCGAGGTGGAGGACGAAATCGAGCCCGAGGTCAATCTGCCGGTCGAGGCCTTCATCCCGGACGACTACATCGACGACACCTCGCTGCGGTTGACGTTCTACAAGCGGCTGTCACTGTCGAGTTCGACCGACGATCTGCTGGAGATCTACGACGAGATG
>JBDGRG010000015.1:10252-13650 GCA_042218355.1 Bradymonadaceae bacterium
CGAACCGGTGGACAACCTGCGCGAACTGGTGGCGGTGAAGATCGCCTGCCGGGACGTGCGCGCCTCGCGGCTGGACGCCGGTCCGGAGGCGATCAAAGTTCATCTCGACGAGGAAACCCCGCTCAACCCGGGTGAACTCGTCCAGTTGGTACGCGAGTCCGACGGCGACTTCGAGCTGACCTCCGACCGCAACCTGTTGTACTCGCTCGACGACGACGAGGCCGATCGACCGCTGGAAGTCGCGCGCTGGTTGATGGATCGACTGCAGACCGTTCGGACGCCGTGAATCGCCCGGTTCGCACGGCAATCGTGGTTCTGGTGGCGGCCGCGGCGGCGGGTTGCCCGCCGACCCGGCCGGCCGAGAGCTGGCGACCCGATCAGGGGGAGCGCTCCCGCGACCGCCGGCGGGCGGCGGTCGTCAACGGCGAAACGATCACGCTGGGCGAGTTGGAGGGACGCCTCGAGGCGTTGCCCGCGTACGTCCGGGCGGAGTACCGGACCGTCGAGCGCAAGCGCGAGTTTCTGAAGGCCGTCGCGAAGTTCGAAATCCTCGCCGATCGCGCCGAGAGTCGATTCGGACGGTCGCCCCCGGAGGCGCGATGGTCGATGAAGGAGACGATCGCCGAGCGGTTTCTCCGAGAGGCCGTCGGCCGACGGGTGACGATGGATGCGATCGCCGACCGCGCCGTCGAGACGTATTATCGGGAGCATCTCGATCGGTATCGACGACCGGCACAGCGCCGGGCCGCGGTGATCGAGACCGTCTCGCGTCAGCGGGCGGAGTACCTGCGTGCGAAGTTGACCGGGCACCAGCGATCGAAGCCGATCGAACGGGTCGAGGCGTTCCGGACGCTGGCGTCGCGACGGTCGGTCGACCCCGGGTCGGCCAAGCGGGGCGGTGACGTCGGCTGGATCGCTCCGCCCGACGAGCAACCGGCGGACCCGGCGCTGTCGAGAGCCGTCTTCGCTCTGGAGGAGAAGGGTCGTGTCTCGGAACTGTTTCGGCCGGCGAAAGAAGAGAACCGCTGGGCGATCGCGACCTATTACAAAAAGCGGCCGGCCTCTCGACGCCCGCTCGACGAGGTCGCTCGCGACATTCGGACGAAGTTGTACGAGAAACGCAGGGCCGAGACTCGCCGCCAGTTGTTGGAGCGCTGGCGGGAACGGACCGACGTCCGGGTCGATGCCGACCTGGCCGACCGCCTGGAGCCCCCGGAATCGCGCCCGCCGGCCGGGCCGGGTGAGATTCCGCTGGTTCGAGCCCAGCGGGCCGGCGATGGATCCGACGATTCGGCCGGACCCTGACGCGCATGTATCGTCGGGCGGTGCGGGAGTTCGTTCAGTGGTGTGACCCTACGATTTGCGATCATACCCGTTCGTTCATCGATTCGTCAGACCGCGGAGTGTGACACCGTGATGACCGATGTACCCAGGATGTTCGGCCGGTTGGCCGCCGGACTGGTGGCCAGTGCCCTCTTGCTCTGCAGCGGGGTGGCCGGGGCGGAGATCGTCGACCGGATCGTCGCGAAGGTCGGCGACGACATCATCACCGAACACCAGCTCTCGGAGGCGATCGAACCCTACCTGCTCCAACAGGGAACGCCGCCGTCGGAGATCGAAGGGCGCAAGGACGATCCCGAGCTGCGTCGGACGGTTCTCGACAAGATGATCGAGCGGCAGCTGATCGAGAGCGAGGCCGAGGAGATGGGGCTGTCGATCGACGAGAGTCGCGTCGATCGTCTGGTTGCCATGACGCGCAAAAAGCGGGGGCTGAGCGAGGAGCGCTTCCGGATGATGATCGAGCGGTACGGGATCTCGTTTTCGGAGTATCGGGGGATCCTGCGGCACAACCTGCTCAAGCGAAAGTTGCTGCAGGCGAAGCTCGGCAGCCGGGTGTCCGTCTCCAGTTCGGAGGTCGACGAGGTCTATCGGCGTCGGTTCGGCGACCCCGGAGCGGCCGCCAAACAGGTCAAGGTCCGTCACATCCTCGTCCAGCCCGACGGCAACGGAAAGAAGGCGAAAAAGCGGGCCGAACGGCGGGCGCGGAAGATCGTAAAGAAGCTCGAGAAGGGAGCGGAGTTTGCGACGCTGGCCGAGAAGTACAGCGACGACCCCTCGGCGTCGAAGGGGGGACTTCTGGGGACGTTCCGTCGCGGGGAGCTCCAGCCGGCGATCGAGAACGTGGCGTTCTCGCTGAAGGAGGGAGCCCACTCGGGTGTGATCCGGACCGACTACGGCTATCACATCGTCGAGGTCGTCGACGTCAGTCGTGCGCCGAGTGGGAAGGTGGGCGAGCGGCGCAAAGCGATCCGACGGGAACTCAAGCAGAAGAAGCTGACGGAGAAACTCGACTCGCTCCTCGAGGATCTGCGTTCCGAGACGCTGGTCGAGATTTCGCTCTGAGGATTCGAGTGTCGGATGAGACCGCGGATCGGCATCTCGATCGGGGATGTCGCCGGGATCGGGCCCGAGGTCGTCCTCGGCGCCCTTCGGCAGCCGCTCCCCGGGGGAGCCGTCCCGGTGATCTTCGGGTCGATCGAGGCGTTGAGGCGCGAAGTCGAGTTGCTCGGTTCGGGGCCGAGCGCCGAGTTCGTCGATCGACTCGAGGTCGTCGAGCGCATGGATCGATCCGCTCGGCCCGAGTCGCCCACGGTCGTGGACCTGGTCGACGGCGTGTCGATCGGGGAGGTCGCCAAGGGCGAGTCGTCGCCGCAGGCTGCGAGGCTCCAGGGTCGGGCATTCGAACGGGCCGTGCGAGCTGCGCGAGCGGGGGAGGTCGATGCCGTCGTCACGGCCCCGTGGAACAAGTCGGCCTTCGAACTGATCGGCGAACCGCCGGTCGGTCATACGGACCGACTCGACGCGTGGTTTCCCGACGCGTCGGCGGTCATGATGCTCGCCGGGCCGCGGCTGCGCGTCAGTCTGGCGACGACCCACGTCGCCGTCGATGCGGTCCGACGTGAGCTCTCCGAGGAGCGACTACGTCGGACCGTCGAGACGACGATCGAGGGGCTCGAGCGCCGCTTCGGCCTGGAGTCTCCGTCCGTGGCCGTCTGCGGGCTGAATCCCCATGCCGGTGAATCCGGGACGATGGGGACGGCGGAGGGAGAGATGATCGGCCCCGTGTTGGGAGATCTGCACGGGGAACTGGCGGACGATGCCTCGGTCGACGGCCCCTTTCCCGCGGATACCCTGTTCGCTCGGTATCGTGACGGCGGTGCGCCCTGGGACGCCGTCGTCTGCATGTACCACGATCAGGGCCTGATCCCGCTGAAGTTGCTCCACTTCGGAGAATCCGCCAACGTCACCCTGGGTCTTCCGATCGTGCGCACGTCGGTCGACCACGGAACGGCCTACGACATCGCTGGAGAGGGCCGGGCCGATCCGGGGTCGATGCG
>JBDGRG010000015.1:13660-14183 GCA_042218355.1 Bradymonadaceae bacterium
CCTCGAATTGGCCGTCGAGATGGTTCGCCGCCGAAGCGACTGATTCGTGTGTAACAAGCCGAACCGAGGCTCGGCGAGTCGATGTGTGCGAGGTCACCGCCGTCAAACGCAGGCGATGCCGGAGGGCATCGTCGAGGCTCGACGGCACAGCGATCGTGCAAATCAGCCGGCGATGCCGACGCGGAGACTTTTGACACACGAATCGAACGACTTGGTGCGCAAGCGGTGACGAGCGACGATGGGGGACGGTGTCTGCGACTCCAACCCGCGAACGTGCGGGAAATCGAACCGGCAAAGGTGACGATGAGACGAATGACGGTTGCGGTTGCATGTCTGACGGTCGCCGTCGGTGCGGGGGCGGTCGGCTGTAGTAGCTCCGACGGACCGGCCGGTGCGGGGCCGAGCGGCGGGACCGACACCGGTTCCGACGCGTCGACCGACGTGCGCATCCGGGATCCCGACGCGGGAGAGAGAGACGTCGCCCCCGACGGGGTCGACGATACGAGCTCGCCCGGTGACGCCG
>JBDGRG010000015.1:14193-17571 GCA_042218355.1 Bradymonadaceae bacterium
GCGACGGGCCCGGCCGTCTGGCGGCTGCCCCCCGGAGCCGACAGCTGGTCGCGTCTGAAGATGACCCGACGGCGGGCGACCGGTGCGCCGGACGGTCGGGTGGTCGCCGCCTTCGACATCGAACACTCGAACAACGCTTACGTACTGACCGACTCGTCGGTCCACTTGCTCCATCTGCAGCCACTGGAGTGGGCCGGCAGACGGCCGCTCTCGGCGATTGCCGGCGAGCTGACGAATCAGTCCCTTCGGGCGGCGTACAGCGACCCGAAGACCTCGCCCGACGACCGCGTCCGGATCGTGGCGACCTCAGGGAGCGGACCGGTATTGTGGAAGGGCGAGTACACCTTCGATGCGAGGAAGTTCGAGGCCTTCGATTCTCCGGAGGAGCTGTCGTTCGGCAGCTCGAAGGCGCCGGACCCGCCGGCACTGAGGGCGGCGTGGTTCGACCGCGAAAACGACCGGAGCTGGCTCGACGGCGAACCGCCGTGTGGCAACCGATTTCAGGACGAATTTCGCGGATACGTCGGGTATCTGACCGACAGCCACCTCCACCTGCGCGACGCCGTCATCTGCAAGGACTACTTCGAGGCCGCGAAGCTCGGTGAATCGGTCCTCCCGCAGAAAGGTCGTCCGAGTGTCGGGAAAATCGGTGCGGCCTTCTGGCACGGACGGGCGCTGTACCTCGTGGCGGGGGAGTCGACGTCGGTGACGGGACAGTGAGGCGTCGAGCTTTCGAGGGAGCGAGTTCCACACGCATGTCGGCGATGGCTGCGGCCGCTCGTTCCCCACCGAGGACGAACGGCGGTTCGACGTTCGAGTCGAGGCCGCGCCGGCCCGCTATCGTGCGCCCGGCGGTCGAGTTGCGGCCGACCTCCGACGCCCCCGTTCCCCGTTCTCGGTTCCGCGTTCCCTACGCTTCGAGGAGCTCACGTGCGGCCTCACGGGTCTTCGAGGCGGCGTCGGTTCCCCCGACCATCCGGGCGATCTCCTCGACGCGCTCCTCCTCGTCGAGCGATTCGACCGTCGAATGCGTGCGACCGTCGCGCCGGGTCTTCTCGACCCGGTAGTGATGGTCGGCGCGAGCGGCGATCTGGGGAAGATGGGTGATGCAGGCGATCTGATGGCTGTCGGCGGTCCGGCGGATCTTCTGGCCGACGACCTCGGCGGTCTCCCCCCCGATCCCCGTGTCCACTTCGTCGAAGACGTAGGTCTCCACGCTGTCTCGGTCCATCAGGATCGATTTGATGGCGAGCATGATCCGCGACAGCTCGCCGCCGCTGGCGATGTCGGCCAGAGCTTCGGGGGCCTCGCCGATGTTGGGTGCGATCAAAAACCGGACGTCGTCGAATCCCGTCTCGGACAGTGCCGGTCCCGTGCGGCCGAGCTCGTCCGGTTCGGCGGTCGCCGCCTCCTCGAGCCTCGCATCGTCGGGGAGTTCGCCGGGGGCGAAGTCGACGCGAAACCGGGTGTCGTCCATCGCCAGGTCCGCCAGCTCACTCTCGACCCGGTCGCGCAGGTGCTCGGCGACCTTCCGCCGCTGTGCGCTGAGTCGCCGGGCGACCTCGTAGGCACCGCGGCGGGCCTCGTGGAGGCGCGATTCGAGTTCCTCGGTTCGCTCCTCGGCGTTGCGCAGGGTGTCGAGTTCGTCTCGCAGGTCGTCGGCCCGTTCGAGCAGCCCCTCGACCCCCTCGACGGCGTGCTTCTGCTCGAGCCGGTTGATCTCGTCGATCCGTTCGACGACGGCGTCGAGCCGCGATGGATCCGCCTCGATCTCGTCGACGTATCGCTGGAGCTGACGCGAGGCCTCCTCGACCCGGATCCGCGCCCCGTCGATCTCGTCGACCAGCGAATCGAGGTCGTCGTCGCGTGCGGCGGCTTCCCGGAGCGCTTCGACCGCCCGGCCCAGCTGGTCGACGGCGGCGTCGGGGCCGTCGTAGGCGGCGTCGAGTGCGCGTCCGGCTGCATCTCCGATCTCCTCGGCATACTTCAGTCGCGAGAACTCGTCCTCGAGTTCCTCGAGTTCGCCGGCCCGCAATCCGGCGTCCTCGATCTCCCGCAGCTGATACTCCAGAAAGTCGATACGATTGAGCCGGTCGCGCGCATCGGCCCGCAGCGATCGAAGATCGTCGGCGAGCTGCTGCACCTCGCCGTATGCCTCCGCCATCTCGTCGAGCAGGTCGCCGTGGTCGCCGAAGGCGTCGAGGATGTCCAGATGGACCGAGCTGTCGAGCAGGCTGTAGTGCTCGTGCTGGCCGCTGATGTCGACCAGACCGCGGGTCAATTCGCGAAGCGTCGAGACCGTCGTCAGGCTGCCGTTGACGAAGACCTTGTTGCGGCCCCCGCGTCGGACGCGCCGTCGGACGACGAGTCGATCGTCGGAATCGATGCCGCTCGCCTCGAGCCGCCTGTCGAGCCGCCGCAGGTGCTCGTCGTCGGGTTCGAAGATCCCCTCGACGGCTGCCTCCTCCTCCTCGGTGCGGATCAGGTCACGGGAGGCTCGTCCTCCGAGCAACAGGTTGAGCGCCTCGACGATGATCGATTTGCCCGCGCCCGTCTCCCCGGTGAAGACGGTAAAGCCGGGGCGAAACGGGATCTCCAGCTCCTCGATGATCGCGAAATTTCGGATGACGAGATGGCTGAGCATCTCCGGTCCGGTCCGGGGAGAAACTCGCGAACCCCGTTGTAACGAGGCCCTCCGCAAAACGCCAGACGCGGGGAAGGGGGGCTCCATGTCTATAATCGACGATACGGCGTCGAACGTTGCGTCGAATTCGAAGTGTCGACCCCGTGTCGGTGAATCGGTCCGGTCGAGTCGGTCCTCGTCGTTGAGGCGGCTGACGCCCTACGAGAGGCGTCACGGTTTCAGTCGACGGGCGGGCGCTGGTGTTTGACGACGCCGCGCACCCCGCCGGGAGTGGGGGGGCGAAGCGCGCTCAGCGTGCAGATATACGCGCCCACGTGGGTCCCTCCGGCGCGCCCGTGTGCGCGCCTCCCGGCCGATGCCGGCCAAGGGGGTCCGCGCGGCCGATTTCACCCGACCGCGGGTGGCGGCGTCCCCCGCCCCTGATGGGTCGAGCCGCTTCAACCGCGAACGGCCGGACGCCGAGGCCACCCCCTCCATGATCGTGATCGGCGTTTCGTCGCCGAGCGTTGCGTCCAATCTCGTCGGACGGGGAGTTCCACCCGAGGAAATAAACCCCCACCTGGTTCGATTACGATCGGTGCAGGTCCATGCTCGAAGGTGTTTCGCGGGAGGTTCGCGATGTCCGACAGCGACGGTGTTTCGAATTCGGTCGTCGTCGAGTCCGAGGAGTGGCTGCGCGAGCGGCTCGAATCACTCGTCGAGCGCGGCCGGATCGTCGAGGCGACCGATTGCGT
>JBDGRG010000015.1:17624-22889 GCA_042218355.1 Bradymonadaceae bacterium
CTGAGTCGTCGCACCGAGACCAAACTCTATTGCTTTCGGACGCTGGGGATGCTCGCCTTTCGCGACGGTGACGTCGACCGCGCCCGAGAGGCCTTCGAGCGGGTCCGGGAGCTGGAGGGGACCGACGCCGGAACCAGTTACGCGCTGGGCCACTGTGCGGCTGCGGAGGGACGGTGGTGGCGGACGCTGTACCGCGCGTTCGAGGCGATCGATGCGTCGGACGACCCGAGGGATCGGGCCGAGTTCATGCGGGTCGGAGCCGTCGCGATGCATCGGCTCGGCCCGTCGGAAGCGGCTCTGGCGATGCTGCTCGGCGCGTTGGAGCGGGCGCCGGATCATCCCTGGATCCTCCAGACCATCGGGGAGATCTACGAGCGCGAGGAGATGTGGTTGGAGGCACTCGACGTGCGTCGCTCGCTGATCGACGTCCTCTCCGACGGCCTTCCCGGGGAGACGACGGCGGCGACCGGGCTCGACGATTCGCCGTTCCATCGCCTGTTCCAGCGGTTCGCCGTCAAATTCGATATCACGCGCGAGGACATCGAACGCCGCCGCCGGGAGATCGGCGAACGGCTTCGGGGGGAGATCGGTCCGGTCGATCGTTCGGGGCGGAGGGCGACGTCGAACGGATCGAGTTCGATCGCCCGGCTCGACCTGCCCCGAGCACTGCATCTGTTGATCGTCCAGCTGTCGGCGCACGACCGGAATTACCAGCTGCTGGAGCGGGCGCACTCGATCTGGGCGCGGGCCCGCCGCGGGCGTCACCCCGGGGACCTGGCTCCTCCACTCCTCGCAGCTGCCACCCAGTGGGTGGTCGAACGACTCGGCTGGCGCGTCCCGACCTCGCCGGAGGTACTCTCCGGGGTCTACGAGGTCGACGAAGACGCCATCCCCGCCGCCGCCCGCCTGATCGTCGGTCGCCACGAGATTCGGTTCGTCTCCTCGTCCTGGCCGGTCGGCGATCTCTCGCCGGCCGAGTGGCAGCGGCTGGACGACCTCCAACGAACGCTCCTCTTCGGAGCCGACGTCACCGACCGCGGAGGCCGCATGTTGTGTTCGTAACCGCGGCGGTCGGAACCGCAGAGGTCTCAGCTCAATCAAACCGCAGAGGGCTCAGAGGTCACAGAGGTGACCTCGATTTCTCTCGTGGGGCTCGCCGGGGGCGGTTCAGCCTAGCACTCGGAGGGGGCTGGCCGATGCGCTGGTCGTTTGGAGGCTGGTCGAGACGGCTGGATCGCTCTTTCGAGGGGGGATCGACCGAGTTCGTCGGTAAGGGCGCGACGGTTTCCCTCGGTCGAGTGACGTAGGTGGAGGTTCACCCCGGATGCTGTGGGAGTATGCCGGACACCTTCGGTCGAACACGTGCCGTCGATCACTTGGACCGTCTCTCATGGCACTGGTGCAACCCAGGGGATGCCTTCTCTGCGCCCTCTGAGTCCTCTTCGGTTCGTTCCAACCGTGATCTCCGTGGTCCGATTTGCCCTCACCCTCTGTTCGGCTCACGGAACATTGTGACGGGGCCGGTTGTTTAGCCTATACTGGAGAGTGCGAGCCATACTCCCACGGAGGCCATCGATGAGTTCGTTTTCGAGTCGGGAATTTCGCGACCTCGGTCGTGCGCTGATCGAGGAGACGAAGGAATCACTCGGCCAGTCGGCGGCCGAAACGGGGGGCCAGTCGGCGGCGGTCGGAGCGTCGGCACCCGGTGTCGGTGCATCTCGTTCGACACGAGCGTTCCGCGCCGAGCGGACGGCGGGTCACGCGGCGGCGATCGCAGTTGGCGCGTCCGGGGTCGTCAAGGAGATCGCCAAGATCTGCGGCAAGGCCGGAGCGGCCGGAGCCGTGGTCGACGGGGCGGTCGGGGGCATCAAAGCGGTCGATTACGTCCGATCGGGCGAGATCGACGGCGTACAGGCGGCCAAGCACGTCGGGGCGGAGGCCGGATGCGGATTCGTCACCTCGTCGACGGGGACGGCCGGGACGCTGGCCGTCTTCATGCTGACGGGCAAGATGGGGCCGGCGGCACTGGTCGCGGGGATGGGCGCGTCGATGGGTTCGCGGTATCTGTACCGCGAGGTCGTCGGTGAGACGCTTCCGGAGGACGAGCCGGGAGCCGACCGCGGTGTCGGCGACGTCGAGGACATCGGTCCCTCTGCCCGTGCGGAACCGGGTCAGCCCGACGGGATGGAGGACATCGGACCGGGGGCAACCCCCTCCGACCCGGAGGCCGACGGCGGCTCTCCGCGCGAGGAGGGAGAGACGGACGCCGATCCCGACTCCTCGCCCTCCCAGACCGACGGCGGAGTCGATGCCTCGGACGACGGCGATCCGTCGGAGACGGACCCCTGGGAAGACATCGGTCCCGCCCAGTGAGTTGGACCCGACGGGGAACGGAGCCCGCTCGCTCGACGATACCAACCATTCGTCTCTGTTCGGCGCCGCAGCTCGTGACGGGGGATAGAGACCTGGGGACTATCGGGTCGGTCGACGCCTCCGCCGACTCGAATACTCGTCGAATACTCGGCTCGCGCGGCCGGTTCATTCTTCGATCGTCTTCGACTCGACGCCCTCGGTTTGATGTTCGTCTTCCACGAGATTCGTCCGGAGGACATCGGTGAACTCGAAGAACTCGCCGACCGGCTCGACACCCTGAATCTTCCCTCCGAACGCGAACGGCTCCAGCGAATCATCGAGAAGAGCCGGTCGAGTTTCGGCGGCGAGTACGACGATCTGAAGGATCGCGAATACGTCTTCGGGTTGCGAGATCTCGAGGAGGAGAGGCTGGTCGGTGCCTCGATGATCATCGCTCAGCACGGAACGTACGAGCGGCCGGCCGTCTATTTCCAGGTGCTCGAGCAGCAGAAGTACTCGGAGACGATCGACGCCTTCTTCGAGCACACGGTGTTGAACCTGAAATTCGACTATCACGGCCCCACCGAGATCGGTGGGCTCGTGCTGTCCCCCGATCATCGCGGGCATCGGCTGAAGCTGGGCAAGCTGCTCAGCTACGTGCGGTTTCTGTACATCGGCATGCATCGCAAGTGGTTTCGCCAACAGATCGTCGCGGAGCTACTCCCGCCGCTTCAGGAGGACGGACAGAGCGATCTCTGGACCTGTCTGGGCGAGAGATTTACGGGGCTGCACTATCGCGAGGCGGACCGCATGAGCCGGCAGAACGTCGAATTCGTGCGGAGTCTCTTTCCGGATTCGCCGATCTACGCGACCATTCTCCCCGATCGGGCCAGCGAAAAGATCGGGGTGGTGGGTGAAGAGAGTCGGGCGGCGGCCGAGATGTTGCGGGACGTCGGCTTTTCGTACGACGAGCGCATCGATCCCTTCGACGGGGGGCCGGCGTATTCGGTCGATGTCGACGACTGTCCGCCGGTCGAGCGGACGCGTTGGATGACGTTCGCCGGGCCACTCGAGCCGGGTGAGACGGCGGAGGGGCGGGCGTTGATCGGTTACGAGTACGATTCGCACGAGGTACGATTTCGGGCGGCCTATGCCGAGTATCGAGTCGTCCCGAAGGGCGTCTACCTGCGGACGCCCGCCCTGGAGACGATGGCGATGGGGCACGGCGACCGGTTCGGGTTCATGCCGTTGTCGGGGCCGGGCGTGGATCCGTTGCACCAGCCGCGAGAGCCCTCGACCCGCTGAGACCGAGCCCGTCGGCGGTGTGCGCCGAATCTTGATTGTCCCCGGCAAAGTTCCTACCCACGGGTGGCTGATCGCGGTGCGCGGCAGCCCCCGGTCGGTCTGGTTTCGGTCCGCCGCGGGGTTCGGGAGCGATGGAGCGTTTCAGTGTACGAACCGAGGAAACGTCGATGACGTTGCAGACTCGAGAGGGCCAGCTGGAGGTCGCCGTGGTCGGTGCCACCGGCGCCGTCGGCCGCGAGATGCTCTCGATCCTGGAGGAGCGCGACTTTCCGGTCGCCGGGCTGACACCGGCCGCGTCGGCGCGGTCCGCGGGGGAGCGACTCCCGTTCGGCGACGGCGAGGTCGAGGTTCGACCCGTCGAGGAGGTCGCCTTCGAAGACGTCGATCTGGCGCTGTTTTCGGCCGGATCGGAGGTCAGTCGGACGCACGCACCGCGTGCCGTCGATCAGGGCGCGGTGGTGGTCGACAATACCAGCGCCTTCCGACTCGAGGAGGAGGTTCCGCTGGTCGTCCCGAAGGTCAACGGCGACGAACTCGCGTCGTTCGACGCGCCCGGGATCGTGGCCAACCCGAACTGCTCGACCATCCAGATGGTGGCCGCACTCGAACCGCTTCGCCGGGCGGCGGGACTCGAGCGGGTGGTCGTCAGCACCTATCAGTCGGCCTCCGGGGCCGGTCAGAGCGGCGCCGACGAGCTGCAGTCGGAGATCGAGCGGTGGGCCGACCGAGGGGAGCTCCGCGAGGAGGATGCGCCGGGCGAGGTCTTCGCCCATCCGCTGGCCTCCGAGGCGCTCCCACACATCGGGAGTTTCGGGGAGAACGGGTTCACCAGCGAGGAGATGAAGATGGTGAACGAGACCCGGAAGATCCTGGCGGAGCCCGATCTGGAGGTCGCCGCTCGCTGTGTGAGAATCCCCTCGCTGCGCAGCCACTCCGAGTCGCTGACCGTCGATGTCGAGCGTCCAATCGGCGAGGAGGAGGCACGTGCTGCGCTGGAGGCGGCCGACGGCGTTCGAGTCGTCGACCGGCCGGAGCGGGCGGAGTATCCGCTGGGGCGACGCGCGTCCGAGACCGACCCGACGTGGGTCGGTCGGATCCGACGAGATCCGGATCGACCGGCCACGCTCCACGCGTGGGTGGTCGCCGACAACCTCCGCAAGGGGGCCGCGCTGAACTCGATTCAGATCGCCGAACGACTCTGGGACGTCGACTCGCCTTGACCGGCGGGGACGGTTCTGTCGAGACCGACGGTGGCAGGGCCGCCGACCGTCGGAGGCGTTCCAGTCGTCGACACTGCTGAACGGAGTCGATCGCTGATGCTCGAATTCGCCCGCCCATGCGGACCAACCCCCTTGCGCAGCGGGGTTTCGGTGGTCGCCGCCGCCCTGGTGTTGCTGGCCGCCTCGGGAACGAAGGCATATTCGCCCAAACAGGGGGCGATCCGTCGCGGCATGGTCACGGGAGTGACCGTCGACATCGACGGCGCGCGCGAGACGGAGCCGGGCGAGCAGGTCGCTCGCATCGGGGTCCAGGACTGCCGGGAACTCGACAAAGGGGACCGCATCGTCTTCACGTTCGATCTGAATCAACGGTTCCGCGGATCGAGCG
>JBDGRG010000015.1:22899-33456 GCA_042218355.1 Bradymonadaceae bacterium
GGTCTCTACTCCGCGATGCACCAGCACACGTGGGTCGACTACGCCGGGTCGTTCCTGTTCGAGCTCGAGGGCAACGCCAGCGTCGACGGACAGTGCGACCGCGAAGAACAGGACGAACCCGATGCCTGCCGCGAAATCGACCCCTCGACCGCCGGGATCGACGTCACTGCCCGACAGAATCGCAGTGTGACGATTTCGGTGGAGTACGAGGTGTTGCAGGAGTATTTCGACCGCCAGGAGGCCGAAAAATGCGTCTTCGAGGGGGAGTCGGCGGGAATCGGAACGGCGACGTCGGGGCTCTCACACGACGCCGGGCCCACCGACGCCGGTGCCACCGATGTCTTCGGCCCCGACACTGGATCCGATGCGATGGATGCCGGTTCGACGGCGGATATCGGATTTCCGGGGGGAGGGGATGGCAGTTTCGACCGCATCTACGCCGTCCGGGCGTTCATCGACGGGCGCACGCCGAATCTGATCGACGTGGAGACCAAAGAAGAACTCGTCGACGCCGCCCTTCGCCTCGACCGAACTCGACCGCCGGCCCCGTCGGAGGTCTCGGATGCGCTGGTCAGTGAGAACAAACTGAACATCCGGTTCACGCCACCGTCGGACACCGGAGACGTCGCCGGATACTCGGTGTTCATTTCGCGCACGCCCCTCGATCCCTCGACGCCCCCCGAAAAGCTCCAGGACAGGAAGGACGTGAAGGTGCGACAGTTGTCGGAGGCTTCGGACAGCACGATCTGGCAGTCCGAGAACATCGACCGGTCGGAGGGCGAAGCCGTCCACCTGGCCGTCGCTGCGCGAGACGAGGCCGGCAACTTCAGCCGGGTTCGGACGCTGGATCGGACCGAGACCGTCGAGAAGTCGCCGAATTTCTGGGAGCGATACAAACGAATCGGGGGCGAACAGCCCGGCGGCTGTCGTACGAGCGGGCCGGCCGGGCCGGGACCGATGTTCCCGATGGTCGTCCTCGGTCTGGTGGCCGCCGGGCGTCGGCGTCACCGGTAATTCGATTTCCTCCGATCGACCGAGACGAGGACCGATGGTCAGCCACGGATACGATCTCTGGAGAGTCGCTCCGGTCGGGCTGGCGGGGGCGTTCGCCCTCGCGATGGTACTCTTGGGTGCGGCGGACGTCCGTGCCGAGAGTCCCGTCCAGGGGAATGTCGAGGTACAGGGGGGGCCCTACTACCCGAACATCGACGCGGAGTTCTCCGGCGACACCAAGCCCTTTCGAGAAAACTTCGGCGGCAAGGATTCGCCGTTGTTGGACGTCACCGCCGAGTACTACCTGTGGACTCGCCACGGCAAACTCGGCGTCGGGGGCGGATTTGGATACGTGAAGTTCAAGGGGACCAATACGATCGAGGACAAGCAGTCCTCGTCGGGTTCGTCCTCGGACTCGTCCGGGGACGAGCTGAAGATCAAGGAGAAACAGAACTTCGCGATCTTTCCGTTCCGGGTGCTGGTCTCGTATCGATGGGATTATCTCGACGAGCAGTTCGGCGTTCCGCTGGCTCCGAAGATCGAGGCCGGCCTGGATTACGCCGTCTGGCGCGTCAAGGACGACTCCGGTTCGATCCCGACGGTCGACGGCGCGAAGGCCCGCAACGGGGTCTTCGGGTGGCACGCCTCCGCGATGCTCGAATTCAATCTCGACATCGTGGCGCCGCAGACGGCCTCGCGCTTCGATGTCGGCTGGGGGGTCAACGACACGTATCTCTTCGGTGGGTACGCCATCCGGCGGCTGAACGACTTCGGCACGGGCAGCGGATTCGATCTGAGTAATCGAAGCTGGAAGGTCGGACTGGCGTTCGAGTTCTAATCTCTTCCGGGCGGTCGGCGGCTCGACCGCTGGACGGCTCGCCGTGCGCATTCGATTCCATCTCACGTACGACGGGACGGCGTACTGCGGCTGGCAGATCCAGCCCGACGTGCCGACCGTGGAGGGAGAGTTGACGCGTGCGGCGGCGACGATCCTCGATCGTCGGCCCGACGACGTGAAGGTCCAGGGGGCGTCGCGGACCGACAGCGGGGCGCACGCGCTCGGTCAGGTCGCTCATCTTCAGTTCGACGCCCCCAGGTCCGAGCGCGAGTTTCTGTACGGGTTGAATGCGCTGACCGAGGACGACATCTGCGTCAACCGGGTCCAGCGCGTCCCCGAGGACTTCCACGCCCGGTTCGACGCCCGGGCGAAATCCTATCGTTTCGACATCTGGAACGGACGCTTCCCCCATCCTCTGCGGAACCGGTACACCTGGCAGTACGGCCGAGAACTGGACGTCGCCCCGATGCGACGGGCGGCCGAAATGTTCGAGGGCCGTCACGACTTCGACGGGTTCCGGTCGGCGAATTGCCAGGCGGAGACCTCGGTGCGCACGATCGAGCGGGTCGAGGTGCGCCGGTCGGGAGCCGTCGTGCGGGTGACGGTCCACGGCCGCGACTTCCTCCGCTACATGGTGCGCGTGATGGTCGGGACCCTCGTCGAGGTCGGGAGCGGGCGCGAGCCCCCGGCCCTGGTCGCGGACGTCCTCGAATCGGGCGAGCGAGACTGCGCCGGTGTGACGGCCCCCGCTCGCGGACTGACGCTGCTGAACGTCGTCTACTCCGAGGTCGACTGGCGCGATCCCCCTCCTCGGTCGCCGGGCTTCGACGCCCCCGAGTGTTGAACGCGGTCGCCGTCGTTCGATTTGTCGATCCTTCCGTGGACGATCCGTAGCGGCTCGAGATTCATCTCCGTCCCTGCCTCTCGGAGTCGCTGCCTCAGGAACAGCTGGACGAGCTTGTCGCGGTGCTGCTCGAGAAACGTCCGGCGGAAGGACTCTTTCTTCGCCTCGAAGGTCTCGCGCGAGGGCCGATGGCGGTCGAGCAGACGGAATGCGTAGACGTGATCGCGGGCCAGAATCAGCTCCTCGGCGACCGGACGGTCGGGGCCGAGTCCGAACGCGGCGTCGAAGAGCGGACGGACCGGGCCCAGCGAGGGGATCGTCCCCTCGTCGGCCCGGGAGAACGACTCCGTGGTCTTCAGTTCGTATCCGCGTCGGTCGAGTCGCTCGCGCAGGGTCGACAGTGCCTCGTCCGACAACGTTCCGTCCGGGCGCGAGTCGACCGAGTGCATCACCTCGAGGACCGGGTCGAGCGCCTGGCGAGCGGACGGAACGATCGACTGCCGCAGCAGCGTCGCCGCGATCTGACGGCGGATGGGCCGGGTCGGCTGTGAGGCGGCGAATTCGTCGCGATGTTCGTGAAAATACCGCTCGATCTGGGAGGACGACGAGGTACGGTTGCGGTGCATGAACGCCTCGATCGTCCCGCGCGTCGGGGAGTTGGGACGTCGGACGTAGGCGATGGCGACCGTGTTTTCGCGTCGTCGATACACCTTCCAGAGATCGTCTCCCGACAGTGAATCGGCCAGAGCGTCGCGCAGCTTTTCGTGGAGCAGCTGGCGGCGTGCCACGGCGAGGACGTCGGAGCGCCGGACCGGACCGGGCAGGGGGACGTCTGCCGACGTCGCGTCGGTGAACAGCGGTGCGTAGCGGGCGAGACGGTCGTGTTCGTCGAGGTAGTCGAGCACCTCGCCCCGGTCGATCGTCACGCCGAGTCGCTCGGCTTCGCGCCGGGCGAGCTCGAGTTTCAGCAGGCTGCGCACCGTGTGCACCTGGAGTCTCGGGGAAGCCAGACGCCGGGCCGGGAGCCAGTCCTCGATCGACCCGTCCCCGCCGGCGGGCCGATTGCGGTCGGGTGGCGAGTCGCGGAACAGCAGCGACCGTCGGAGAAACCGGCGATAGTCCGCCAGCGTCACCTCGACGTCGCCCGACTCGGCGAGGACCGTCGAGGGGGCCGGCTCGGGTCCGGGCGCATACTGGATCGACGGGGACTGGGTTGCCGAGGCGGTATCCGGGGGTTGATTCTCCGTCCCGTCTGGAACATGATGTGGAGCCGATTTTGAGGCCCCTTCGGGCTGGCCGGCGTCGGGCGACGACGGCGATCCGCCGCATTCGCATCCGCCCGCGCTGAAGACGACGAGATACAGAGACGCCAGTGCACGAATCCAGGCGCGGCGCCGCGTGCGCGTCGATCGACTGCGCTGTGGTGGCCGGTGGAGAGAGGGCTGGAGAGTCATTTCGAGGGTCTGTTTGCGTCGCATGGCGTCGACGTCGCCGTTCCAGGGGGCGTCGCGGCCCGGAAGACGACCGAGCTGGTGTCTTCTTCGCGGCGACGACCCGTCACATCCGATAGCAGGAGGTTCAGTATGAGCAAACGCAGTCCGCTCGAACGCGTCCGAGACGAGCACGGATCGAAGGAGGAGCTGATCGACAAGGTCCTCGACGAACTCGAGGTCCCCGAGGACGAGGATCCGCTCGACTTCGAGGAACGGATCGAAAAGGTCAGCAACGAGAAGCTGCTCCGCATCTGGGACAACCTGCAGCTGGTCGAGGAGAACTTCGGGTCCAAGCAGGGGCTGGTCGACAAGATCGTCACGGCGAAGTTCCCAGGGGGCAACCCGGATTACGCCGACAAAATTTCCGGGTACACCATCAATCACCTGGTGGGGCTGGCCCGCGATCACGACGTACTCTGAATCGGCGGCGATCGGCTTGTCTACCGGGGGGACGGTCCCATAATATAACCGAGTTCAGCCGGTGTTTCTCGGCTCGCTGCCGGGACCAGGACATTTAGGGGCAGCTGCCGTTCGACTTCCAGTTCGTCCGAGTTCGTATCTGCAGAGAATTGGCGGTTGCTCGGGCGTGTGCGGGTGTCTCGCCCGCGATCTCGGTCACGGAGCCGTCGCGTCCGTCGTGCAGCCGAACGACGGACTCGCCGCCGGAGCACCGTGTCTCTACTTCTCGCTTCCCCCTCCACTGTCCGACCAGATTCATGGCCGACGATATCGAGAAGCAGTTCGACGTGGGAGACAAGGCCGTCTATCCGGCTCAAGGGGTGGCCGAGATCGTCGGCATCGATTCCAAGGAGATCATGGACCAGACGCAGGAGTTCTACGTCCTGCGGGTGCTGGATTCGGACAAGAAGATCATGATCCCGATCAACAACGTCGAAAACGTCGGGCTGCGACCGGTGATCAACGATCGGGAAGTGGAGGAGGTCTACGACATCATGCGGGAGCGGGACGTCGACCTGAATACTCAGACCTGGAATCGCCGTTACCGCGCGTACGTCGAGAAGATCCAGACCGGCAGCGCCTTCGAGATCGCGGAGGTCCTGCGGGATCTGCACCTGCTCGAGTTCGAGAAGTCGTTGAGTTTCGGCGAGCGGAAGATGCTGGATACCGCCGAGCGGCTGCTCGTGCAGGAGCTGGCCGTCGCCAAGGCGGCCACCGAGGAGGAGATCCTCGAGGAGATCGACCACATCTTTGCGGGTTGACCAGACCGCAGAGGGCTCAGTTCCAAGCAAACAGCAGAGAACTCAGAGAGCTCGGAGCGTCCGGGAAAGCGAACCGCAGAGGGCTCAGTTCCAAGCGAACCGCAGAGCGCTCAGAGGGCTCGGAGCATCCGGGAAAGCGAACCGCAGAGGGCTCAGTTCCAAGCAAACCGCAGAGCGCTCAGAGGGCTCGGAGCGTCCGGGAAAGCGAACCGCCGAGGGCTCGGAGAACTCAGGGAGCTCGGAGAAAAGAGAGCGCGTCTCCGGTCCAGGAGCGCGTACGATGAGGTGGCTGGCCTATTCGAACCTCTTCATCGCGCTGGCCGCCGCTTGCGCCGTCCACGAAACGTACCATCTCCTCGACGTCGAACCGCGGTGGGGCGGGGTCTCGGCGCTCGTCTTCTGTGCGACCCTTCTCGTCTACAATCTCGACCGCCTCTTGGATGCGCCGGACCGACGGGACGACTGGTCCGAGCGCCATCGGTGGGTCGAGGAGCATCGCCGATGGCTGTGGGGCATGGCAGCCGTCGGTGGGATGGGCGTGGTCGTCTCGCTGGCGTTCGTCTCGCGTACGGTCTGGATGGCGCTGATCCCGCTGGGAATGGCGGCGGTTGGATACACGTTGCCGCTCGTCCGCGGCGGGGAGGGGGGAGACCGGCTGAAGGACCTTCCCGGTCTGAAGATCGTGTTGATCGCAGGGGTCTGGGCCGGTGCGACCGCGCTGTTGCCGGCGATCGAGGTCCGCGGGTGGAACATCGACACGGAGGCTCTCTGGATCGGCGGTGAGCGCGCGCTGTTCATCTTCGCGCTCTGCGTCCCGTTCGATGTCCGCGACGCGGCTCGCGACCGCCGGGCCGGCGTCCAGACACTCGCCCATCTCCTCGGCGAACGGCGAGCCCTGCAGCTGGGAACGGCGGCGATGGTCGCCTTCGGCCTGCTTTGTGTCTGGCGTTACGGGCTCGCGGCCGATGCCGCCGGTCCGCCGCTTCTGGCCTCCGCTCTGCTCTCCGCCGTGGCGGTCGCTCGCGGCCACGCGCGCCGGCATCCGCTCTATTTCGTCGGCCTGCTCGACGGCATGATTCTGCTCAAGTGGGTGGCGGTCGTCGGATGGCTGGACTGAGCCCGACTCGTCGACGTCCCTGGCGATGGCCCGCGACCTTCCCGTGTCAGAGCAATCCCGCGATCAGGTCGTTCCAGAGTAGGCCGGCGCTCATCAGCGCACCGGCGGCGGCGTGGAGGGCGATGGTCGCCCGGTTGGCTCGGACGAGCTGCCGATCGTCGTAGTGTTCGACGGCGACCGCCGAGGCGTAGATCGCGATCGGGAGCGCGACGAGCGACAGCAGTGTCCCGGTCGGATAAACTCCGGCCGCCGCTCCAATGCCGACGAGGGCGAAGGCGAGCCCGAGTAGCCCGGCGTAGCCCCACCGCGCGGTCCGTCGGCCGAGGACGACCACCAGGTGGTTTTTCCCGACCTCGGCGTCCGAAGGTGCGTCCGGAAATTCGTTGATCCAGAGGATCGCCGTGACGAGGAGTCCGATCGGTACGCCGACCAGCACTGCCCCCGAGTCGAACCGTCCGGTCAACGTGTAGGCCGTCCCGGCGGTCATCATCGGTCCGAAATTCAGTCCGATGAGAAGCTCCCCCAGTCCCCTCCGGGCGACGAGTCGGAGCGGCGGGGCCGTGTAGAAATAGGCCGAAAAGAGCCCGAAGAGGCCGAATCCGAGGATGCCCGGGCCGACGCGCGCGGTCAGCACGAGCCCGCAGATGGTGGCCAGCGCGGCGGCGACCGAGGCCGTGGCGAACATCTCCGTCTGCGTGACCAGTCCCAGCTCGACGGCACGGGACCCCCCGGTCAGGGACTGAAAGTAGTTGTTGTTCGCCGGATCGGCGCCGGATTCCCAGTCGAAGTAGTCGTTGAAACAATTGGCGGCGACGTGCAGCGCAGCGGCTCCGACGAGCGCGAGGCAGAAGTCCAGCCACGGGAACGCGCCGGTGCCGGTGTGTGCGACCCAGGCGGCCCCGACGAGGACCGGGACGAGCGTCGCCGAGAGGAAAGGGGCCCGCGTGACGACCAGCCACTTGAGTACGTGCGTCCACGGGCTGATCGCCGGCATCACCTCCTCCGGATCCGTCGACGGGAGGGGTTCGGTGACGCCGCAGTATCCGATCTGCTCGCCCCCGCGGTGGGTCGTCGTGATGCGAATGTGCGCCGCGAATCGACTCCCGTCCTTCCGTTCGAAGACGGTCTCCGTCTCGAATTCTCCCTCTTCCCGGGCGGTCTCCAGCCAGCGTTCGACGTGTTCGAGGACGACCAGGCCGGGTGAAAAGAGGCTGACTCGCTCGCGCCCGACGACCTCCTCGGCGTCGTAGCCGAACAGCTCCTCCGCGCCGTCGTTGAACGTCTCGATCCGGCCCTCGAGGTCGCAGGTGATGACGCTCTTGGGCAGGTCGTCGTTCGTCGCGTCCGTCGCTCCACTCATGACTGCGTTCCCCGCGTCGGTCGATGGGCTTTCGGGTCGGTGTGCGTCAGAGGACGTCGTCCGCCTCGGCGACGTCGAGCCGAGCCGAACCGAGGAAGAGATCGAGCGCGCAGTAGACGATGTCGGCCAGCCGATGCATCCGTCGGATCCGGTCGCGCGTCTCGACATCGACGCCGGCCTGTTCGGCGTGCCTGCGCGCCCGGCGCAGGTCGTCTCGCACCTCCGCGACCAGTGCCATCTCGCGGTCGCCCAGGACTCCCCGGATCATCGACAGAAAATCCGATTTTGCCTCGAATTCGACGGCCCGTCGGTTCTCGCCTTCGATGCGTCGGATGACGTCGTTGTCGACCAGATCTCCGGTCATCATCGACACCGCTCCCTTCGACAGGTCGAGTGCGTCTCGCAGCTCCGCCGCCGTATGCGGACGCCCCCGCACGTAGAGCAGCGCCCAGACGCGGCCGTGGTTCCGTTTGAAACCCCAGAAGTCGATGACGCGGCCGACGGCCTCGAGCACCTGCTCCTCCCAGCCGGTGTCCCGGTCGCCCGGTCGGCGGGCGTCGCGGTCATCTTCGCGGTCGTCGGCCATTGTTCCAGCTCGTCGCAGGAGTCGACGGGTTGTCGGATCGGGACGGCTTTCTGCCCGTCCGACCGAGACCCTCGAGACCGAGGCCGGCCGGAGTGTCTCGGGGCGGTCCGGATCTCGGGTCCTGGGGGGCCGGTTCCCGCCGCACCGGCTCCGTCAGACGGCATCGCGCAGTCGTTCGGCCCACTGCGCGATCCGGTGGCCGCCCGGACGTTCGTCGAAGGGAGCCAGTGCGTCGAGAGCGGCGTCGACTTCGTCACGAACCGCCGCGCGCGTCCGATCGACTGCCTCCGTGCGCAGGATCTGGTCGGCGATGTCGGATGGATCGACGACGGCATCCCCCTCCCAGAGCCGGTCCAGAGCGTCGGCGATCGACGGATCCTCCTCGACGGCCGAGAGCACGGGAAACGAGCAGTCGCCGCTGACGATGTCCGCGTAGGGATCCTCGCCGCCGTCCCCGCCGGTCACGTCGTGCAGATCGTCGACGAGTTGGAACGCCAGTCCGAGGTGTCGCCCGCAGCGCTCGAGACGGACCGCCAGCCGCGGGCGTCGAGCGGCGAGGGCGGGGGAGGCGGTACACCAACCGAAGAGCGCCCCGGTCTTGCCCTCGGCGACCTCCCACCAGTGTTCGCGGTCGAGTCGCGGCCGTCGGCGGATGGCGACTTCGTGCATGATGCCGGCGGTCATCTCGTCGATGACGTCGACGGCCGACTCGGTGACGGCGCGGGGGAATTGCTCGAGTCGCTGAAGGGCGCCGCAGAAGAGGGCGTCACCGGCGAGTACGGCCGTAATCTCGTTCCACTCGACGTTGACCGTGGGGCGTCCGCGCCGCTCGGTCCCCCCGTCGACGACGTCGTCGTGGAGCAGACTGGCGCTGTGGACCAGTTCCGCGGCGACCGCCAGGTCGAGCATTTCGTCCTCCTCGAGGTCGACCATCTGTGCGGCGTATCGCACGAGTCGGGGACGGGCGCGCTTGGCTTGGGTCGACAGACACAGATGACGGGAGGCGTCCGAGCGTATGCGCTGGCCGATCCCCCGATCGCCGTCCTCGGCGCCGACTTCCCGGCGGAGTTCTTCGGTGACGCGATGCACGAAGTCGCTTCGCTCGCCCGATGTCGGTTTTGGCGCTCGCACGCTGGCCTCCTCGTGAGACGGGGCGCCATTCGTTCAAGAATTCTTGAACTTTTCGGGCTGGAGATCAACTCCCCCTGGCCCTGAGCCCCGATATCGCGGCGGAAGTTCGTCGTATTACGCCGGGATGTCGGGGGATCGACGGTCGGTGCGGTCGATGGACGTTCGCCGGTCTTTCAGGATGGCTTGAAACGTGCTCTGCATTCGACGGACGCAGTTGGGTCGCGCGGGTGGGGAGAGTCGGGAGGTTTCGGTCCGGCGCCGCGCGGGGGCGCTCGCTTAGACCGAGAAATCGAAGTTCAGCGTCACCATCAACCGGCCGATCTCATGGTCGGTCGAGCTGCCGTTGATCAGCGCGGGAAGTTTGACGTACTGCCCTTCGATGCCGGGGCCGAGCTGAAAGGAGGGGCCGAGGTTGAACATGTACTCGCCGCCGATGCCGGCGTTCCAGCCGAAGCCATCGTAATCGGTGCTGAACGAGGGGCCGGCTTCTCCGTAGAATGCCAGGCCAATCTTCGGGATACCGACCCGGACCGCGGCGTTGACGTCGAATTCGTTCCGCCGCTCGTTCGCTGCTCCGGACACCTGCATCCCTTCGTTGAAGTAGTTCAGCTTCAGGCCGGCGGAGAAGATCTCCGGTCCGAGGTAACCGTGGGCGGCGGCGCCGAAGCTGCCGAAGCCGTGGTCGGTGTCCAGGTTGGCGTCCCTGGCTTCGACGTGCGTCGACGCGGCGGGAATCCAGATCCCGTCGACGCCCAGCCGCAGCGCGGCGTCGGCGGAGGACGGCCCGGCCACGAGGAGGACGAACGCGGTGAGTGCGGCGGCGAGGGTCGGGAGAGTCGTCTTGTGCACGGAACACCTCGAAGCGAGAGAAGATTCGACCGTGACGAATCAGCATCGGGCGAAGTCGTCCGAGCGCGCCCGTTCGATGGCGCGCTCGCACATCCGGTCGCGCTCGGCCGGATCTTTCCAGGCCTC
>JBDGRG010000150.1:0-8469 GCA_042218355.1 Bradymonadaceae bacterium
CCAAGAGCGCGCTCGTGACGACGCCGACCTGGCCCAGGGCGATGAGCGCCGCGACGTACACCACCGTGTACTTGACGAGCGACGGGAGGACGCCAACCTGGGGCACCTTGACGCCCTTGAGCCGCTCGGAGATGACCAGCGCCGTCTTGTCCGCGACGACGACGCCGACGATGAGCACGATGGCCGCGATGAACAGCTTCGGCAGGAGGCCGGTCATGCCGGCCAGGAAGCGCTCCAGGTAGCGGATGTTCGCCACCGAGAGGGCGGCCAGGACCGCCACCCCGACGATGAACCACATGCTCAGCTCGCCGATGATGGCGACCGTCGACGAGCCGACGCACTGCGTCCCCTCGACGGACATGTCGGCAATCTGTAGGTCCGGCGCGTCGAAGACGCCGGCGGGCTGCTGGTTCTGACGAAAGTTGTTCAGCCGCTTGTTTCGCCAGTTCGGGTTGGGCTGAGTCGGCAGCGTCCCGTCCTCGCGGATGTTGGTCACCGAATAGGCGTGCTGGTTCCAGATCCGCCGCGTCCGGACCCAGTTGTCCTCCTTGTCCGCCCAGATGCTGATCCCGTCCTTCGACCCGTAGGGAGCCGGTACGACGACTTCGGAGTTTCCATCGTTGTCGACGTCGGCGACGACGGGCATCTCGATCCGGGTGTTGCTCCCGTGCTTGGGGTCCTTGTGGAGAATCTTCCCCGTCTTCCCGTCCATGATGTAGAAATTCTCCTCGTCGGCGTAGACCATCTCCGCCCGACCGTCGCCCTCGAAGTCGAAGACGCTCGACGCCGTCACGCGGCTCGAACAGTCCTCGTTCGGCGTCGCCCACAGAATGCCCTTCTGGCGGCACTTCTGGGGGACCGGACTCGCGTCGCACTCCTCGTCGAGGACGGTATAGTAATCCGCGGCGGCGGTTCCGATCTCGGGCTGGCCGTCCCCGTCGAAGTCGGCGACGGTCGGCGGGCCCGCCTCGTTCTCGCGGCAGTCGTCCTTCAGTATCTTCTGCTTCCAGTGCAGCGACCCGTCGTGGTTGACGATGTAGACGATGCCCAGCCGGACGATGACGACTTCACCCTCGGGATCGCTGTCGAAATCCCCGAATCCGTTCATGCCGTCGCAGTCGAGCGACCCGCCGCATCGCGAATTTCTGGACTGATAATTGTAGGTCCACAGCGGCGTCCCGTCGTGATCGTACAGCGTGTTGCCGGCGGCGACCTCGCGGTTGCCGTCCAGATCGACGTCGGCGACGGCCGAGGCGGGCCCCAGAAAGGCGTTGTTGCCGACCCCGCCCTTGCCGTTCGTCGTCTTCATCCCGTCCCACTTCAGTGCCCCGGACTGGCCGTTCAGCGCGACGTTCCCGATGATCACTTCCGGTTTGCCGTCGGCCTCCAGGTCCGCCAGCGAGACGACCGCGCCGTCCTGAGTATGGACGCCCCGCTTAGGGTACTGGCGGTTTTTCCACAGCAGCTTCCACTCCGACCCGTCGGGTTTCTTGCGTGTCCAGGCGATCGTCCCCTGACTGCTCCCTCGGAACCGCCCGGGCGCGACGATCTCGGGCACCCCGTCGCCGGTCAGATCGCCGACGGCGATCCCCCCCGAACTCTCCGGGACGGGCTTGGAGATCGACCCGAGCGTGTTCATCGAGCCGTCCTCGTTGCAGCGGCCGTCGACGATCCGGATCGTCGAGGGATTGCTGCAACAACCCCGGCGGTCGTGGTTGTCGGACAGAAAGACGACGTCCGGAATGTCGCGCGTGTCGGTCTTCCCGTCGCCGTTGTCGTCGGTCATGTTGGCGACGACCGGGGCAGCCTCGACGTCGTCGCGACCCGGTCGATCGTCGTTTTTGGAGGGTTGCCAGCGGCAGTCGCGCACCGGATTGAACTCGCCGGTCGGCGGTTTGTACTGACAGACGTTGACGCACGTGCGCGGCAGGCATTTCCCCAGCGAGGGCTGGCAGATTTCACCGATGTCGCAGTCCTGCGTCCGCTTGCAGCTCCCGGACGGGGTGCAACAGCCGCCCCCGATGCAGAGGTCCGTTCCCGTGCAGCACTTGCGTTGGTTCGGACCGCACCTCGTCCCGGAGCAGGCCGGCAGGCAGTCGCCGTCGACGCACGTCCGGTTGCCGCTGCAGCAGATCCCGCCGCAGACGGTCCCGTTCGGGCAGGTCGGTCCGGTATCTCCCGCGTCGCCGCCATCGGTCCCGGCGTCGGCGGGCCCGCCATCGGTCGCACCGGTCCCGTCGGGCCGGCCACCGTCCCCGGGGCGCGAGCCGCGGGCGTCGGCATCCGCCGTCGGGTTCTGACCGTTTCCGTTCCCGCCCCCACCCGGGCCGGTCGTCTCCTGACTGCAGCCGAACGCGGCGAGGCAGAGACAGACGAGGGCGACCGACAGGCCGCCGCAGTGCGCGTTCGCCGACCGATTCACGGAGGGCATGAAGAGCGCCGGATCGTGAGAGTCACCGACGACGCCGCCGGGGCCTGTCAACCGGGGAATGTCTTCCCGGCCACAACGTCCGGCCCGGACGATCCATCACAGATTCGACGGGCGCCGACTCGATGCGTGCGCCGAACATACCGCACTTCGTCGTTCAATGCGAGTCGGGGCCCGACGGCCGCCCGCGGTCGGGCCCCCGAGGCGCGCGGACCGCATCCGGACGCCGGCCTCCGCCCCCGAGCGGGCTCGCTTCCCGGGGCGCGGAGCGTTTGACACGCCGATCGCGGTCCCGAAAATCGTCGCGAACCTGCTGAGTTCCCCCGAGCCCCACCCATTTCCATGAGCAAACGAGAGCGCGTCCTCGACCGCATCGCGACCGACGACATCGAGTTCGTCCGTCTGCAGTTCACCGACATCCTCGGGATCGTCAAAAACGTCTCGATCCCGGCCAATCAGATCGAGAAGGCCCTCGACGAGGGCATCTGGTTCGACGGCTCCAGCATCGAAGGGTTCGTTCGCATTCAAGAGTCCGACATGCGGCTGGTCCCCGACGTCGACACCTTCGCGGTGCTGCCGTGGCGACGCTCGGAGGGCGGCTCCGGCGTCGCGCGGTTCATCTGCGACGTCCACGACACCGACGGCAGCCACTTCGAGGGGGATCCACGCTACGTGCTTCGGCGGGCGATGAACCGGGCCGAGGAGATGGGCTACGACTTCAACGCCGGGCCCGAGCCCGAGTTCTTCATCTTCGAACGCGGAGAGGACGGAGAGACGACGAAGACGCACGACAAGGGGGGATACTTCGACATGTCGCCTCGAGACCTGGCGAACGACATCCGCCGGGAAATCATCCACACGCTGGTCGACATGGGATTCGAGGTCGAGGCCAGCCACCACGAGGTCGCCGCGGGCCAGCACGAGATCGACTTCAAATACGCCGACGGTCTGACGACCGCCGACAACATCGCCACCTTCCGCGCGGTGGTCCGCGCGGTCGCAGCCCGGAACGGCGTCGATGCGACGTTCATGCCCAAGCCGCTGGCCGAGATCAACGGCAGCGGGATGCACACCCATCTCTCGCTGTTCGAGGGGGGCGAGAACGCCTTCTACGACCCGGACCACGAGTTCGAGCTGTCCGAGACGGCGCTGTCGTTCCTGGCCGGCATCCTCGACCACGCGCCGGCGATCTGTGCGATCACGAACCCCACCGTCAATTCGTACAAACGGCTGGTGCCCGGCTACGAGGCGCCCATCTACATCGCCTGGAGCGACGTCAACCGCTCGGCCCTGGTTCGGATTCCCGCCTCGCGCACGCCGGAGGGAGCCCGGATGGAACTGCGCTCGCCGGATCCCTCGTGCAACCCCTATCTGGCGCTGGCGGTCATTCTTCAGGCCGGCCTGGACGGCATCGAGCGGGAACTCGACTGTCCGAAGCCGGTCCGCGAGAACATCTACGACTTCGATGCAGCCAAACGGGAGTCGCTGGGCATCGAGACGCTCCCCAACAACCTCAACCAGGCGATCGACGCCCTCGAGCGCGACGAGGTGATCCTCGACGCGCTCGGCCCCCACATCGCCGACAAGTTCGTCGAGGCGAAGCGAGCGGAATGGAACGAATACAAGCCGGTCGTCACCGACTGGGAACGGGAGAACTACCTGGCGAAGTACTAGGACCAGGGACGGGGGGCGTCGCCCGAATCTCGTCCGGAGGTTCGTGGCGATGCGCCCCGCAAGAACGCTGTGTTCGCTATCTCCCCGGGGCTGGTCGACCCGCCGGAGGCCGATACACGGTGCCCTCGGCCGCGCAATCGATCATTCGACGTGAATCTTCTCCGCGAGGCCCCGTTCGCCACGGGCATCGCTGGACCCTGCCGGCGAACCGCCGCCTTCGCCGCCCCGGCCCTTCTGAATCGTCGTCTTCACCGGTTTCGGATCGAGCGGGTCGGTCGAATAGATGCCGAACGAGGGGCCGCCCGCTCCTCCGCCGCCCGCGCCGCCGGCGCCTCCCTTGCCCCCGTCGCCGCCCGCGCCACCGGCCCCGCTGGGACCCGCCCCGGACGAACCCGCCCCGCTGCCCCCGCTTCCCCCGTCGCCGCCGTCACCGCCATCGCCCCCTTCTCCACCGTCCCCGCCATCCCCGCCGTCCCCCGCTTCGATGTAGCTGCCGACGATCCGGACGTTGCTTCGCTCGAGCAGAAGCGCCGCCGTCGCGCCCCCCGGGCGGCCGCCCTCGCCCGGTTTTCCGCCGCATCCACCGGCTCCCCCGCCGCCTCCGCCACCCCCGAAGTGCGCACATCCGACGCGACAGCAGAACTGCGACCCGCAGGGTGAGGTGCAGGGCCCCTCGGCGGCGAGCGTACAGATCGTCCCGACTTGCGGGACGCGCGGCACACACTGGTCGACCGGTGTCGGCGGGCCCCCTCCGCCACCGCCGCCCCCGCCGCCGCCCTTGCCGGACTCACCAGCCCCGCCCCGTTCGCCCTTGTTGCCTTTCCAGGTCAACCCGTCGAATCGCCCGTCCGCTTCGCCCCCTTCGCCGGGGTCGCCCGGCTCGCCGTCGTCGCCGTCCTTCCCGTCACTTCCATCCGACGTCCGCTGTCCGGGGGCTCCCCCGCGACCTCCCCCCTTCGAACCCGCCTCTCCTCGCTTGCCAGTATTCGAGCCCTCGCCGCCGTTCCCACCGTCGCCACCGTCACTCCCCTCACACGGCGAACTCCCGCCCGAGCCCCCCTTCGAATCCCCCTGGCTGTCCTGCAACAGGTCGCAGATCCGGTTGTCGTCCGAAACACCACCGTCATCACCGGCTCCCCCGGCCGGACCCGTCGCGCCGTCCTCTCCGTCGAGCCCCTCCGAGCCCTCGCCGCCGTCGGCACCGATGATTCGGACGTCGAACAACTCGATGCCGTTGGAATTCTTGAAGTAGACGGTGACGACATCCTTCCACTGACTCGGCTCCCCCGCCACGCGGACCTCGACGTCGACCAGTCGGGTAGTCTTCGAAATACCGCCGGCCTTGACCGCGGGTCCCTCCGCGACGATCCGGGTCTGCTGGTTCTCCGCCCGGCTCCAGTCCGCGGCGTAGCCGCCGATCAGGTCGACCCCCTCCTTCAGCTGAACCGATTTCTCGTACTGGCCGACCTGCGCCAGCACCGTCGATTTGTCCGTCGCCTCGGCGGCCTTCTTCAGCCCCGCCTCGAGCGTCCGGAGCGGCGCGGTCTTCGTCCCGGGATTGTTGTCGCGCCCATCCGGGGCGACGAAGACGCTCTTCGACGGATCGACGGTCACGTCACAGTCGCTCGCACCGGCCGAGCCGTTCAGTTTCAGACAGTCGTCGAGCTCGTAGTCGGGGGGAGCGACATCGGCCCGCCGAACATCCGTCGTATCGGAGAGCCCGTCGCCACGAGACCGGACGTCCGAGGTCGACCGACCGTCGCTGTCCGGGGCGTAGGTGCCCATCGTCAAGTCGCTCTCCGAACATCCGGCCATCCCGAGCGACCAGGCCGCGATCAGGACCGGCCAGACACGGATCCGCCCCCCGCGCCGCCCGCTGTATCGACCCTCCGAGCCCGTCATGACAGCGTCCCGTACACGAGATCGATTCC
The DNA here is from genome assembly GCA_042218355.1 of Bradymonadaceae bacterium. GTDB lineage: Bacteria > Myxococcota_A > Bradymonadia > Bradymonadales > Bradymonadaceae > CAJXPB01. The sequence goes on from JBDGRG010000150.1 coordinate 6,034, forward strand.
CCACCCGGCGCTCCCGCGTCGCCGGGCGAACACGTCGACCAACCTCGACCACCCGTCGCTCCGCGCCTCCTCTTCCCGCCGCGAAGCATCGATCCAACGACTGCACCGAACGGTACGGCATCCTGAAGGGGCGTTCAACAAGGCCTCCCTTTGGTCGGCCAGTCATCGAGTGATTGGGTAATTGAGGGAATGAGGGACGACCGCACAACCATTGCCGGCCGATACGAGGGAGACCTTCCCACCGCGATCGCCGGTCGAACCGCCGGCACCGGTCGCCATGCCGGCCGGCGGTGCTTTAGCGCCGCCACCTGAACAGACCGAGCGCAGGCGGCGGTTTCAACCCCGTGGAAGACGGTCGCCCCCCCATCCGCGCCGACAAACTGCACCGCGCCGATTGAGACCACGGTGTGTTCGACTATGGTGGAGGGGAGGCTTCGAATCGACGCCCCGGCAGTCCACGAATCGACTCCGATGTCCGCACCTTCCCACCAGATTGCACTCGGGCTGACGTGCCTGGCACTGGTCGCCGGCACTGGATGCGACGGGGGACCGAGTTCGCCGCGCTGTCCCGGCGGGTCGGACTGCGGACCCGGCGACGCTGCAGCCGGGGACGTCGACCGGACCAAGGACATCTCGGGCGACGATCCCTGGGGAGACCGCGACGACGACCGCGCGCTGAACTTCGAGGACAACTGCCCCGAAACGACCAATCCCGAGCAGGCGGACGGCGACGACGACGGCGTCGGCGACCCCTGTGACAACTGCCCGTCGGTCGCCAATACCGACCAGACCCCCGCGGACGAGGGCGACGGGGGGGCGGCGTGCGACGAGCCCGGCGAAACCTACGATCCCGACCGCGACTCGGACGGCGACTCGACCCCCGACGCCGACGATACGTGCCCGAACACGAAGAACCCGGGGCAGTCCGACAGTGACGGCGACGGCGTCGGCGACTCCTGCGACAACTGTCCGTCGACGGCCAACCCCGCTCAGGGCGAACCCTCCGACGGCGAAGGTGGGATCGCCTGTTCGCGACGTCCCGCGGGCACGATCTGCAAGCGCATCCAGTCCGACACCGAGCGATTCCGGCCGAACCTCTACTTCCTGCTGGACAAATCGGGCTCGATGCAGGGCAACAAGATGGACCAGGCCCGCCGCGCGCTGGTCGAACTGGCTCGCAAGCTCCAGAACCGGGCCCGGTTCGGAGTGACGGCCTTCAGCAGCGACTGCAATCCCCCCGAACAGCTCGAGGTCGGACAGCACAATGCGGCGTCGGTCCAGCAGTCGATCTCGCGGATCACCCCGTCCGGCAAGACGGGAACCGGCGGAGCGCTCGGGGCGGTCCGCCGCGAGCAGCGGTTCCGCCGGAACGACGACGAGCGGGCAAAGCGCCGCTCGAAAGCGGTCGTCGTCATCACCGACGGCGACGCCAATCGATGCGGCGGGCTCGCGAAGGCACGGACCGAAGCTCGAAAACTGAACGACCAGTTCGGGGTGAAGGTCTTCGTCGTCGGCTTTCGCTCCGACGCACGTCCCGCGAATCTCACGAAGATCGCTCGCGCCGGCGGGACGAACAAGCACCGGACCGCCGGGAGCACGAACCAGCTCGTCCGGAAACTCTCGGCGATCTTCAGCCGAACCGTCCCGTGCACGTACCGCCTCGAACCGCCCCCCGAGGGGATCGACCCGAACCGTATCTGGGTGAAGATCGACGATGGCTTCGTCGATCCGAGCGGTTACAGCTACGATCCCGGCTCGAAGAAACTCACCCTCGGCTCGCAGGCCTGCCGGCGACTCCGAACCGCCAGCGAGGGGCCGCTCGACGCTCCGTTCGAGATCGTCCTCGGCTGTCCGCCGGCGTGCGGAGACGAGAGCTGCAACTACCGCGACGACGACTGCGACGGCGAGACCGACGAGACGTGCGGGAAGTGTTCCGGCGAGGTCTGCAACGGGTCCGACGACGACTGCGACGACGAGACCGACGAGGGCTGTCCCTCCTGCTCACTGTACGGCGATTCCTGCGAAGACGACGCCTCGTGCTGTCACGGGGTATGCACCCGCGGGACGTGCTCGCCGCCGTGCCGGCCGATCGGCGTGACGTGCGAGGAGGACCGACAGTGCTGTTCGGGGACGTGTGCGCCCGGGACCGGGGGCGATCGCGGCGCGTGTGCGGGCAAATGAGGCCCCCCCCCGACCGGCGGTTGAAACCGCCGGCTGAGTGGGTCGGGGACAACCGGCGACGCTGAAGCGACGCCGGCCGGATCGGCGAACGGCTGAAATAGCTCGAACGGCGATCGCAGTGGTGAGCTTTCCATGCCGTCGAACGGCAGTGGCCGTGCGGATGTAGCTGGGCTACTCGACTACTCGACTACTCGACCACTCGACGACTCGACCACTCGACGACTCCCCGATGACCGATTCCGCCGAACGCGAGAC
>JBDGRG010000150.1:8479-13898 GCA_042218355.1 Bradymonadaceae bacterium
TCCCGGGTTCGCAACCGCGACCGCGAGGGCCTGGAGCACCTGCTGAACGACGCGGCCTACCGCGAGGTCGAGCGCCTGAAGGTCGAGCAAGGCCCGGAATCGGAGATCCGCTCGCGGTCCTGGTGGCTCGACGTCTCCAAGCGACTCGGGGACATGCCCGAGAGCGAGAAACGCGGGATCCTCCGGGAACTGATCGAGACGTATGCCGAGGACATCGCCGGAAATTTCGACCCCAGAGTCTACCGGGTGGCGACCCGTGCGCTCCCGCTCGGACTGAGCTTCCTCTTCAAGGCCCAGGACCTCAAGGAACTGCCCGAACGCGCCGTCCATCTGATCCGCGAACTTCGGGACCTCCGGGACCTCGGCGAGCGGGTGGTCGTCCGCGGTCCGCTCGATACGCTCCGCCGGCTGGCCCGCGACGGCACGCTGGTCATCGTGCCGACCCACAGCTCGAACATGGATTCGATCCTGATGGGCTGGTCGCTGTACGAGGCCGGGCTGCCACCCGTCACCTACGGCGCGGGAAAGAACCTCTTCACCAATCCGCTGACCAGCTTCTTCATGCACAATCTCGGCGCCTACACGGTCGATCGGCGCCTCCAGCACGACCTCTACAAGACGGTCCTGAAGATCTACTCTCAGGTGCTGCTCGAGCGGGGGTTTCACAGCCTCTTCTTCCCGGGGGGGACTCGGTGTCGGTCGAACCAGGTCGAGGACCGGCTGAAGCTCGGCCTGCTCGGCACGACACTCGAGGCCTATATCTACAACCTGGTCCACTACGGTTCCGAGCGGCCCCTGTACGTCTGTCCCGTGACCATCAACTACAATCTGGTTCTCGAGGCCGAGAGCCTCATCGAGGACTACCTGCGCCGCGAAGGAGGGCGACGCTACTTCCTGGAGGAGGATCCGTTCAACCAGGTCTCGGCCATCCTGCGGTTCGTGATGAACACGATGAAGATGGAATCGACGACGATCCTCCGCTACGGCCAACCGATGGATCCCTTCGGGAACGTCGTCCGCGAGGATGGGCACAGCTACGACCGCCGCGGCCGCCGGGTCGATCCGACGAGCTTCGTCCGATCGGCGGCGACGGGCGAGGTGACGTTCGACGAGACCCGCGACCGGGAGTACACCCGCCATACCGGGCGGCGGGTCGTCGAGGCGTTCCACGAGAACACCGTCCTGATGCCCACCCAGGTCGTCGCGTTCGCACTGTTCGAACTACTCAGCCGCCGCTATCCGAAGTGGGACGTCTACGAACTTCTGCGGCTGGCGAACGACGAGGTGATCCCCTGGCACCGGATCGAATCGACCGTCGACCGCCTGGTGGGCGAGCTTCGCGAACGCGCGGCCTCGGGGGAACTGTATCTGTCGCCGATCGTGCGCGACGAGGCGATCTCGGACGTCATCGAGGCGGGGCTGGAGAGCCTGACGATGTATCACGTGCCGCACGTCATCGAGCGGATGGGCGACGGTGTACTGCTGAACAAGGTCGACCTGCTGTTCTACTACGGCAACCGCGTGCGAAGCTACGAGCCCGACCTCGGACTCGAACAGCTGGTGGGATGAAGGCGTTCGAGACCGGGGGACCGTTCACGCGCGATCCCGCTCGCGGGGATGGGACATCAACCGTGCGACGGCTCCCGCCAGACTCGTCTCGCCGAAGACGATGTCCGCAGCGGCACTCGAGATCGGGAAATCGTCCCCCTCGACGGTATCGCTGTGGGGCGCCAGCGCCTCGAGCAGATCGAACATCTCGGACTCGACGGGCTCGAGCCCGTCGCGCACGGCCTCCACGTCGCCCCCGCATTCGGCCAGCCGCCGGCCGATCCGGAAGTCGATGCTCCCCCCGCCGGCCGTGTCGGCATGGAGGTTCCCCGCCCCGGCCAGCCCGAAGGTCGTCCGCTCCTCGCCCCCGAAATCCTCGACGAACCGGGCCGTCTCGGCCAGGCCCCGCGCGAACAGCGTGGCCGTCGCGCTGCGGCCGAGATCGAGCTCGCTGGCCATCCCCCCCACCAGCGCGATGACGCGGGTGTATGTGGCGGCGGCCTCGGCGCCGACGACATCGGCGTTCCGGTAGATCCGGAAGGAGTCGGAGCTGAGCGCCCCGTCGACCATGTCGATCACTTCGGGGAACGCCGACGCACAGACCGCCGCTCCCCCGCGCCCGGCCTCGACGTCGGAGCTGCACATCGGGCCGGAGACGAATCCGACGCGCCTCGTCGGCGTCTCCCGAGTCAGCAGCTCGGAGATCGGCTCGAGCGAATCCCTCACCAGCGTCCGGCCGAGGTGCACGAGGACGTGTCGGCCCGACAGATACTCGCCGATCCGCCGCGCCGCGTTCGTCATGCGGTGCAGCGGCACACAGACGAAGACGAGATGGATCCGCTTCAACGCCTCGGGGTCGATCCGTTCCGCCGTCCCGGCGGGCGGCTCGTCGACGGATTCGCCCCCGTCCAGGTCGGTCCATTTCACCTCCGTATCTCCGCGATCCAGAAGCTGGCTGAGCGCTCCGAATCGCGGCCCCGGACCGACGATGCCGACAGTATCCATGGAGTGTCCTCCGATGCATCGACGGGCGCACCCTCCGCGCCCGGAACTTGTCGCGAGCCCTCGCGTGCCTACCATCCCCGCGGCAAACCATGCAACGAGTCGACCCAGTCGCACGAGCCACTTCGACGACCTCGACGCCCCCGAAACCTCCATGCCCGATCTCGCCAACTCCCTGGTCTTCGGCACCCGCAACCCGCACAAACGACGTGAGCTCGAGGAGCTGCTGTCGCCGACGATCTCCCCGCGATGGAAGACGTTCGACATCGGGGAGTGGCCCGAGCCCGTCCCCGAGTTTCCCGAGGACCGCGACTCGTTCCGCGGCAACGCCCTCCAAAAAGCCGAGGGGACGTCGCTGCACGCGGCCTGTACGGCGATCGCGGACGATTCGGGGCTGGTCGTCGACGCACTCGACGGGCGTCCGGGGATTCACAGCTCGCGGTACGCCGGCGACGATGCAACGGCAGAGGACAACAACCGCAAGCTGCTCGAGGAGCTCGAGGGCGTGCCTCGATCCGAACGGACGGCTCGCTTCGTCTGCGTCCTGGCACTGGTCGCGACCGGCGAGCGGATCGGCCGCAGTCTCGTCAGCCGCGCCGGCCTTCCCTTCGACGAGATCCCCGAAGGCCGGCCGACCGAGGAGGCGACACTCACCCGTGCCGGCCGGCGCGTCTACCTCTGGTGCCGCGGAACCGTCGAGGGACGAATCCTCGAGGAGCCCCGCGGCGAAGGGGGCTTCGGCTACGACCCCCTCTTTTACGTCCCGGAACTGGAGGCAACCTTCGGCCAGGCAGATCCGGCCGACAAACAGCGGATCAGCCACCGCGCCGAGGCCGCACAGACGTTCAACGAACTCTTCGCGCCGGTCGACGCCACGACCTGACGGCGTCGGCCCCGCGCGCCCCTGATTCGGGAGCGTTCCCCGCGTCCTCCGGGCGACCGATCGCCCGGCAGGCGGCTCGGACCCCCCGACGACAGGCGATCTCGAAGTAGGCCTTCGCCCGGTCGGGCGCCCGGTCGACCCCCCGTCCGCGTTTCAGTGCGATCGCGTAGTTGTGACACCCGTAGTCGTCACCGCGGTCGCAGGCGCGCCGATACAGCTCGGCCGCATCCTCCGGACGGACCGACAACCCTCCCTTCCCCTCGTCGAAGAAGATTCCGAGCGCATTACACGCACCCGGCGACCCGCTGGTGCATCCGATCCGGTAGTAGATCGCCGCTCGAAAGTCGTCCCCCTCCGCGCCGCGGTCCGTCTCGACGAGGTGGCCGAATTTGTAGCAGGCCCTCGGGTAACCGCGCGAGCAGCTGCGTCGGTACAGGTCGGCGGCCCGCGAACGGTCGCGGTCGACCCCGGCCCCTCGCTCGTAGAGCGATCCGAGGTGGCTGCAGGCGACGGCGTACCCCCGATCGCAGGCCCCGCGGTACAATTCCGCCGCGCGCTCCAGGTTGCATGCGGCACCGTCGCCGTGTTCGTGCAGAGCGCCGAGCCGGTCGCAGGCACGCAGCGTGCCGCCGGCGTCGGATCCGCAGGCCCGCCGATATCGCTCCGCCGCGCGCTCTCTCGCCTGCTGTACGCCCCGCCCTTTTTCGAAGTGAACCCCGAGCATCGTACAGGCGGCGGCCCGGTCGGGCCCGCAGGTCTCGTCGAGGCGCGAGGCGACCGCCGCCCGGCCCGAAGCTCCGGTCGGTTCAGCCCCCATCACCGACTGGAGTTCCGTGCACGCGTCGTCCCGGCCCCCGTAGCACGCCCGCGCGAGCCGCACGAACGCCCGATCGGTTTCACCGCGGTCGAGTAGATATCGCCCGAACCAGAGACACCCGCTCATGTCGCCGAGCCGGCAGGATCGCCGGTACAACGCCTCCGCCCGGTTGTGATCGACGGGACCGATCGTTCCGTTCGCATGCATCCGCGCCAGTCCCAGGCATCCGAACGCCCCGTCGCGCCGACAGGCTCGCTCGTACAGTCGCCGTGCCCGCTCGAGGTCGCGGTCGAGCTGGTCGCCGGTCACCAGCGCAGAGGCGAGTTGGCTGCACGCAGTCGGTTCGCCGAGCCGACACCCGCGTTCGAGCCGTTCGGCGGCTCGTCCGGGACGTCGGCGCCCCTCTCCATCGAGCAGCCGCATCCCGAGCAGCGTACAGGCGCGAGGCTCCCCCTCGTCACAGCGGTTTCCGAGTCGATCGGCGGGAAGACTGCCGGTCGGTGCGTCCGACTCTTCGGTCCCGGAGAGGACCGGCCGCTCCCCTTCACTGGAGGGGGAGGACGCACAGCCGACCGCGACGAAGACGAGCGCAGCCGTCAGTGCGGACGTCAGTGACGGACGAACCATGCCGGCGGCCGAACGGTCGGCAGGGGAGGGGACGAGGACGATCGAGTGTCTCGACGGTCCCGCCCGAAGGACGGATCCGCCGTCTCGTGCAACGGATCGGACGGCCGATTACTTCCGATGGATGATCTTCTTCGACTCGCCGGGCTTCAACTCGACGCTGTACGTCTTCTCGAACCCGATCTCCTCGTTGATCAGTCGAATCCGGTGGCTCCCGGGTTCGACTTCGTAGTTCAGTACGGGCGTGTACTTCCCGGTGTCTTTTCCGTCGATCTCGACACGCGCCGCCGGCATCGAGTTGATGTTCAGCACACTCTTCTCCGCCGTCTTCTCGGTCGACGGCTCGTCCGTTTTTTCGTCGCCACCGCCGGTTCCGGACGGTTTGTCCTTCTCTCCCCCGGTTCCCCCGCCGGTGCCGGGCGACTCGCCCCCCGGGGTTTGCGTCGTCTCCGACGCGGATGCGGTCGCCGAGGGTTCGTCCTCTCCCCTGGTGGAGGTCTCCCCGCCGGGACTTCCCCCCGCCGTCGAACCGGTCTCCTCGGAGG
>JBDGRG010000151.1:0-5183 GCA_042218355.1 Bradymonadaceae bacterium
CGGTCAGCCGGAATTTGAAGCTGCTCGAGGAGAACATCGGCACCGATCTGTTCGACCGCGAAGGCCGCGGACTGGTCCTCAATGCCGCCGGCCGGGCGCTTCTACCCCGGGCGAAGACGATCCTCGAGGAGCTCGAGACGGCCAAGCGCGAGACCAAGGACGCCGCCGAACGGGATTTCTTCGATCTCCGCATCGGGACCGTCGACAGCGTGGCGACCTACCTGTTTCCCCAGGTGGTCGAGGAGTTGCTCGACGAGTTCCCCGAACTCGAGCTGAAGTTCTACACCAAGCGTACGGGCGAGCTGATCGACAGCGTGCGCGAGGACGAACTGGACATGGTCATCGTGGCTTATTCCGGGGAGCCACCCGTCGAGCACGCCGCGAAAATCGGCCGTTACGATCTGCAGTTCTACGGACGCGAGGACCGATTTCCGGATCTGACCGAGGTCACCGGCGAAGACGCCCTCCAGAACTACCCGATCATCCAGCTCGAGCCGCTTCCGGGACAGCCCAGCCTGGTGCGCGAGGATACGTCGTCCTTTGCGATGGCCGGGAGCCTCGCGACCATCAAGGCGCTGGTGCTCGGAGGCTTCGGCGTCGGGTCGCTGCTGCACTTCATGGTCGACGGAGACGAGCGCGAGCGCCTCGTCCGCGCCCAGGTGCCCCACGATCCGGACTGCGGGGTCTTCGTCGCCCGCTCCCCCAACTGGACCGGCGAGGTCGAGACGGCGATCGGCGACGAACTGGTCGACGCCCTCCGGGGGGTCTACCCGAGTCCCCCGACCCCGCCGGTCTCGTGACGCGGCCCGACTCGGCACCCCGCGCCGGGCGACGCCGCAGCGATCGATGGCTTGATCCTAAATGAGCGCTCACTTATGAAGTCCGTCGCTCGATCTTTGAGCCGGTCGTTTGATTGTAAATGAGCGCTCACTTATGAATGTAGACGATGGCCCCGGGCGGTGGAGTTCGGCGGCCGACGTTCCCCCTCCGACAGAGGCGACTGGTCGCATGTCACCACGCCCTCGGTCCATCGACGACGACGACATCCTCGATGCCGCCCGCGAGGTCTTCCTCGAGGAGGGGATGCAGGCGACGACGGCTGCGATCGCCGATCGGGCCGGCATCTCCGAGGGGACCATCTATCGCCGGTTCGCGTCGAAGGACGAACTCTTCCTGGCGGCGATGGACATCCCGGATCCGCCGGGGTGGACGGAGACGCTGGACGAGGTCCGCGGGGAAGGCGATCTCGAGGCGAACCTGATCCGTCTGGGCGACGAGATCATCGAGTTCTTCGAGACGATTCTCCCGAAGGTCAACATGGTCATGTGCAGCGGGTTCGGGGGGGATCCGATCTTCGAGAGCGAGGGGCAGGCTCCGCCGCTCCGTTCGATCGAGCCGCTGGCCGAGTTCGTCCGCGACGAGCGTCGCGCCGGCCGGCTCGGCGACTGCGACCCCGAGGTGGTCGCTCGGACGTTTCTGGGAGCGATGTTCCACTTCGCGTTTTCCGAATTGACGGGTTTGAACGACCTCCTGACGACGTCCAGAGGCGAGTACGTCGAGGAGGTCGTCGACAATCTGCTGCGGGGCATCGGTTCGTGACGCCGCAGTCGGGAGTCCGCACAGACATCGATTCCGAGGGTCAGACGGCGATGCGACGACGTCTTCGTCATGTCATCTGGATGGTCGCGGCGATGGTGATCGGCGCGGGATGTCAGACGGAGGACTACTCCAAGAAGACCTCCGAGGTCGTCGACGTCCCGAAATCCTACCGCGAGAAGGAAGTCGAGGGGGAATCGCTCGAGGGGTGGTGCACGGACTTCGGGGACCCGACGCTGAAGAAGCTCGTCGATCGGGTCTACCGGGACAACCTCAGTCTGCGGGCGGCCTGGGCTCGACTTCGGGGGGCGAGGGCCCGGGTCAAGCAGGCGGCGGCCCGGCGATGGCCCCAGATCACCGCCGAAGGACAAGTCCAGCGGTCGGCGTTTCCGAACCTCCCCGAGCGTCTGCCGGTCGACAACACCTCCTACCAGACGTCGGTCGCTGCCTCCTACGAGGTCGATCTGTGGGGGCGGATGGCCAATCTGCACCAGGCGGCCAGGCTGGACCGCAAGGCCGTGCGCGCGGACGTGGAGTCGATGGCGATGTCGCTGACCTCTCGGGTGGCCGAAACCTGGTACAATCTGGTCCGCGACCGGGCCAACGTCGACCTGTTGAAGAGACAGATCGAGACCTCGCGCAGGTTTCTCGAGCTGACCGAGAGCCAGTTCGCTCGCGGGGCCCGAAGTGCGCTGGACGTCTCCCAGCAGCGCCGTCAGCTCGAGTCGTTGAAGAGCCAGCTCGCGCAGGCGAAGGCGCAGCGCGAGATCGCCGCCCAGCAGCTCGCCGTTCTCCTCGGCGAGCCCCCGCAGTCGGACGTCGGCGGCGATCGGCGCGAACTCCCCGAACTGCCCCCCCGGCCCGACCCGGGGGTCCCCTCGGAGCTGTTGAAGAACCGTCCCGACATCCGAGCGGCGCGAGCGCGGATCGAGGCGGCCGACAAACGGATCTTGGCCGCCGTCAAGAACCAGTATCCGTCGATCAAACTGTCGGCTTCGCTGTTTACCCAGGCTCAGAATATCGAGGATCTGTTCAACGAGCTGTTCTGGCAGGGGATGGTGTCGGCCAGCCAGGCGGTCTTCGACGGGGGGAAGCGGTTCGCCGACATCGAGGAGGCGAAGTCTCAGGGGGCGCGTGCGCTGTACAACTACGGCCAGACGGTGCTCGAGGCGCTGCAGGACGTCCAGCGCTCGCTGGTCCGACAGAAGCGCCAGGCCGACGCCCTCGAGCACCTGCGATCGGAGTTGAAGTCGGCAGAACGTTCACTCGAGCTGGCGCGCCAGCGCTATCGACACGGCGCGGCCAGCTATCTCCGCGTGCTCTCGTCCCTGCAGTCGCTCCAGTCTGTCCAGCGGCAGATGCTCGACGCCCGCCGCCAGCAGATCTCGAATCGAATCCAGCTATGCCGGGCCGTCGGCGGGAAATGGACGCGCGACCTCGAGTCGCCGAACGAGGAGGGGTGACGCGATGGTGCGTTGCCCGGTGACCCTCGGAAGGCCACGAAGACGCGAAGTAGGAACCGCGAAGACGCAAAGGCGGCAACGACGACGGCCACGAAGACGCGAGGGTACGAAAAAAGGTGCGGAAAAGAGAAAGACGGAGCTCGCTCTGCGACTCGTTCTCTTCGCCTCTGCGCATTTGCGGACAAACCGCGGTATCTCCCCGAGCACGGTTGTCCTGAAACGACGGGAACGCGATGACCAGCTACGTCCAGATGTTCGTCAAGTACGGCCTGCCGCTCGTCGTGCTCGTCGCAGCGGGCGCGGGGACCGCCGCGCTCTTCGCCAGCAAGGAGAAGCCGGAGCGCGAACCCCCGTCCGAGCGAGCGGCGGTGGTCGAGACGGCGACCGTCGAGCGCAAACCGCATCGGCTCGACGTCCGCGCTCACGGGACGGTCGCACCGGCGCGGCGCGTGGTCCTGCGCCCCCAGGTCTCCGGTCGGATCGTCGACGTCAGCGCCGCCCTCGAGCCCGGGGCGCGGGTCGATGAGGGCGAGGTCCTCGTCCGGATCGAACGCGACGACTACCGACTGGCCGTCGAACAGCGCGAGGCCGCGGTCCAGCAGGCCGAGAGCCAGCTCCAGCTGGAGAAGGGCCAGCGCGACATCGCGAAGAAGGAGTGGAAACTGTACAAAGAGAAGATGGACCGAGCGGTGAAGGACCCGTCGCTGGCGCTGCGCAAACCCCAGCTGCGCAGTGCGAAGGCACGGGTCGATTCGGCGAGGGCCCAGTTGCAGCGAGCGAAGTTGAATCTGAAGCGGACGACGATCCGGGCTCCCTTCGATGCGATCGTCCGGGAGGAACAGGCCGAGAAGGGAGACGTCGTGGGCACGCAGTCCCAGCTCGCCACGCTCGTCGGGGTCGACGCGTTCCACGTCGAGGTCTCGGTCGACCGGTCGTCGGTGCCTCGAATCGCCATTCCGGGTATCAACGCCGAGAAGGGGTCGAAGGCGACGATCCGGCAGGAACTGGGGGGGGGCACGGTCGAGCGGTCGGGGCGAGTCGCGCGGCTGTTCGGCGGGCTCGATCAAAAGGGGCACATGGCTCGGTTGCTGGTCGAGATCCCGAATCCGCTGGCACCGGCCGATGGCAGCGACGACGGCGGTTCGAAAGGGGAAGAGAGGCAGATGCCGTTGCTGTTGAACGCGTACGTCGACGTCCGATTGCGCGGCAATACGAAACGGAGACTGATCGAGTTGCCGCGGCGTGCGGTCCGCGGACAGGATCAGGTATACGTCTACGACGACGATCGACTGGCCATCCGCACGCTGGACATCGTCTGGCGGCGGCCGGAGTCCGTTCTGGTCGACGGCGGTGTCGAGGATGGCGAGCGCGTGGTCACCGGCCCGCTCCCGACACCGGTCGAGGGGATGAAGCTCGAGCGCGCCGCCGAGAACGGTTCTGGCGGAGCCTCCGGTGAGTCCGGCAGTTCGTCCAGCTCGACGTCCTCCGACGGCGAGGGGGAGCAATGATCGACAACCCCGAGACATCCGAGGTCGACCGCAGCGGCCCGCTCGCCAGCCTGGCGGACAATTCGGTCGCCGCGAACCTCCTGATGGCCATTTTCCTGGTCGGCGGTTTTCTGATGGCGGGACGCGTCAAACAGGAGGTGTTCCCGGAGGTGAATCTCGACGTCGTCACGGTCCGTGTCCCCTACCCCGGGGCCAGTCCGGAGGAGGTCGAGCAGGGGGTCGTGCTCGCCGTCGAGGAGTCGATCCGCGGCATCGAGCAGATCGACGAGATCCGGTCGACCTCGTCGGAGGGCGTGGGGACCGTCCAGGCCGAGCTGCAGATGGGGTCGAATGCCAACGAGGCGCTGAACGACATCAAGAGCGCGGTCGATCGCATCACGTCGTTTCCCGAGAGCGCTGAGGACCCCGTCGTCAGCCTCGCCTCGAACCGCCGCGGGGTGCTGTCGGTGGTGATCTCGGGCGACGTGCCGCGGCAGACGCTCAAACGGCTCGGTGAGCGTACCCGCCGTAAATTGTTGTCGAACAAAACGATCAGTGTCGTCGAGGTCGCGGGGCTGCCACCGCCGCAGATCGACATCGAGATCCCTCAGGAGGAGCTGCGCCGCTACGGGTTGTC
>JBDGRG010000151.1:5193-8465 GCA_042218355.1 Bradymonadaceae bacterium
GTCGGGGTGATCGGCACGGGCGCGACCGGCATCCAGGTCATCCCGGAGGTCGCCGAGCGGGTCCGAAATGCGTCGGTCGACTTGCCCGCGGGAGCGATCCGGGCCGAGGGGGGCGAGATACTCGTCCGGACGACCGAGCGGCGGAAGGTCGGCGAGGCGTTCCGGGACGTCACGCTGGTCAGCCGTCCCAACGGCACGCGAGTCACACTGGCGGACGTCGCCGACATCAAGGATACGTTCCAGGAGACGGACCGGGCGACGTACTACAATGGCGAGCGTGCCATCAGCGTCGACGTCTACCGAGTGGGCGATCAAACTCCCCTGGAGATCTCCTCCGCCGTCCACGACTTCGTCGAGAAACAGCGCCAGCGCGGATCGGATCGCATTTCCTATCACATCTGGAACGACCGGTCGCAGATGTACGAAGACCGGATGAACTTGCTGATCGAGAACTCCTATCTCGGCCTGGCGCTGGTGCTGCTGGTCCTCGGCTTGTTTCTGCAGAGCCAGCTCGCCTTCTGGGTGACGCTCGGCATCCCGATCTCGTTCCTGGGGGCGGTCCTCTTCATGCCCGCGCTCGGGGTGTCGCTGAACATGATCTCGCTGTTCGCCTTCATTCTGACGCTCGGGATCGTCGTCGACGACGCAATCGTCGTCGGGGAGGCGGTGTTTCAGGCCAGAAACGAGCACGAGTCGCTGCTGGATGCGGCGATCGCGGGCGTGCGAGAGGTTAGTGTGCCGGTCACCGTCGCCGTGCTGACGACCTGCACGGCCTTTGCCCCGCTGTTGTTCGTGCCGGGCGTGATGGGCAAATTCTTCAAGCACGTCCCGCTGATCGTCATCCCGATCTTCCTGGTCTCGCTGATCGAGGTGTTGCTGATCCTGCCGGCGCACCTCGCCCACAGCGAGCCCGTGACGGGAGGGCTCTGGGGGAAGATCAACGCGTTGCAGCAGCGGTTCAGCGAGGGGGTCGAGGAGTTTATCCAGGGGACCTACGAGCCGTTCGTCCGCGGGGCGATGGAGTATCGTTACCTGACGTTGGCGGTCAGCATCGGGGTGCTCGTCCTGACCGTGGGGATTGTCGGCGCGGGCTTTCTGGGGTTCACCTTCATGCCGAATGTCGAGGGCGACCGGGTGATCGCCAGCGTGCAGATGCCCTTCGGCACGCCGGTCGACGAGACGCGGAAGGTGACCGATCGGTTACAGCGGACCGCCCGACGTGTCGCGAAGGGCGCGAAGGGCGACGTGACGGACGGGATCATCGCTCAGCTGGGTGTCTCGGGGGCGTTCGACGAGGGGCCGAACGCCGGCGGTGGCGCGACGGGCGGTCATCTGACGCAGGTCGCAGTCTCGTTGACCGATGCGGACGAACGAGCGATTAGCGCCAGCGACTTCGCCAAACGGTGGCGGAAGGCCGTCGGCGAGGTGCCGGGGGCGGACACGGTCGATTTCCAGTACAACATCGGTCCCAGTTCCGGAAAGGCCGTCGCGATCGAGCTGCAGCACGCCGAGACCGACATCCTCCGCCGGGCCGCCCGGGACCTGGCTGCGAAGGTCGGCAAGTACCGGGGGGTGGTCGACGTCAGCGACGGGTTCCAGCGGGGGAAGGTCCAGTACGATCTGACCTTGAAGCCGGAGGCCCGAGCGCTGGGGCTGACCGAACGGAGTCTCGCACAGCAGGTGCGCGGTTCGTTCTTCGGCATCGAGGCGGACCGCGTCCAGCGCAACCGCGACGAACTGCGGATCTACGTCCGTCGGCCGGAGAAGGAGCGCGACTCCTTGTCGCACCTGGAGAACATGATCGTCCGGACGCCCCAGGGTGGGGAAATCCCGCTGCCCCAGGCGGCCAACATCGAGCAGGATCGCTCCAGCACGTCGATTGAACGCGAAGAGGGCGCGCGCGTGGTCGACGTGACCGCCGACGTCGACCGGACGGTGACCACGGGCAACGAGATCACGTCGAGCCTGCAGTCCGATGTTCTCCCCGGGTTGATGGATCGGTATCCCGGACTCGATTACGAACTGAGCGGTCAGCAACAGGAACGCAACGAGGCACTCAGCGGGCTGGCGACCGGGTTCGGATTCGCCCTGCTGGTGATGTTCGCGCTGATGGCGATCGTCTTCAACAGTTACGTCCAGCCGCTGCTGATCATGTTCGCGATTCCCTTCGGCTTCGTGGGGGCGCTGGCCGGTCATCTTCTGCTCGGGTTCGAACTCAGCCTGGTCAGCATGATGGGGCTGGTGGCGCTGTCGGGGGTCGTCGTCAACGACTCCCTGGTGCTGGTCGCGGCGGTCAACGATTTTCGCGAAGAGATGGACAGCGTCGAGGAAGCGGTGGTCGCGGGTGGAGTGCGTCGATTTCGTCCGGTGCTGCTGACCTCGCTGACGACGTTCTTCGGACTGGCGCCGATGATCTTCGAGACGTCCGTCCAGGCGAAGTTTCTGATCCCGATGGCCGTCAGCCTCGGGTTCGGTGTCTTGCTGGTAACCGGCATCGCGCTCGTCATCGTGCCGGCGGCGTATCTCGCCCTCGACGACGTCGCGCGGCTGTACCGGCGGCTGGCTGGCAGCGAGTGAACGTCGGCCCGAGAGTACGCTCACGGCCCGTCGGGGCCGAATACTCGACGGGGGCTCTCTCGGATGATGGACGGCAGCGGGAGGGGAGTCCGAGAGGGCCCCCCACCCTGTCCCCCTGACACCGCTGCGACCGATCACTCGGGAACGCACCCCTCGGGCCGGTCGGATTTTGATCCCCTCGGGGATTTGCTCTATCGTCCCGAGATCGTCCGAGGTGTGGTTTGTGAACACCGCCCTCCGCCCCTGGAGCGGCGGATGTCGGAAGGAGATGACGTGACGATCAGCAGAGCCATTCGTGGGGCAACTGCGCTGGCCCTGGCCGTCGGCGTCTGTCTGGGAACGAGTTGCGCGCAGGGGGACGTCTTCAGCAGTGGACCGACGGTCATTACGCCGGACGGCGGGTCGGAGATCGGGGTCGGTCCCGATGCCGGCGGCGACGGGGGCCCGGACGGCGGTCCCCCCTCCCCTCCTCCGGTCGACCTCGCGTATCCGTCCGCCGGCGGGGGCACGGCCGCTTCGTCCAACTACGGCGCCTCGGTCAGTCTCGGTGCGCCCGTACCCCGCGGCCGGGCGGAGAGTGAGAATTATCGCATTCGTCTGGCACCGGCGAGTCCGTGAATCTTCGTGCCGAGACCGGCCGATTGTCCGGCCGGAGCCTCTCGGTGGCTCCGATTCGACGAGATTCGAGGTCGATG
>JBDGRG010000151.1:8475-10332 GCA_042218355.1 Bradymonadaceae bacterium
AAAAGGCTCGCAGTCGCGACATGCTTGCTCGGGCTCCTCCTCCCAGCGACCGCCGCAGCCGGCGTGCCGGCCGAGATGCCCCTGACCGCCTATCTGACCGACGACCAGGGCGTGCCCCTCGACTCACAGGTGTCGGTGACGGTCTCGATCTACCCCTCGAAGACCGGGGGAACGGCGCTGTACACGGAGACGTTCCAGGCGAACCCGAAGGCGGGGGCGGTGACGTTGACGCTGGGCTCGACCAAGGAGCTGGATCTCTCGCTGTTCGAGAACAACGAGACGCTGTACGCCGGGATCACGGTCGGAAACGACAGCGAGATGCGCCCGCGCCTGCGGCTGGCGACGACTCCCTATGCGGCGCTGGCGAAACGGGCCGAGAACGCCGCGAAGCTGGGCGGCAAAAAGCCGTCGACCTATGCGAAGCCGGACTGGAAGGACGTGAAGAACAAACCGGGGAACGTCGGCAAACCGTACAGCGCGAAGGGGCCGATTTCGATCGATTCCAAGAATCGAACGATCGGCATCTCCTCGTGTCCGAACGGTCAGGTGTTGAAGTGGGAGTCCGGCAGCTGGTCGTGCAGCCCCGACGCCTCGAACACGTACGGGGCCGGCGCCGGGCTGGCGCTGAACAACCAGACGTTTCGGCTCAAAAAGCAGGTCTGCTCGGGTTCGAAGGTCGCGACGGGCATCTCGAAGAGCGGGGCACTGGTGTGCCGGGAGCAGAAGACCGCCACGTACAGTGCCGGAACCGGGTTGACGTTGTCCGGCCGCAAGTTCTCGGTCGATGCCAGCACCGTCCAGCGACGCATCAACGGTCGCTGTAGTTCCGGGCAGAAGGTCGTCGCCGTCCGACGGGACGGAACGCTGAAGTGTGGACCGGATCGGTCCGGGAGCGGCGACATCTCCGCGGTTCGGAGCGGATCGGGGCTGACCGGGGGTGGGGACTCGGGGGACGTCCAGCTGTCGATCGACGCGAACGGGGTCGAAAACAAACATCTGTCGCGCAATTCCGTCGACAGTGACGCCCTCGAATCCGGGTCGGTCGGATCCTCGGAACTGTCGACGAACGCCGTCGGATCGAATCACATCGGGTCGGGGGCGGTCGGCACCGACGAGCACAGCAAGAAGTTCGCCTGCGATTCCAACACGAAGTACCGCGCGTTCAAATCCAAGATCGTCTCCGACGGAACCTGTTTCATCGAGAACGCCTCCAGTCTGCCGAACTGCGACGAGGTACCGCCCGGGGGCATGTGCGAGTACGACGGCGTCACCTGCGGCGGGAGCGACACCGACATCGGCGTGAACAACTGCAGCGCCTTCGACGTCTACATCCGGGCGTCTTGGTGACGGCCTCCGACGCCGGTCGGGGTGGCGCGCGGCGTTGACATTGTGCGGATCGCGAGCCAAGTAGGGTCGCGGACGCCGTCTCGTCTCCCGTTCCGATTCCGTCACGACTGCCGCGATGTCTTCCCTCGACCGCCTCTGTATCGACACGATCCGCACGCTCTCGATGGACGCCGTCCAGCGCGCCGAGAGCGGGCATCCCGGAGCGCCGATGGGGTTGGCGCCCGCCGCGTACGTCCTCTGGCAGAACCATCTCCGACACAATCCGGCCAACCCCGAGTGGCCCGACCGCGACCGGTTCGTGCTGTCGAACGGCCACGCCTCGATGCTGCTGTACTCGCTGCTCCATCTGACCGGCTACGAGGCGGTCGGGATGGACGAGCTGAAGGACTTTCGACAGTGGGGAAGCCTCACCCCCGGTCATCCCGAACAGGAGCTGACGCCCGGGGTCGAGACGACCACCGGTCCGCTCGGGCAGGGGTTTTCGAACGCAGTGGGGATGGCGCTGGCCGA
>JBDGRG010000152.1:0-2950 GCA_042218355.1 Bradymonadaceae bacterium
GGTAGTGTTCGGTCCAGTGACCGACCCCGGAACTGCCGCAATGCGCCGCGATGACGGTCACTCCCTCGTCGAGCACGGGCTCCAGACGTTCGGGATGGCCGAGACTCTGATCGACGGGCGGGATCGTGTGTTCGAACGACGTATGCGTCAGAAGCGGCACGCCCAGGCGCGCCATCCGCTGCCAAAACGGGCGGAATCGGTCGTCGCAGTAATCGATATCCTGACTGTTCGGGAGCAGTTTGATCGCTGCTGCGCCGCGCCGGACGACGCGTTCGAGCTCCTCGATCGCATCGGAGCGGCCCGGGTGAACCGAACAGATCGGGACCAGGGCATCGTGGTCGCCGGCGACCTCGAGACAGTAATCGTTGGAGACGACGAACTTCGTACGCTCCCGATCGAGTCGCCCCCCGTCGTCGTAGATGCCGTCGAGCGCCAGCAGCCCGACGGCCTCGATGTCCGACTCGTCGACCCACGCGACGAGCTGTTCGCGGTAGGCGCGCGAGCGACGCCCCTCCGGAACCTCGGAGAGTCCGAGGGAATGCATCAGGTATCGGAACAACAGTCCCGACAGGAGGTCGGGATCGACGTAGCAGCCATCCTCCTCGCGCATCCCGACCAGATGGACGTGGACGTCGGTGATCATCGAAAATCGGAGAGCGGAGGTCGGCGCCCGGAGATCGGAGACGCCGAGATTGAATGAGACCGAAGCACGAGCCGAGCGGGCAGAGGTGCGGAGGAGCGACGGCGCCGGTTGCGTCGCCGGGGACCGCGGTCCCGCCTCGGTGGGGCCTTGCGAAGACCGACCGATGTGTGATGCTGCGATCGTCGGACCGCCATCGCGCGAATCGCGAACTCGGCGACCGTCCCCATGCTGCTCTCACATCCCCACATCTACCTCGATGCATCGGGCGACGTCACCGATGCACTGCTGATCCGCGACGGACAGATCCGCGCGACCGGGGACGCCGCGCGCTCGAAACGTAACGGAGACGAGTCCGCGATCGAACCCGATGCCGCCTGCCTGTTCCCCGCCCTGGGGGACGCGCACTGCCACCCGTGGGGCATGGGACGGCGGCCGGGGACCGTCGACCTGCGCGGGGCAGCCGACAGCGCGGAACTCCTCGCCCGGCTCGAGGATAGCGAGGGGACCGAGACCCACCACGACTGGGTACTCGGTCGCAACTGGGACGACCGTGACTGGCCGTCGGGAGACGGTCTCGACCGCCGCGACCTGGACCGCGCGCTTCCGGACCGACCGGTCTGTCTGCGGCGGGTCGACAATCACGCAGCGCTGGTCGACTCGCAGGCTCTGGAACGCGCCGGTCGCTCGGCGTGGAGACGCCCGGGCTCGCCCCCCTCGATCGACGGCGGTCGGGTCGACGCAGACGCGGCCGGTCGCGCGACGGGACTGCTGGTCGACGCCGCCATGGAGCCGGTGATCGGGGCAATCCCGGACCGGACGGTCGAGGAGGACCGGCGAATGTTCCTCGAGACCGCCGAACAGTTCCACGAGTTCGGAGTCGCCTCCGTCCACATCGCCCTGAGCGCCGTCGATCGAATCGAGATGGTCGAGAAACTCTTTCGCGAGGGGCGACTCCCGCTCCGAAGTTATCTTCTGGCCGACGCAGACGACGAGCGGTTCGAGGCGCTCCACCGACGCGGCCCGATCGACGATGCGCGAGCGCGGTATGCCTGCCGTGGGGTCAAGTTCTTCGCCGACGGGGCCCTCGGCTCGGGAGGAGCCGACCTGTTGGCCCCCTATCGAGACGGCTCGACCGGGGTGGTCGCCACGGACCTCGACGAACTGACCCGGCGCAGCGGACGTCTGCTCCGTTCGGGCTGGCAGGTGGCCGTCCACGCGATCGGCGACGCCGGCGTCCGTCGGGTGCTCGATGCCTTCGGTGACTCGACGCGAGAACAGCGCCGGCGTCTTCGCCCGCGCGTCGAGCACGCTCAGATGGTGGCCGACGCCGACGTAGAGCGATTCGACGAACTGAACGCCGCGGCGAGTATCCAGCCGATCCATCTCCGGAGCGACGCGACGTGGCTCGACGACGTTCTAGACGCCGACCAGCAGCGGCGTCTGTTTCGCTGGCGCGACCTGCAGCGGGCGACCATCCTCGCCGCCGGCAGCGACTTTCCGATCGAGGACCCGAACCCGTGGCACGGCATCGCCACCGCACTGAACCGGATCGACGCCGACGGCGAACCGTTTCAACCCGACCAACGACTCGACCGGGAGCAGATTCTACGGGCTTACACCCGGGGGGCGGCCCGCGCCGCGCACTGGGGGGCTCGACTCGGCACCCTCCGCCCCGGGTTCGAGGCGGACATCGCCGCCCTCGACCGCGATCCGCTCCACGCAGCACCCTCGGAGATCTGGGAGACCCGGGCGAAAGCTGTCTGGATCGCGGGCGAACGCATCCGGTGAACTACTCCTCCCCGAACCTCTCCCTCAAGAACGGGTGGCGCCGGACGAGATCGAGCGCGTACTCGGCGTGCCCCTCGACGTATCCGTTACCGATCGTCAGCTCGATGTCGGCGCCGGCCCCCTCGGCCGCCAGCGCCGCTGTCGAAAACGACGTCGCCATGTTGAAGAAACAGACGGCCCCGCGCTGACGACAGGCGAGGATCGCCCCCGTCTCCGTCCCGGCGACGTTGCACGTATCGACGACGAGCTCGGGCGGCTGGGCGAACATCTCCGAGGCCGCGTCCCGGACTGCGACTGCGTCGGTCGCATCCAGCACCCGATGGTCGTCGACCACCCCGCGATCCTCGAGTAGCGCCGCATGGGACGCGTCGCGGTCGATGCAGGCGACACGGCCGCCCGCGGGCAAGGCCTCCCGTGCGGCTGCGGCAGCGAGCTGTCCGGAGCAACCCGCGCCAACGACGAGGACGCCCTCGACCCCCTTGGCCATGCGGCGCGTGCGCGCCGGCGCTCCACAGACGT
>JBDGRG010000152.1:2960-4036 GCA_042218355.1 Bradymonadaceae bacterium
GCACCGAGAGGGCGGTCCGCTCACCGACGTCGTCGGGCATCACCGCCACCGGCGAGGTCGGCCAGAGGTAGGCGCGAGCATCGACCTCGACCTGGTGCGAGTCGAGGTCGACGTCGAGCACACGGTTCAGATCGAGGGGGGTCAACGTCAGACTGACCAGGGTGGCCACCCGGTCCCCCACCGCCAGGTCGACCGGACCGTCGTAGGCGGGGCCGACGGCGGCGACCGTGCCCAGCAACATCCCCCCGCTGCCGGTCACCGGGTTCTCCAGTTTGCCGCGAGGTTCGACGATCTCGACGATCTGCTCGCCGACGCCCTCGGCCGTCCCACCTCCCGCCTCGAACAGCTGACGAAAACTCGCCGAGTCGACGTTCAACCACTCGACGTCGAGGACCAGTTCGTTCCGGTAGGGCGGGGCGGAGGGATCGAGTCGCTCGGCACCCTGCGGCAGAGCGCCCTGTGGTTCGAGCACGCGGTGTACGCCGTATCGATCACACGGAGCTCGAAACTCCATTCGTCGCCTCCGGAGTGGCGTTCGTTCGACGCACGTTAGCGGCGGGTATATCGAGAACCCCGAGGGGCCAACCCGAGTAATTTCGACGTGAGACAGCGTAACGCCCGCAGCAACGCCGGCAAGGTTTCGACACTCCGTGCCCGATGCCTCACTGCTGGCCTCGGGGGACCGCGAGGGCGGATTTCACTCGTTCGGAGGACGACCGTGGCCAGGCCAATCGCGCTGGCGGGTCACCGGCCCCACCGGGCTGGAAGAGCGGTCGACGTGACGACACGAGCTGGAAGCTCGGTCTACGCACCACCGACGTAGCCAGAGCATCCCTGCTCTGGCGGGTGTACAGGTCGGCGGACCTGCACCGCACTGGAAGCGCGGTCGACGTTCTCTCCGAATCGGGATACGGTCCACGCCCCCTTGGTTTCCGATCAGACGCCTCGTAGGGCGGTCGGAATTCCCACCTTGCGTCGCCCCGCAGTTCGGTCGTATGACGGTCGAACCGACGGTTCTGCGGACGGTCGCGCTCCCCCAGCGACGGGACGGTGTTTATGCCCCTGCTCGACGACGA
>JBDGRG010000153.1:0-399 GCA_042218355.1 Bradymonadaceae bacterium
TCCCGGAACCGCATCAGGCCGGGGCGTAACGCGGTGGAGCCGATCGACCAGCCGGAAGTGCCGGGCGATCATGAACAGAATGCGAATCGCCGACTGGCCGTCGAGGAGCATGCCGTCGAGGATCTCCAGCGCCTCCTGATACTCTCGGTCGCCCAGGGCATCGGTCAGGTCGAAGACCGAGCGGACCCGCGTCTCGGCGGTGATCTCCGCCACGTCGGTCTCGTCGACTCGGCGCGGATCCTCGTCGGCGGGGCCGATGTAGAGGTCGATCTTGTCGAGCGCGCGATCCAGTGTCCCGATGTCGGTTCCGACCGCCTGGATCAGGTACGCGCGAGCGGAACTCGTCAGCGAGAGGCCTCGACTGCGGGCGTGCTTGTCGACGACGTCCGAGACCTCGTT
>JBDGRG010000153.1:409-6789 GCA_042218355.1 Bradymonadaceae bacterium
GAGTGTTCGAACGACCCCGCTGTTCATGTCGAGGGGCGCGGCGTCGTCCGAGGTCCTCGCGTGGAGCACGAGGCAGGTTTTACTCGAAGGATCCTCGAAGTATTTTTCCAGCTCTGCCAGTTCGGTGGTCGGCATCTCCTGGAGGTCGCGGACCACCACGGCGCGGCGCTGCACCATCATCGGCAGCATCTCGACCGACTCCAGCACGTCCTCTCCGCTGGCCGAACGTCCGCGGTACTCGTCGAAGTTGAAGTCGTTTCGCTCCTCTTCGGGGACGGCGGATTCGAGGATCGTCTCCACTGCGCGGTCGAGGAGATACCCTTCTTCGCCGTAGACGAAGTACAGCGGGTCGGGCTCGTCGTCCCGGACGTCGCGGATGAACTGTCGAGCACGTCGCAGGCGCTTGCCCATCTCGAGATCGTCGGTCTGAGGGGGAGCGGGTGAAGCGGAAGCCGACGAGCGTCGATCAGCGATCCGCGTCGGATTCGTCCGTCGCCATCAATCGTACGATACGAGGGGCCGCTCGCTCCAGTGCGTCGGCGGCGGCCAGTTCGGACGCGGCGCTCGCGCGGCGCATCGAAGCGGCTCCCGAAGCGGGATCGGCCGCGAAGGAGGCGTCGCCGACCGTCGACGCCGTTCGCACCGTCCCGTCGCGGCGCACGATTCGACAGTGTGCGCCCAGTTCGACGTAGTGTCGCCGGACGCGCGTCGCCGGGGGAGCCCCCGCGATCGAACAGCGGACGGCGGCTCCGTCCGTCTCGCCGCGCGTCCAGGTCGCCCTCGAGAGGCCGCGGTCTCGCAGCTCGCGGACGAGCAGTCGAGTCAACCGGCCGGCGTCGACGCCGCGATCCGCGGGAACCGCGACGGTCTCGACCGCAACCGTCTCGGAGAGACGGTCGGCGGCCGTCCCGGGTGCGGTCGGTCCGAGCGAGTAACGGGCACACCCGACGGACGAGCAGAGTGCGACGCACAGAACCAGCGAGTGGATCACTGTGCGCCGGTAATCGGTCGCCGATCGTGCCATCGTGAGCCGAATCGAGCGGCGGGGAAACCTCACGACTCAATGGATATCAGAGACGGGGGTGAAGTCGAACGCATGGGCGGGAGCATCCTCCGGCAAAGCGGCCATCGCAGCCGTCGTCTGCAGTCGGTGACCCGACGTCTTATTCGTCCGAGTGGCGCCGGGCTCGTCGGGTGTGATCCACCTCGGTGGGATGGACCCTCCAGAGCCCGCTGGAAGAAGCGTCGCCAGCGCTTCCAGCTCTGCGCGAGCGGTCGGCTCGGGGCCCTGGAAGCGCGGTCGACGCTGCTCTGGGCCGTCGGCGACGATTCCCACGGTTTCCGATCGGACCCGGGCTCGTCCGACGGAGCCACGGCCACGGACGGGACGCCGCCGGAACCGTCGCCGGCGGACGAGACTTGACTGTCAGCGGCCCCGGTTGTTACCGACACGCGCTCGACGAATGCCGGTGCCGTCCCGCGGCATCGACGCCCTTCGTTCACCCTGTACATCAAACGGGAGTTTTCGATGCCCAAGCGAACAGACGTCGAGAAGCGTCAGCGTCAGAACGAGAAGGCGCGCGACCGGAGCAAACGCGTCAAATCCCGCCTGACGACGTTCACGCGGCAGTTTGAGGATGCACTCGAATCCGGCGATCTCGAGCGGGCGCGGGACCGCCTTCGAGAGGTCGAGTCGGAGTGGGACAGCGCCGCATCCAAGGGAATCGTCCCTCAGAATCGCGGTTGAAGAAGAAGATGGCCGAGGCCGAGGAGGATTGAGGTCGCCCGGCGAGCCCTCCGTCGACCGACGGGACCGGGTTCACGGACCGGTCGGGTAGTCCTCGCGCTGGGTCGGAAACGACCGATGCGGACTGCCGGTCGCCACGTCGAACTTCCAGCGGCCGGTCAGCTCTCGTGCGACGACGTCGCCCGTCCGGGTATCCAGGATGCTCGCCTCGACGATTCGGCCGCGGACCGTCTGGCCGCGCTGAATCCCGAGTTTGTCGAACACGACGCGCCCGTCGACCGCGAGGCTGACGTTCGTCGATTCGCAGCTCTCCCTCAGGCCCACCTCCGCTCTGACCGTCGACTCGGCCGTCGGTGGGTGAGTCACGGGCACTGGTTCCCCGAGAGCCTCGCGGACGGCCCCCGGGTCGAGGACTTCGAAGATCACGAAATCCGCTCGTTGGTCCCTCCGGGTCTGCGACTGCATGAACAGTCCGATCGAATCGATGCGGTCGCGAGCGGCGAAGAACGTCGGTTCGAACGGAAAGGCTCGATCGAAACACTCGCCGTACTTCTGAACGCCGGAGACCTCGAAGTGAGCACGATTTCCGGAGTCGGCACACGCCGACATTCCGACCAACGTGGAGACGACGAGCATCGCCAGCAACCGGTCGCACAGGCCGACCGCCGAAGACTCGTTCGTGGCAGTCATCGGGTGACATCGCTTCGCGTCGGGGCAAATTGACACCGGACGACGAATTCCTACATTCGCAGGCTGAATTCCAGCTCGCTCCCGCGTGCCCGAACCGCCCGGCGTGGAGCTCCGCACTTTTCGAGAGGGCCTTTGATGGAAGACGACAACCAGAGACCGCCGCCCAACCTGGGACCCGACCGGGACCCGGAGGACAACACGCCCGGTTCCCTGTTTTCGAGCCGATCGATCATCGTCCTCCTGCTGATCTTTCTCGGGGTCTTTCTGGCGATCAAGTTCCTCGACTATCCCAGCGGCCCGACGATCCCGTACAGCGAGCTGAAAGACAAGATTCGCCAGGGACAAGTCGAGTCGGTCGAGATCTCCGACCAGACGATCATCGCCACGCCGACCGAGAAAGCCCTGAAGGCGGCGAAGAAAAAGAAGAAGAACGACAGCTCGATGGAGGCCTGGCGATCCGTCCGGGTCGAGGGCGACGAGAAGTTCGTCGATCTGCTGGAGAAACACGGGGTCGAGTACAAGGCCGAGTACAAGACGGGCTGCGAGGGCTCGTCGATCTGGCTCTGGATCGCTCCACTCATCGTGATGGTGTTGCTCTGGAGCTTCTTCATGCGGCGGCTCAGCGGGCTGGGCGGTCGCAATTCGCCGGCGATGAACTTCGGCAAGTCCCAGGCGGACGTGCATCTCGAGGAGGGGACCGGAGTGACCTTCAACGACGTCGCGGGCTGTGAGGAAGCGAAGGAGGAGTTGCAGGAGGTCATCGAGTTCCTGCGCAGCCCCGAGAAGTTCACGCGGCTGGGCGGGCAGGTTCCCAAGGGAGTCCTGCTCGTCGGTCCGCCCGGAACCGGAAAGACGCTGCTCGCCCGTGCAGTCGCCGGCGAAGCCGACGTGCCGTTCTTCAATCTGAGTGGATCGGACTTCGTCGAGATGTTCGTCGGCGTCGGTGCGGCCCGCGTGCGCGACCTGTTCGAGAAGGCCAAGGAGAAGTCTCCCTGCATCATCTTCGTCGACGAACTCGACGCCATCGGAAAGCAGCGGGGCCAGGGCGGGTTTCAGGGGAACGACGAGCGCGAACAGACCCTGAACGCGCTGCTGGTGGAGATGGACGGGTTCGATTCACGGACCGGCGTCATCCTGCTGGCGCTGCTGCGGGCCGGCCGTTTCGACCGGCACATCGCCGTCGACCGACCCAGCAAGCGGGGGCGGGAGGAGATCCTCGAGGTGCACACCCGGGGGGTCGTCGTCGGCGACGACGTCGACCTCGAGGTGATCGCGGCTCAGACGGCCGGGATGGTCGGGTCGGACCTGGCGAATGCGGTCAACGAGGCCGCTCTGTTGGCCGCCCGGCGCGACAAGGACGAGGTCGAAATGGAGGACTTTCAGGACGCCATCGAACGGGTCATGGCGGGCCTGGAGAAGACGAGTCGGCGGTTGACCGACAAGGAACGGGACATCGTCGCCCACCACGAGGCGGGGCATGCCGTCGTCGCGGCGGCGGTCGAGCACGCCGACCGTGTCCACAAGGTCAGCATCGTCTCCCGCGGAATCGGAGCGCTGGGATACACGCTCCAGGTGCCGCTCGAGGACCGGACGCTGATGACCCGCAACGAGTTGCGCGACAAAATCTCCACGCTGCTGGGCGGACGGGGCGCCGAGACCATCATCTTCGGCGACATCTCGACCGGTGCGTCGAACGACCTCCAGCGCGTCACCGACATCGCCCGTCGGATGATCCGCGAGTTCGGGATGAGCGACACGATCGGCAACGTCTCGTACAGCGAGGAGGGCGGCGAACAGAACAGTGCCCCCGTCTCACTGGGCGGCAAAGACTACTCCGAGGAGACCGCCGAGGCGATCGACCGAGAGGTACACCAGGTTATCGAGACGCTCTTCGAGCGGACGCTCGCCATCCTGAGAAAGAACCGCGACGTCCTCGAGGACATGGCCGACTATCTGAAGGACGAGGAGGTCCTCGACGGCGAGGAACTCGAGCAGTTTCTCGACCGGGTCGCCCCGCTGTCCGACACCGAAGAGGTCGAACGGATTCTCGAATCGTCGGGTGACCGAGGCCCCGATCCCGAGCTGACGAGCGAGAACTGGTGACCCTGGAAGCATGATCCACTCCCCGGCATGATTGTTGCCGGGTTGCCGGACCGAGCGGGGGCGAGCTGATGTTTGCGAGGTCGCCGCCGCCGAGCGGAGGCGATGCCGGAGGTATCGTCGAGAATCGGCGGCAAAGACGTCGTGAACACTCAGCCGCCGCCTGCGACGGGAGGTAGTGAATCATGTTTCTAGATATACTCGCCGGTACTTTCCTCGTACTGGCCGGTCTCTTCGGCTGGTTCTCCGGCGCGATCGTGCAGTGCATGCGCATCGTCGCGGTCGCGGTCGCGATCCTGGCCGCCGATCCCGCGGCGGATTTCCTGAGGCGCGAGATCTTCGACATCCACGGGGTCGCGGATCCGCTGGTCGAGGTGACGGTCTACGTGACTGCACTGGTGGGGATCTTCGCCGTCGTCTCGCTGATCGGCTGGGTGGTCTCGAGCCTCGCGCGGAAGGCCAGCGATCGACTGACGTCGCTCGACCGGTTCGGTGGTGTCTTCCTGTCGCTGTTGAAGGCGGTGCTCGTCCTCTACGTCGGCATCTCGCTGGTGATGCTGCTGAAGCCGTCTCTTCGAGAACTCGACGAGGAGGATCGGCTCCACGTCCGCGACAGTCGCTTGTTGAAACTCGTCGAGCGACACAACCTCGTCCTGCCGTGGCGCTTCCCGGATCTCCAGCGGCTCCACGACGCCGTGAAGGTCGACCACTACGCCCGCAAACGCGGCCGTGAAGCCCTCGTCCGGTCACACGAGCGAGCCTCGGACGTCCTTCGAAGTAAAAAATTCAAGGGAGTAACGGCGGACGGCGAACTCGTCCGGGCCGCCCTGGAGGACGACTATCCGTACACACTCTCGAGTCGGGTCGTCCGCGACCGGCTCAACGACGACGCGTTCGTCTCGCGGTTGCGGTCGGTCGACTGGGAATCGCTGCTGCGGAAGGTCCGGAATGGCAAGGGAGCGGAGACGGCGCCGGAGCGCGGACGTTGAGTGTGGCGGCGCGAGCGCCGGGATGCTCGCCCGTGTCGCTCGGCTCGGTGTGGCCGTGACGAGCCCGGGGCGTCGGCGCCGAGTCGTGGAGCAGCAGGGGAGGGACGAGCGAGCGCGCGCGGCAGCTTCGCGGTCAGTTGCCCTCGGACGAACCGGGCGATGGCTCGCCCTCGGCCGGGGCGTCGGCGTTCGATTTATCGGCGCCCTTGGCGTCGGCTCGCCCGTCGCCGGACGTCAGCAGCGTCCATCCGATGAACAGGGCCGTGGCGACCCCGAGTAGTCCGAGGACCCAGATTGTCAGCTGCCGGCGGATCTTCTCGGACCAGTCGATCCCCTTTCGAGCCTGGGCCTGTTGCCAGGCTTCCTCGTCGGTCTGTTCGAACCAGTCGGAATCGAAGGCCTCCTCGGGGTCGCGTCCCGTCGGACCCGGGTCGACCGGTTCCGCGTCGACGTCGTCGTCACTCTCTTCCCCTCCGGAATCCGGGCCCGTCGCCTCGGGCGGCGGCGTGTGATCGGTATCGGGTTCGTCGACCTCCTCGGTGGTCGACCCGCTCGTGTTCGTCTCGCCCGCCTCGGCGGACTGCGTCTCCCCGCTGTCGGACGCCTCCTCGCCGAGCTCTTCGCCCAGAACCTCCGCGTTCGAGTCCTCGTCGAGCGTCTCGTCCTCCTCTCCGGGTACAGCGGCGTCGACCGTCTCGAAGGCCTCGTCGCCGGACGGCTCTTCGGAATCGGGGGCCGAGTCGTCGGCGTCGGTTTCGACCGTCGTCTCGACGTTGTCCGCCGACAGCAGGAGTGCGCCGGCCAGCACGCCCACGAGCGTAATGGCGAGCGAGACGGCAGCGCGGGCACCGACG
>JBDGRG010000153.1:6799-9528 GCA_042218355.1 Bradymonadaceae bacterium
CTCACCGGTCTCGCCCCCATCCCCACTCTCTTCGTCCTCCGGTTCGTCGAGAACCTCGAACTCCGACGAATCGGAGCCCCCCTCCGCTCCCTCGGTGTCGGGGGCCTGCTCGGCGTCGACCTCCGCCGTCTGTGCGGTTTCGTCCTCGACCGCATCCGACTGCTCGGAGGTCTCGCCGGCGGGACCCTCGTCGGCCGAGTCCGTCTGCTCCGGCTCTCCGTCGGCCGGCGGGCCGTCGGATACGCCATCCGCGTCCCGGGCGCCTCCGTCGGCGTCGACGCGGGTCTCCTCCTCGTCCTCCGGTTCGGCCGGGGCCTCGTCGACCTCCGTCGTGCCCGAGCGACGATCGGCTGATTCCTCGGCTTCGACTGACACGTCCTCGTCGACGGACTCCTCGTCCGAGGAGGACTCGGACGGGGCTTCGGCCTCCGTCGCCTCCTCGGAGTCGGGGGATGGCTCGACCGACGTCTCGCCCGAGACGGCGTCGCCCGGCGATTCGCCCTCCGGGTGCCGGTCGTCGGAGTCGACTTCGTCGACCGGCGACTCCTCGACGGTGGTCGCTCCCGAGATTGGCTCCCCCCCGCCGTCGTCCCGACCGCCCCGATCCGGCGCTCGACCGATCAGCGGGACCAGTCGCGACTGAGAGGTGACATCGAAGGCGCCCTCGGGCGACGAGACGGTCGGCGTCTCGTCGGCGCGAGACGCGCCTGCGAGCCACGTATGACCGCCGCCGTGTGCGTCCGACTCGGCGCCCGCTCCGGCGGCGACGGCCGCCGCGGACCCGCCGACGGTGACCGGAAACGTCTCCACCTGTCGGTCGGGAGGTTCCTCGATCGGGGCGTCTTCGGGGCTATCGCCAGGCTCGTCCTCCGGTGCGGGCTCGAGCTCGGAAGAGTCGTCCGCTTCGGAGGGCGATTCCTCGGCGGACTCGTCGTCGGCGGGAACCGGGCGGCCGTCGTCTGGAATCGTGTCGGCCGTCTCGGCAGCCGTCTCGATCGACTCCCCGACCTCTCCGTCCAGCGGAGGAGCTACTTCGTCGAGCGGTTCGGAGAGAAGACTCCCCAGGGCCCCGACGGCCGCCCCGACCGAGTCGAACCGCTCCTCGGGCTGTTTGTCCCACATCACCCCGAGAATATCGTCCAGTTCGGGATGCAGATCCTCTCCGCCCGCCGCGATGGCGAGCTTCAACGGGGTCTCGTGGAGATGGCGTTTGAGCGTGTCCTCGGCTGTCTTCGAGGCGAATGGGGGCTGGCCGAGGATGAGTTCGTAGAGGAGCATCGCGAGGCTGTAGACGAGACTCCGCTCGTCGACGTCCTCGCCCTCGACGACCTCCGGTGCGAGGTAAGGGGCATGGAACGGAAAGGGGCCGTCGCCCTCCGCCGCGGCCCGCGGATCGATGCCCGACAGGAGGGCCCCCTGGAGCCAGTCCCCGACCCGCACCGTCCCGTCTTCCCCCTCCGAGACGTGGATCGCTCCGGCGTGGAAATCCCCGTGATAGATGCCACGTGCCGCCATCGCCTCGAGGACCCGTCCGATGCGGATCGTCAGCCGGGTTGCACGGCGCCAGTCGATCTCGCGCTGGTCGTCGAGCATCGACCGCAGATCGGTGCCCGAGGGCGATCGTTCGGCGACGTAGTTGGCGTCGGGGCGATCGAGCCCGACGGCGCGCACGCCGAGGACTTCGTCCGGAAGGTCGCCCTCGAGAACCTCTGCCAGCCGCCGACCGCGCCGCACCGCCTCCTCGTCGAGTTCGATCTCCCCCGAAATGACCGTCACGCGGACGGGCTCGTCGGTCTCCGTCAGCCGCCCGTCGTAATGTTCGACGGCGGGGGACTCGTCGATCACCTCGTCCAGGTGGACGCGACCGTCCAGCTCGCTGCCGGAGAGACGACCCGGGGACATCTCTCGGGCCTGGACCAGCTCGGTGCCGTCGCTCGGACAGAACGACTCACCCTGGTCGTACCGGGTTTGGCAGGTGGGACAGATTTTCACCCGACGATCCCGATGCGTTGGAGAGGAAGGGGCGCGGAGGAGCCGGAACGATACCGGCGGCAGGATACCGGAGCCACACGCCGTTGTTAACCCCCGGCGCCCGCACCGCCGGCGACTCCGTCCCGTCGTTGCAACACGGGACCATCCTCCAATACAAGTCGCGCGACGATGTCGCCCGGCGGCTCGCCCGAGCCGAGTGTGCCGCTCCCAGAACACGCGAGAGACGACTCCATGATTATCCAGATCGATTCCGACCATCCGCAGCCCCGGCGAATTCGCCAGATGGTCGATACCCTGAAGGAGGGCGAACTGGTGGCCTACCCGACCGACACCGTCTACGGGGTCGGATGCGACATCACCAGCCACGACGCGCTCGTCGGGCTGCGCGAATTCGTCTCGGAGTTCAAGGACGAGCCGGACCACGCACCTCTGTCCTTCATCTGCGAGAGTCTCAGCCAGGTGGCCGAGTACGCCCACGTCGACGACGAGGCGCACCGGTTTCTCCGTCGTGCGCTCCCCGGTCCCTTCACGTTCATTCTGGAGGCGTCCAAGGATGTTCCCTCGGTGATGCGCAAGCACCGAGATACGGTGGGCGTGCGCATTCCGGAGCACGCCATCACGGCCCGGCTGATCGAACGCCTGGGCAACCCCCTTGCGACGACGACGGCGATGACCCGCGAGGGGGATCTGGTCCACGATCCGTGGACGCTCGACGACCTGTACGGCCATCGCATCGA
>JBDGRG010000153.1:9538-9823 GCA_042218355.1 Bradymonadaceae bacterium
CGGTCCTCGACGGCGGCGCGGGGTCGGGCGATCCCTCGACGGTCGTCGATCTCAGCGGGGAAGAGCCCGTCTTGATCCGCCGGGGGAAGGGCGACCTCGCGGGACTCCCCTTCGTGGAGGTCGACTGAACCCGGGCCCGGGTGTTCTCCCACCGGTTTGGTACGACTGTGTCAAATCCACGACCGACGCCCCGGCGAGCGCAACTTGTCGAGGTGACGAAGGTGCTCCCAAGGTGGTGCTTGAGGTATCGTCGAGGAACCCTCGACACCGCGATCGGCCATTCGA
>JBDGRG010000153.1:9833-12314 GCA_042218355.1 Bradymonadaceae bacterium
GAGATTCGCGGTGCGTGACACGGTTTAGACCAGCCCGCGGTCGCGAGCCCATCGCTCCGTCCGTTCGAGCCCCTCCTCGAACGTCACCTCGGGCGTGTAGCCGATGTTTCGGGTCAATTTCTCGTTCGAGTACGGGTGCGGTCGCGTCAGAAAATTCAGAGCTGCGCGCCGGGCAGGCGGCTCGAGACCGAGTGCGTCGAAGCCGGTTTCGACCGTCCCGAATGCGACCTCCAGCCAGTTCCCGGGACAGGTCGGCACCTTCTCTCGCCCCAGCCATTCGGCCAGCCGTCCGAAGTACTCCCGGGTCTGCATCGATCGCCCGTCGGTGACGTTGTACGCCTCGCCCGACTGGCCGCGGTCGAGCAGCGCGATCAGCGCGTCGACCAGGTTGTCGACGTAAATCGGGTCGAGTCGTCCCCGCCCCCCGTCGGGCAGCACGAAGAGATGGCGGCGCATCCATTCGAGCGGGCGGACGACCCAGGGGTCCGAGCCCGGCCCCCAGACGTCCCCCGGCCGAGCGATCACCACCTCGAGATCGCTCGTTGCCTCGACGGACTGGACCACCCGCTCACTCTCGATCTTGGTGGTGCAGTACGGATTGTCCTCACCGCGAAGCGGACCGGATTCGTCCACTTCCCTGGGATATTCGAACCCGTAGACCATCACGCTGGAGAGATGGAGCAGCCGGTCGACGCCGCTGCTCGCCGCCGCCTGGGCCAACGACCGCGTCCCGCGGACGTTGACTGCCCGATATCGCTCGATCGCTCCCCCTTCGCCGACCAACGCTGCGGTGTGGACGACCGAATCGCAACGCCGGCAGACCGCCTCGACGGTTTTCCGATCGCGGACGTCCCCGATCACGGGTTCGGCCCCCGCTCGTCGGACCGTCTCCTCGGCATCGGGGTCGCAGTCCAGTCCGATCACCTCGTATCCGCGAGCCGTCAGCTCGCCGACGAGATGACCTCCGACAAATCCACCGGCGCCGGTCACACCGACGGTCTGGTCGTTCGTCGTCACATCGCCTCCGGGACTCGACACGCCTCGGCTGGATCGACCGCCTACATATCAGGTCCCCGCGGGACATCCCACAGACACCGGAGGATGGATTCCCCAGTGATCGGTCGGAGCGGCGTCACGGGGGCGCACCGCTCCCCGTCGAGTGGCCGTTACCATCGGGGTGTGATCGCCCGCGATACGCGACGACCGATGTCCGTGTCGCACGTCCGGATTCCCGTACACGACTCGGGTCCGCGTCTCACTCCCACGTTTCGACGGAGCCCGACCAATCCCGACGGGTTCGCCTCTCAGGCGGAGACACGCGGGTTTCAGTCGACTCGGACGGGCGGAGCGGCTCGCCGTCCGACGTCGTTCTGAAAAACACCGTCGTCGAAGGCGGTCTCTGAAGACCGCGAAGCAGCCATTCTGCGGTCGTCGCCGACCGTCGGATCTGGTCATCGTGCTGACCGGAAACCGTGGGAATCTTCGCCGCCGGCCGAGAGCAGCGTCGGCCGCGCTTCCAGGGCCCTGACCCGACCGTCCGCTCAGAGCTGGAAGCTCTGGCTATGCTTCGTTTAGCGTGCTCTGGAGTGTTCATCCCACGGAGTCGGGTCACACCCTCGACCGTCCCCCATCGGCGTGACAGACACGTGGAGCTTTGTTAGCGAATGCTCAGTCGGTTTCGGCCGAGCGGCCGATATCGGCACCGATTCGGTCGGCGAGCAAGCCTCGAATGCAGACGATCACGGAGCAATATGAAGTACGCGTACCTCCACGGATTTGCGTCGAGTTCGAAGTCGGAGAAGGGCCGGGAGCTCGCCGCGCGGTTCGCGGATCGTGGTGTCGAATTGAAACTCCCGGAGCTAAACGAACCCTCGTTCGCGGAGCTGACGTATACGGGGATGATCCGAGCGCTCGACGAGTTCGTCGCCGAGCACGGAGCGGACGAACCGTGGCGGTTCGTCGGCTCGAGCATGGGCGGGTACATCGCGGCTCGCTGGAGCGAACAGAATCCCGGCCGAGTCGATCGGATGCTCCTGCTGTGTCCCGGATTCGATTTTCCCGCTCGCTGGCGGGAGATCCTCGGGGACGAGGGGCTCGAGGAGTGGAAACGCGACGGTGACTTCCTGTTCATGGATCCCGAGGGCAAGCTCGAGGCGGTCCACTGGGAACTCTACGAGGACGCCGTCGAATCTCATCCCTCGTATCCCGACACCGATGTGCCGATACGAATCATCCACGGCGAACGCGATTCGATCGTCGAGCTGACCACCTCGCGGAACTTCGTCGACGAACACGAGGACGCCGAAGTGGTCATGGTCGACGACGACCACAAGCTGTACGATTCCGTCGATCGGATCACCGAGGAGGCGTTCGATTTCTTCGACATCGATTGACGCGGTCGGACGGAGTTGAAAATGCCGGCGTCGGTGGCATAATCCGCCCACGTTCGGGCGAAACTGAGCGCTACCGGGCTTCGAGCCC
>JBDGRG010000154.1:0-3314 GCA_042218355.1 Bradymonadaceae bacterium
ACCCTCGACGCAATCCCCCGTCGAGACCCCGTGCTCGTCGGACCATCCCGCTGCGATCTCCACGACGTATTTCGAGGGAGCGTAGGTCGAATCGTAGGTCAGGTAGTATTCGAGAAGCGAATCCGGAGCGTCGAGCGTCTCGAGGGTGCCGATGGTGCCATCGGCTCGCACGAACAGTATGTCGAGCCCGAAGTCCATGTTCCGCATCTCGATCCGGTGCGAGTACTGCTCGCGGTAGGGAAATACCAGCCCGCCGTTCGGCGCGATCGATTCCTGTCGGCTCAGACCCACGTAGCCCTGCGAGAACGACCGAACGACGCCGCGTTCGAGCTCACCCTTCTGCGTCCCCGCGCAGTCCGTCACCCGCGCGGACACCTCGTCGAACTCCCCCGCAACGACCGGCAGAAACCCGGTCTGCGCCTTCGACACGAAGACGACGAACGCCGCGACCAGTCTACCCACCGACCAGAGGACGAACTTCCCCACCTTCCACAGCGTCACACCGGGCCTCCGTGTCGTTCGATGGACGATTACAAATCAATCGTAAGCGGGCGACCCGTCCCGCACCACGACGACGTGCCACCATTGCCGGAACCCAAGTGTTTACTCCAACCCGACTCCGATGAAATTACCCCTTGACTTCAACGCCTTGCCAAGAGTGTGATTCATGTTTCCGGCGGCGGGGCATCTCGACCTCGAACAGCTCGTCCCCTGGGCGTGGCTACTTGGGTCCCGACAGATGGCGAACACTCTCGGGATTGTTGACGGAGCGACGTCCGTTTGTAGTACCGTGTACGGGGTAAGGTCCTCGATGTCAGGAGCCAACAATGACCGCAGATCAGCACAACTCGAATGGAGCAGCTTCTCAGTCCGACTCTGATAGCGCCGAGCTGCGTTACCGACTGCGGGAAAAAGTCGAGGCGTTGTACACTTCGCTGAGGGACGAACTGGACGCCGAACACGGCGCACCCACGAACCAAGAGGAGGAGCAGACGTTCGAAGACCCGGATGCCGGGCACCTCTATCGCTGGGCCCGTGACTTCGTCGATGCACACCATGAGGACTTCGCGGAGTTGTCTGAGAGGTAACTGTGACCCGCTACTTGGACGCCCGCGACGTCGAGGAACTACATCGAATAGTTGGTGAACACGCGGCGGAACACGACCTCGAATTCAGGCCGGGCTTCCTCGCGGACGGTCCCCGAAAGGGCAGGCAGAAGTTAGAACAGACAGTCCAGATACCGGCAACGGAGGTTTTTGGTCACGAACGTCACCAGACCATTTTCGATAAGGCGGCCGCACTTCTCGAAACTCTGTCCCGCAACCACTGTTTCATTGACGGGAACAAGCGTACTGCCATTCTTTCTGCCGTCACCTTTCTCCGTTTGAACGGATATGAGCTCGTCATCTCGCAGCCGCAAGCGGAGTCATTTCGGAAAATATGGGGCGCACTCGAAACAGCGAGCGAGGCACTCGCGTCTGCAGATGAGTGGACATTTCTTCGGGACAGAGCGGCTCTGTTTTTCTTCTCTGCACTACTTTCGGGCCTCGTCGAACTCCTAAAAGACGGTGGTTCGGACGGAGTCGACTGGACCGACCCAGTGGCTTCCCGTCGGTATGAAATACCCTGGGACTGGGAAGACGATTGCTTTAGTTTTTCCGATCCGGCTGCTGTGGATAGCGGGATTCACGGAACGATGCAGAGCCTTTCGGACAAGTATGTCCACCACGCACTTGTCAGAGGGCTTCGCGAGGCGACCGGCGGTGTCGTCTGGACCAGCAACGACACCCGTCCGCTCGTCACCCCGGAAATTGCCGAGGTGCTCGAGCCGCTCAATGAGCCCGAGAAGGCCGTCGCATTCGCCGGGCTGCGGGAACCCGTCTACATGGGCCGCGACGAGGCGAGGGGGCTTACCGGCGATATTTGCGAGCTTTGTGATGTCGCGGAAAAACTCTACGGCGTGGAGTGCGACGATCCAGATCTAGACCGTTACAGAGCGATCCTCGAAGAGATCGATCGGTTTCGCGGGGCACCCGCGATTGAAACGGGTACGTTGATTCAGGATCAGGGGACAGAGGATGAAGAAGTATTCCAGATAGAGCCATTCCTCTGTATCTTCCCCCTCCGCATCGATCGCTCGGAGCGGGCCGCGTACCACGAACTGGTCATTGGCATTAATTTCCCAGAATCTCAGCCAAAGTTCGATCAACTGGATGAAGAGGATTTTGCGGAACTACACAACGAGCTCGAAAAGATGGTCAGTGAACTTGAGGATACAGCAGACGAGGAAATGGACAAATTGACAGACACCATCCTGGAGCTATCGGAAGAATTTGGAGATCACGAAATTGGAGTCGATACCCCGAACGATGCTCCACCCCCGATCGCAGAAACTGGCAGCTACGAAGCTCTCTGGGAATTCACGGTACGGGTAGAGGAACAGAAACCTCCCATCGACGAAATAGCCAACTGGTTCGAGCAGAGGGCTCGACCGTTACCGTAGTTCTATCCAAGACGATTCGCTGAACGAACGGCTCAACCCGCCGGATCGGCGGATTTTCTCTTGCGGCGCGAACGCCAGTGACCGAGCACCTCTACGAATTCGTCGACAAATAGGTCCGAGGGATGCTCGAAACCGAGATGCGACCTGAGTTCTACAGCATGCGTGATCGTTTAACGACCGGTCATCGCCTACAGTATTGAAAAAATAGAGACCTTTCGTGGTACCGTGCGTATGAACGTGACTAAACGAAGATACCCGACTCTCATAAAGGTGGCCGACCATGGATGGTAGCCAGACGCGTGAATTTCTGGCAAATGCAGTTCCGATCGACTTCATCTAGTAGAAGCCGACGAGGTGAACGTCATCGAGTGCGATCGGAAAGTCGTTATTCTCGCACTCCTATAAACATTGGTCCTCGAATAGCCAGCGGCCACTGAAGGGTCGATTGCCTCACTTCACAGCGCGTAACAGTGGGGGGTGGCGATCGTGAGGGCCGTTGCGTCGTACGCACAGAAGCCTGGGCTTGAACTTCGCGTTTTAGTGCTGGTTGCCAGTAGAGTGACCTCTTCCCCCAAATCCATGGGGATCACTGAGCCGCCCCGCACGCCTGTGATATTTGGGCCGTATTCGCGACCCAACGCCCTTCGGGAGAGCAATTCCGGCGCAGATCGGGAGCAAGTAGCTACCGTTCGGTCACAGCGTCTCGTCTCGATGCGTCGGACTAGCCGCGCCGCGGTCGGTTGGGCTCGATGGTCGGTGTGTTGGCGCAGGCCGTGTTCGGCCTGGAACATGACCGCGCCGACCGACGTCG
>JBDGRG010000154.1:3375-3751 GCA_042218355.1 Bradymonadaceae bacterium
ACAGTGCGGGCGACCAGGCTGCGGCCCTCAGTCGAAAAAAGGGTTGTTCCGGATTCGGGGAGGCACCGAGCGTTGCATAGGCAACGGTTCGGGGCGTTTTGAGCGGTGCAGGGCGTTGCATAGGCAACAGATCGGGGGGGGTTGAGTGGTGAGAGCGTTGCATAGGCAACGATTCGAGGTGATTAGTGCGAATAGTTATAGAACTGGACACCCGTATCGGACGTCCGCCCGGGTATGCGACGGCGACCGGCGATTGCAAACTCGAGACGTCTCCCCATCCCCTGTCCGCTATCCCCAATTCCCTCTGTCGTCTGTCGCCCCCATTCGGGGGCTCTGGGTTTTTAGGGTTCGCGACACGATCCCCGGGCTCCGTCTC
>JBDGRG010000154.1:3761-4973 GCA_042218355.1 Bradymonadaceae bacterium
GGCACCGCCGTGAGCGCGCCGAGCGCCATCGCGGGCCGCCAGCCGAACCGCGCGATGATCGCATTTGCCCAAGTCACTCTGTCACCTGCAGAGTGTCTCGAAGCAGCGAACCGAGCCCGCGAAGCGGGCGAGAGCAAATAGCCAGGGGCGTGAGCCCCTGGGTCGATGGACCGAGCAACAACAGATTCGAGCCCCCAACGGGGCGAAAGCACGATCGAACTGACCAAGTCGACCGAGAGGGCAGATCCGACCGCATTCGCAGTCTGGGCGATTGGTCGTCCTGACCGCCGTCTCCGTCCCCCTTTACGGAGACTCCGGTCCGGAAAATGGTTGCCTCAAATCGTAACAGATCTCATCGTTGTCACTCGCCTGCAGACAGTCGAGCGTCCTCACGGAACCGACGAAGGAAGCCCCCGGAGGGGGCGCCAGCGAATAGCCGAGGGCGTGAGCCCTCGGGTAATCGACGACCGGCCCTCCCGACCAGAGCCCCGATAGGGGTGACAGCGGCGCCGAACGCCCGGACCCCACCGATCGAGGCGACATGTCCTACACCGACCTCAACTACCACGTCGTCTTTGCCACCGAGGGCCGCCAAAACCTCGTCACCGACGCCATTCGTGACCGCCTGTACGATTACATCGGAGGTATCGTCCGGAACCTCGACGGGCGCGCGAAGGCGATCGGTGGAACCGCCGACCACGTCCACCTGCTTGCCAGCCTGCACCAGACGACCGACGTCTCGACGGCGGTGCGCGACATCAAATCCAACTCGTCGACGTTCGTGAACGATCTCGACGATTTCCGGCCGACGTTCGCGTGGCAGACGAAATACGCCGCGTTTACGGTCAGTCGGTCGCGGGTGTCAGAGGTCGTCGAGTACATCGAAAATCAGCGGGAACATCATCGTACCCGCAGTTTTGCCGAGGAGTTGGTGGTGCTGCTGGAGCGGCACGATATCGACTACGACGAGGAGTACCTGTGGGAATGAGGCGAGCCCGCTGTCGCCCCCATTCGGGGGCTCTGGGTTTTTGGGGGCTCGCGACATGATCCCCGGGCTCCGTCTCGCGGGGCTCGACCCCGCCCGGGGCTACTCAGTGTCGCCCCCCGTTCGGGGGCTCGGGGTAGGCGGTCGAGACGGGGCGGGTTCGAGGGGCGAAGCGCAGTCGACGCGGGTGGTCGGTCGACCGTCGTCTGTGATGGTGTCGGTCGCTT
>JBDGRG010000154.1:4983-7377 GCA_042218355.1 Bradymonadaceae bacterium
TCCCCGGGCTCCGTCTCGCATCGCTCGACTCCGCCCGGAACTAGGCGCTGTCGCCCGCTTCGGGGCTCCGACTGGCGGGCCACCCGAAGGTCGGCGCGACTGTCGCGCTCGCCGAGGGCACACCGTCACTCGCGCCGTCTGGCGAGGCGACGGCCCGAGCTCGCGGAGCGTGCGGCAGCGAATGGTCGAGTGTCGCCCCCGTTCGGGGGCTCCGGCTCGGTGGCTGCCAGCAGATCGGCGGGATGACCATCCTCTCTGACACTTGCGCCAGCATGTGCCCTCCGTCGCAACAACTGACTGCGGCAGACACACCACGGCCCTCCAGGGCTCGTTGCCGGGCGATGGTTCTGGAGTCGTCGCCTCGATTCATGCTCTCCCATCGGCTCGATCCTCGTCGCCGGGCACGAGAGCCTCGGAGGGGCGGTCGACTGCTCGATACCGTGCCGTCGTGCCGAGCCCGCCCGATGAATTGACACGTACCAGAGGACCCGGCCCCGAAGAGGCGGCGCCACTCAACTATCTAGCCCCCGGCGGAGGGGAGCGGAGCGACCCGGAGCCGGGGGGATCCAGAATGCGCCTCAGACAACCCTGCCCGACCGAGTCCGGCCGAGGGAGGGCGGATCTGTCGAGCACGGTCGACGTCCCCTCCGGTTCGGGATACGATCCGCGTCCCGCAGGCTCCGATCCCCGCGACACCGAGGCTACCGATGCAACTACTGCTGATCCGCCACGCCACGAGCCCCCATC
Source organism: Bradymonadaceae bacterium (assembly GCA_042218355.1). Taxonomy (GTDB): domain Bacteria; phylum Myxococcota_A; class Bradymonadia; order Bradymonadales; family Bradymonadaceae; genus CAJXPB01. The sequence goes on from JBDGRG010000154.1 coordinate 5,731, forward strand.
CCAGCGACGTCACCAGCGACCACGAGCGGCCGATCCGCGAGCAGGGCCGCTCGGAGGCGCGCAGGGTCGCCCGCCATCTGATCGACACCGACCGGGTTCCCGAGCGAGCCGTCAACAGCGACGCCCGGCGGGCGCGCGAGACCTGGGACGAGATGGCCGCCGTCTTCGCCGACGAGGGGATCGACGTCCCGGCGGAGACGATCCCCGAGCTGTACGGCGCGGCGACCGCCCAGATCTGCGAGGTCGCGTGGGGGTTGCCGGCGGAGGTCGAGCGCGCGGCGCTGGTCGGACACAACCCGGGATTCAGCGACGCGGCGACGTGGCTGTCGGACGTCCGGGTGCAGTTGCCCTGCGGAGCCGTCGCGGTGCTGGACTGCACCGGCGAGGACTGGTCCGACGCGCTGCAGGAGGGGGCGTGCGAACTCGCCGAGCTGATTCGGCCGGCGGCGTTGTCGTAATCCACGGCCCCGAAGCACCGCCGGCCGGAGGGTGGGCGACGGGCGGGGAGAGTCGATCGGCGAATCGGCGATCGCAGACCCCCGGCGTCTCCCCATCCCCTTCCCCCTACTCCCCAATCCCCTTTTCACCGCGCTGGAAGCGCGGTCAACGTGGCGACGCGAGCCGTCCCGGCACCGGGTGCTCGACCGATCGGTGTCTCGACACGAGCTGGAAGCTCGGTCTACGCTCCAACTGCGTAGCCAGAGCATCCCTGCTCTGGCGAGTACGGCGACCCGCTAGCCGACACGAGCTGGAAACTCGGTCTACGAACCGACTCCGCGGTTCATTCCTCCCCCGGACCGATCGGCTCGCCGAACTCCAGATCGCCGAATCGGAACGTCGGTTCCAGCCCCGGAAACAACCAGTACGAGTCGAACTCCGACGAGCAGACCATGTTCGGAAAGTCGGGGTTGCGCCGCGCCCGGCCGGCGATCGCATTCTCGAGCAGCATCGAGACGTACTGGTCGATCCCGCGCTCGAGGGTGTTGCCGTTGAGGACGACCTCCATCCCGGTCCGCTCGGCGTATGCCCGCAGCCCCGGGATCTCGGAGGCGCGCGGCTCGTAGGCGTCCGGGCCGACCCCGTTCTCGCTGGTCACCATCAGCCCCTCGGGGGTGTGGGTGACGACCGAGTGATTCCCCTCGGTGTGCCCCGGCGTCCGGACCAGCGCGACCGATTCGCCCAGCCGCAGGTCGGTCTCGAACTCGACGATCCGCTCCGGGTCGATCCCGCGCGTCCCCTCGGGGCAATACCACTGCCTCTGGGGCGGGAGCAGCCCGTTGGCCGACGCCCACTCCTGCCGGGTCACGAGCAGCTTCGCGTTCGGGAAGTACGGCTCCCCTTTCTCGTCGCCCAGCCACTTGCGGAGGTCCTGCGTGTGGAGGTGGTCGTAGGTGATGTAGTCGACCTGTTCGGGAGCGATCCCCGACGCAGCCAGCGCCCCCTCTACCGTGTGTGCGACGGGCGAGACCATCCGCCGGCCGAGGTCCTCGAAGGGCTCGAAGGTCTTCGCCAGCCGCTTGAAGAAGGGGGTCTCGGCGTTCCCTTCGGGGTCGGAGGGCGAGACCAGCAGCGTCTTCACCTCGCCGCCGGCCCGGAACTGCACGACGAAGAGCCGGTTGCACAGGTGCAGGTACGGCGTCGAGACCT
>JBDGRG010000154.1:7423-20669 GCA_042218355.1 Bradymonadaceae bacterium
CGCGGACGAGCTCGACCGACCGAAAGTACTCGACGGGCGACTCGGCGAGCATGTCCCGCCGGAAGTCGGCCGCCGCGGCGCGCAGCTCGCGCACTCGCCGCTGGGGACTTCGATGGTCGCGCGCCCCCTCGAAATAGTCGATGGTGTCGAGGGCGGGATCGTCGAAGGTGTCGACGCCGGGCATCGCGTTTGTTTGCGCGGAGTCGGGGGCTGACAGCGGACGGTTCTCTTGTACCGAACGCAGATGGCGAGGGAAAGGGGGATCGAGCCCTCGACCCTACGTTGACCTCGGATAACCGGTCTCGCCCCAGTCGGGCCGATAATTGCTCAGATCTTTGCCGAACGCTCGTAGGAAACGAAGAGGGAAACCCTCGCTGCCTCCGCCACCACGACTCCCTCCCGAGCACGGGCCGCCCCTCGTGGAGCCCGGGCCACCACGATAGGCATACAAAACGGCGTAGCTGGATAGACGGGCCACGAGTCCAACGCAGACGGGGCTCCCGGTGATGGTCGGTCGTCGGATGGCGCGGCTAGCTCGGGGGACACTTCCGGACCCTCGAGGTAGCCTTTCAGAATTCGTGTACGACCATCGTTCCCCCGGGGCCTCAAAAATCACGGCTCTCCGAGGGTCGGAGCCCCGTAGGGGCGACAGCGAGTAGCCCCGCGGTGGAGTCGAACGAAGTGAGACGGAGCCCGGGGAACCTACGTGAGGGAACACCATCCTCCGAGCCCCGACAGGGGCGACAGCACGGTGGGCGCGTTCGAGGCGTGAGTTACATCCAACAAAAGGGGGGCACCGGCTTTACGTCTCGCCCGGTTCGTGGGATCCGCAGCCTACAGAGGTTCGCATGGGTGTGATTCAATACGGTGGGAGCGACTGACTCCGTTCTCAGGGAAAACGCGGCCGGGCCGATCGCGTTGGCGGGTCGCCGACACCACCGCGCTGGAAGCTCGGTCTACGTGACGACGCGAGCTGGAAGCTCGGTCTACGCACCACTGACGTAGCCAGAGCATCCCTGCTCTGGAGGGTGCCGAGGTCGGCGAACCTGCACCGCGCTGGAAGCGCGGTCAACGTGACGACACGAGCTGGAAGCTCGGTCTACGCACCGCCGACGACCCGGCGCGAGCTGGGGGCGCGGTCGACATTCCCGTCGCCGGCTCGCACCACAGAACCACCGAAACCCGTCGATCTCGAGGAGAGGACGATGCTGTTGTTGGAGAAACTCTCGTCGGAACTCCACCTGCCCCGGCTGAAGGGAGACGTGCTCCGCCGCGTCCGCCAACTGGTCGGGCGCGAGCCGTTTCGGTCGATCGCCCGTCGGCAGGTCGAAAAGACGTTTCGACTGGACGAGCTGCTGGAGCTGCCCCACGAGGCCCGCGACGCGTTCGACGAATCGCCGCGGCCCCACCAGGGGGCCGACGCGCACGGCTGGGCGAGCGCCGGGCACATCCCCCCCGATCCGGACGACGGACGCGTCACGGCCGTGGACCTCCGGGCTCGTTTCCGAACGGGCGATCTGACACCGGTCGACGTCGTCGAACGGCTGGATGAGCGCCGGCGCAAGGAGACCTTCGGCAACGCGACACACGACCCGTTCACCGCCTGGGCTCTCGAACGCGCTCGGGAGGCGGCGGAGGCCAGCACCGAACGGTACGCCGCCGGCCAGACGCTGGGCCCGCTCGACGGCATTCCGGTGGGCATCAAGGACCACCACGACGTCGAGGGACTCCGTACGAACTGCGGGACGACGTATTACGGGGCAGTCGACGGCCCCGCCGACGCCGACAGTTACGCCGTGCAACAACTCCGCGAGGCCGGGGCCGTCGTCGTGGGGAAGACCCACACCACCGAGTGGGGGCTCCAGCCGACCGGCTTCAGCGGACATCACTCGATGCCGCGCAATCTCTACGACGAGGAGTTGGCGGCCGGGGGCTCCTCGACGGGCACCGCCGCTGCAGTCGGTCTCGGACTCATCCCCTCGGGTCTGGGTTCGGACGGCGGCGGCTCGATCCGAATCCCCGCCGCACTGAACGGCCTGTTCGGATTGAAACCGACCTATCAGCGGATCGGTCGAACCGGCGATCACTGGCGATTCAGCACCGTCTCTCACAACGGCCCGATCGGTCAATCCGCACGCGACCTGGTCGACTTTCTGACGGCCGCCTCCCTCCCGCCCGATCCCGACGACCGTGCCACTGCGTACGCCCCGGATGCCGGGTCGGCCGCCGAGGACTGGCGACGGGCGCTCGGACGAGGGGTCGAGGATTGTCGGATCGGGATCTGGAAGTGGGCCTTCGAGGTCGCCGACGGCGAGATCGCCGAGGAATGCCGCAAGGCGCTTCGCGCGCTCGAGGCCGAGGGCGCCGAACTGGTCGACGTCTCGATCGACTACTCGCAGTTCCACCAGGGGATCGGTTCGCTGATCATCGGCGTCGAGGACGTCGGCTTTCTCGACGAGGTCTTCGAACGGTTCGGCGCACAGTCGGGGAACGATCTCCGGCTGATCCTGGAGGTCCTCTCGACCATCGACGCCCGCGAGTACATGCTCGCGCGGCGGACGCGTGCCGTCATCCGCCGGAAAGTCGCGCGCGCTTTCCGCGACGTCGACCTTCTGGCGTCCCCGACGGTGAACTGCCCTCCCCCGGATTACCCGCTCGAGGACGAGGGCGACGACATCTACGACGAGCGGGCGATCCACGATCTCTGCCGGTTCTCGTTTCTCGCCAACCTGACCGGCATCCCCGCTGCCAGCGTCCCGATCGGCCGAGCATACGATTCCCCGACCGGACTGCAGCTGATGGCCGATGCGTGGGACGAGGCGAGTCTCCTCGCCGCCACGGCCCATTGCGAGCGGCTGGGTCTGACCGAAAACGACCGACCAGAGGGATACGAGACGTTCTAGGGCCTCCCTGTGGTCGGCCAGTGAGTGAGTCACTGAGTGAGTGAGTTACAACCGCACGACCACTGCCCGCCGACAGGGTTGAAAGCTCTCCACCGGGATCGCCGGTCGAACCGCCCCCGACGATCGCCATTCCGGCCGGCGGTGCTTTAGCGCCGCCGGATGGTTACAGACCGAGTGCAGGCGGCGGCTTCAGCGCCGTGGAAGACGATCGGGGAACCCGCCGGACGTACTCGTAGACGCAAACATCAGACGCGGACGAGGACGGGGGACGTGGACGTGGACGTTGGACGTGGACGTTGGACGTGGACGTTGGACGTGGGACGTGGGACGTGGACGTAAGACGTGGACGACGATCGACGCACCCCCGATAAAACCGGTTGTGTGAATCCGAGGGTCCGCAACTAAGATGAGCGTCACGGTGGCGATGGTTGCATCCGGACCGGACGAAGGATGAACATTCAGAGCAAAATCCTGCTCGGAATCCTGCCGGTCGTCGCCGGAGCGATCGTCATCGTCGGCGTCGTCTCGCTGCGGCTGTCGACGGGACGCCTGCGCGAACAGGTGCGCCGAAACACCACCTCGATGAGCAGCGGCTACGCCGACGAGCTGAATACCCGCCTGATCAATCATCGCCGAGAGATCGAAAGCCTCGCCGCCGAGATCGCCGCGGGCGCCGATCCCGCCGAGACGTTCCGGACCGAATCGGCCTATTATCCGACGATCGAGCACCTCGTGTACGCCGACGCCGATTCCGGCCGAGTGAAAGCCGTCCATCCGTCGCGCGACGGGCTCACTCTCCGGAAACTGTCCGCGCGGACGTACTGGTCGCGAGCCAGTCGGCGCGGCGAGTCGACCATCTCGACGGTCAACTCCGATTTCGGCTACCGCGCCGTCGTCGTCTCGGCGCCCGTCACGGGAGGCGACGGAGGCCCCGCGCACGGGGTCGTCAGCGCGACGCTCGCGACGGACGTGCTGTTCGAGGATCTCAATCGCGTCGTGATCGGCGAGCTCGGAGAAGTAGCGGTCATCGGACGCCAGGGGGACCTCCTCAATCCGAAGACCTGCGCGAACCCGGAGCGGAAACGCCTGCAGCGAGCACTGCAGGCCGACGACGACCGGCTGAGCACCCGCATCACGTCGTCGAACTCGGGATGGGTCTCGTACGAGCACGGATCGGAGACTCGCTTCCTGGCCTTCGCCCGAGTGCCGGTCACGGAGTGGCGCATCGCCGTGCACGGCCGCCTGTCGGACTTCACGGGTGGGATCGAACGGCTCCGTATGCTGCTGGTCTTGATTCTGGGCGCCTCGATCGTCGTCACGACCGGCTTCGTCTACGTCGGCGTCCGCACGACCGTCGAGCCGATCCGAGAACTGACCAACCTGATCGAACGCGTCCAGGAGGGCGACCTCGACGTCGAGTTCGACGTCGACACCGACGACGAAATCGCTCGCCTCGGGGAAGCCTTCAACGACATGACCGACGAACTCCACGCCCATCGGGATCGACTCGAGGAGCGCGTCGACGAACGCACCCAACAGGTCGAGGCGATCAACGAGGAACTGCGACGCGAGGTCGAGGAGCGCCGAGAGGCGGAGCGGGCGTTCCGGGAGAGCGAGGCGCGATATCGGACGATCGTCGAACAGTGCGTCGAGGGGATCTACCTGGCGGATCCCGATTCCTGGGAGCTGGTCGACGCCAACCCCGCGTTCTTCGACATTCTCGGGTACGACGAGGACGACCTCTCCGATCTCACCATCGCCGACATCGCGGTGCTCTCGGACGAGGAGATCGAGGAATCGGTCGACGAGATCATCGGCGAGGGGATGCTGGCCGCGCGCGAAGGGGAGTGGCGGTGCGCCGACGGCACGACGGTCGATGTCCGTATCACGGCCAGCTACATCGAGGAGGGGGGACGCGATCTGATCTTCGTGATCGGCCGCGACATCACCGAGCAGAAGCGCATCCAGTCGCAACTCGAGCTGACCAACCGGCTGGCGTCGCTGGGCACGCTCGCCGCCGGCATCGCCCACGAGATCAACAACCCGCTGTCGTACATCGTGACCAATCTCTACTTCCTCGAGGAGGAGATCGGCCGGCTCGAGCGCGGCGGTGCCTTTCCGGAGGAGGCTGACACAGACGAACTGGTCGACGTCATCGAACAGTCGAAACGGGGAGCCGACCGCGTGCAGAACATCGTCGACGACCTCCGATCGTTCTACCGATCGGACAACCGAGAGATCGTCGACGTCGAACTGAGGCGGGTACTCGAATCGATCGTCGCCCTGGCCAGCAGCGACCTTCCGGACAACGTCGAGATCGTCGAGGACTACGAGCCGACCCCGCCGGTCGAGGCGAACGAGGGCGCCCTCAAGCAGGTATTCCTGAACATCGTCGTCAACGCAATCCAGGCCCTTCCCGAGGAGCGCCGAGGGCGGTCGGACACGATCCGCGTCGCGACCCGAGAAGAGGCCGGCGAGGTCGCCGTCGAGGTAACGGATACCGGCACGGGGATCGCCCCCGAACACCGCGATCGGATCTTCGATCCGTTCTTCACGACCAAGAGCGTCGACGAGGGGACCGGACTGGGCCTGTCGATGAGCCTGAACATCGTCAAGTCGTTCGGCGGCGACATCGACATCGAGACCGAAGTCGGCGAGGGGACGACGTTCATCGTCACCTTGCCGGTATCGGGGACGTCGGATCTGTCGGCGAGTTCGGTGCCCTTTGCGTAGGGAGGGGGTCGACGGACCTGCACCGCGCTGGAAGCGCGGTCAACGTTGCCAGCGCATCTTGCGCTGGCCACAGACACGAGCTGGAAGCTCGGTCTACGCAGCAACGACGACTGGAATCTTGCGCTGACCGACCGCATCGTCCAACGTTCGATGCGATTTCGTTCTCGACTCTCGTCCGTCCCAACCGACCATGGCCTGGATCGAGACGATCGACGAAGCCGAGGCGACCGGTGAGCTCGCCGATCTGTACGACGAGATCGCCAGAGAGCGCGGGAAAGTCGCCAACATCATGCAGGTTCACAGCCTCGCTCCCGACGCGATGCGGGCTCACATCGACCTGTACACCGCGCTGATGTTCGACGGCGCCGATCTGCCGCGCGAGGAGTGCGAGCTGATCGCCACGGTCGTCTCCGCCGCCAACGGCTGCGAATACTGCATCGAGCACCACGGCGTCGCGCTGAATGCGTACTGGCGAGACGGGGAGCGGGTCCGGGCGCTGGTCGAAGACTGGAGGTCGCTGGACCTACAGCCCCGGCGCCGCGCGATGCTCGCCTACGCCGAGGCGTTGACGGAGACACCCGCCGACGTGGAAGAATCGCACGTCGAACGACTGCGGGAGACCGGTCTCTCCGAGGACGAGATCCTCGCCGTCAATCTCATCGCCAGCTACTTCAACTTCGTCAATCGCATCGCCGAAGGGCTCGGCGTCGAGGTCGACGAAGACGAACGCCAGGGCTACGAGTACTGAGATGCTTCCCGATTTTTCGACACGCTCCGACGAGTCCGAGCGCATCGACGACGCCGATCTCGACGGCGAACCGCTCCGGAAGGAACTCCAGGCGGTCGACCGATTCAATCGCTGGTTCGGCGGTGTCCGCGCCAGCACCGCGGGACTGGCGTCGCTCGTCCCCGACAGTCGGCGAGCACTGCGAATCCTGGACGTCGGGACCGGGGGCGGAGCCCTGGCGCGACGGCTGTTCGACTGGGCCGACGAGCGGGGACACGATCCGAAGCTCCACGGCATCGATCTCCTCGACGGGGCGATCGACCTCGCCCGCAGACGCCACGGGGACGTCGAGGGCCTGACCTTCGCCGCCGACGATCTCTTCGAACTCGACCGTCGGTTCGACGTCGTCCACGCCTCGCTGGTGCTCCATCACTTTCCGGGCGAGCGGGCTCGGGAGGCCCTCGCACGGATGCGTGAGCTGGCCGACGTCGGTGTGGTGGTCAACGACCTCCACCGGCATCCGGTCCACTACGGGGCGTCCAGGGTCGTCGCCCCACTCGTCACCTCGAGCGAGATCGCCCGACACGACGGACCGCTGTCGATTTTGCGGTCCTTCACCCGGCCGGAACTCGAGCAGTTGGCCGTCCGCGCCGGCTTCGACCACGCCGACATCACCTGGAAAATGCCATTCCGGTGGGTATTGACCGGCGCGTGAGCCGACGCGTTCGAATCCGGGCATTCCGGACGCCTCCGCTCTGTGCACCGGGTTCGGGCGATCCGATTCGTCGTTCGACACGAGGGTGACCATGGTTTCCCCCGTCCAGACTGCGGTTCAAGACATTCGCCGGCTGCGCGAGATCTCGAGCGTGCTGACCCGGCACGGGTTCGACGCGTTCGCACGGTCGGCGGGGCTGGAGCGATTTCTCGACAACGGGACCGAGGGACGACTCGAGGAAGACGACGAAGGGGTCGACCGACCCGAGGAATTGATCGAGAGCGAGGACCAGGAGGACGATCCCGCAGTCCGGTTTCGAAACGTCCTGGAGGATCTGGGTCCGACATTCGTCAAATTCGGACAGATCCTCTCGACCCGGCCCGATATTCTCCCTCCGGAGTTCATCGAGGAACTGAAGAAGCTCCAGGATCGCGTCCCGCCGATGGAGCGCGACGACGTCGAGGAACAGATCGAGGCCAACCTCGACGGCGAGATCGACGATCACTTCGACTGGATCGACGACGAGCCGCTGGCCGCCGCGAGCATCGCCCAGGTCCACCGGGCGCGGACCGACGACGGCCGGGAATGCGTGCTGAAGGTCCAGCGACTCGGGATCCGCGAGCAGATCCAGAGCGACCTCGACATCCTCTACTACCTCGCCCGATTCCTCGAGGCGACCATCGAGGAGCTCGAGCTCTACACCCCGACGGCCATCGTCGAGGAGTTCGAGGAGGCGATTCTCTCGGAGCTCGACTTCGAGCGGGAGGCGAAGAACATCCGGACCTTCGGCGCGAACTTCGAGGACGAACCGCGCGTGGGGGTCCCGGACGTCCTGGAAGACCGGAGCACCGAACAGCTGCTGGCGCTGGAGTACGTCGAGGGGGAGAAACTGTCGGACGTCGAGGGCGGCACGGAGCGGGCGGGCGAGCTGCTCGATGCCCTGCTCGACGCGATGGTCCAGATGGTCCTCTACGACGGATTTTTTCACGGCGATCCGCACCCGGGGAACGTCCTGGTCGACCGGGAGGATCGACTGATCTTCATCGACTTCGGGCTGGTGGGCAGCCTGTCGCCCCGCCAGCAGGACGACATCATCGACCTGATTTTGACCGTCCTGACCGGAGACGAGGACGGCATCGCGCGGACGCTGCTGAAGATGGGTTACCCGGTCGGCCGGGTGAATCTGCGCGAGTTCAAGGCCGACATCGTCGAGATCCGCGACAAGTATCTGTTCTCGACGCTCGCCGAGGTCCAGGTCTCGGAGTTCGTGCAGGAGACGATGGACGCCGCCCAGCGCCACCAGATCCGCCTGAATCCCGAATACGCGCGGCTGACCAAGGCCGCGATGACCATCGAGGGCATCATGCGGCGGCTCGAACCGGACCTGGACATCATGGAGAAGGGCAAACCCTACGCCCGTCAGCTGGCCGCTCACCGGTACTCGGCCAAGAACATCCTCGAGGGGATGGTCACCTCGGCGACGGGCCTGTCGACCTTCGTCCAGCAGGTCCCCCAGCACCTCGACCAGATCCTGATGGATCTGGAGAGCGGAAACCTCGGCATCACCGTCGAGAACGAATCGCTGGACAACCTCGAGTCCTCTCTCAACACGCTCGGCACGCGGCTGTTCCTCGGCCTGATCGCGTCGAGCATGATCGTCTCGTCGACGATGATCCTCAGCCAGTACGACTATCACATCCAGGGTGTTTCGGTGATGTTCGTGCTCGGGGTGTTGCTGGCACTGACCGCCCTGCTGTTCTTCTGGTGGGCGCTGGGCTGGCACCTGTTCGGCAGCAGCGGCTCCGGGAAGATCAGCCTCGCCCCACTGCTGCGGCTCTGGCGGCGCGAGTAGCGGTCCGCGACGCCAGTTCAGCCTTCGTCCGCGCGGTCCTCGGAGCCGTCGTGGCGGATGACGTCGACGTGCTCGGAGAGGGCGGGGACCTGGTCCTCCTCGGCGATCACGAGGAGGAGATCGCCGGGCTCCAGCTCCGTGTCGCCGCGCGGGGTCAGGTGATGGCCGTCGCGCATGATCGAGGCGATGAGCACCTCGTTGGAGACGAGCGGCAACTCGCGGATGCGTTTGCCGGCGAAGTCCGAGGACGCGTCGACGTGGGCGCTGTAGAGGTATTCGCCCTCCGGTCCCATCGGGACGGGGTCGCCCTGCCGGAGGTGGAGTTCGAGTTCGCGCCACGAGACGCGGTCGTGGGCCAGGTCGATCTCGGCGTCGTCCATCACCTGCAGGACGTTCTGGATGTATTCGGACTGGTGCGTCGGGGAGTGCAGCCGCGAGGGCGTTTGAGAGCGGTACAGTTTCGGGTGGGGGGGATGGAGACGCGAGTCGACGCTCTGACAGATCAAGTACGCCGTGACCGTGGCGATCATCGTGGGGACGAGGAGCCCGTAACCGCCCGTCATTTCGGCCGCCATCACGAGCGTCGAGACCGGTGCCCGGGCGACCCCGGAGAAGATCGCAGCCATGCCCACCACGCCCATCGCTGCGACGTGGATGTCGGCCGTCAGCGTCGGCGCGACCCAGTGCAGGGTCGCGGCGAGCCCGGTGCCGAGCATGCATCCGACGTAGAGCGCCGGCGCGAACACCCCGCCCGATCCTCCGGACCCGATGGTCAGCGACGTCGCCAGGATCTTGGCCAACACCAGCACGACCAGCAAGCCGATCGAGAGTTCGGCCTGGAGGGCGCGTTCGATCCAGCCGTAGCCGCCCGCCAGCACGTGCGGCACGACCAGTGCGAGGAGCCCGACGGCCAACCCGCCGAACGCCGGTCGAAGCGTCCGCGGGATCGGGAGCGTCTCGCACCACGATTCGATGCTGTAGACGGCGTGCGGCAGGACGAGCCCGACTCCGCCGGCGACGAGCCCGAGCAGCGCGTACCAGATCAACTCGACGGGCCCGCCCAGCCGAAGTCCCGGGGGGATGGCAAACAGCGGTTCCCAGCTGCCGAACAGGCCGCCGGTGGCATACGCGACGGACGCAGCGATGATGGTGTACATCAGGGCGTCGACCTCGAAGTCGACGCGACTGTAGAGTACCTCGACGGCAACCAGCGCGGCGCCGAGCGGACTCTTGAACATGACGCTGATGCCGGCGGCGACGCCGGCGAGCACGAGAATCCGCCGGTCGGGCACCTCCAGGCCCAGCGGTTTCGCGAGTAGATTGCCGAGCGCGGCTCCGATCTGGGCCATCGGGCCCTCCCGGCCGACCGATCCTCCGGACCCGATCGTCACGGCCGAGGCGATCGCCTTGACGAACGGCACCTGGACGGACATCGACCCTCCCTGCTGGTGGAAGGAATGGATCACCGAGTCCATCCCGCTCTTCTCCGCACTCGGGGCCAACCAGTAGACCAGCCCCCCGGACACCAGTCCACCGATCGTCGTGACGACCGGGATCAGCCACATCCGAGTCGACACGTCGGGTATCGGCCCCGGTGCGTCGCTGGCCAGCCCGGGGGGCGCATAGCCCGCAATGCCGTGGAGCAGGAACTGCTCGGAGAGGCGGATCAGTGCCAGAAACCCCCAGCCGGCGAGTCCCCCGACGAACCCGAGGGCCACACTGAGTGCCACCAGCCGCGTGGTCCGACTCGTGTGCCAGCCGGGAAAGTGGAGTTTGGCGAGGCTTTCGGACTGGAGTGGGAACCGTCCTCCAATCGCGTCCTCGAGCTTTTCGCGTACGTCGTCCAGTTCCATCCCGCGGAGTCTTCGTACGTAGAACACGTGGGCGCCGTTCGAGGGGCTACACCAGGAACGGCGAGCCCTTCGACCCGGCAGACGACCACCGGGGTCGTCCTCGCAGACGATCACTCAGATCGCGAGGCGGGATGCGGACCGGAGCGGCGGCGAGTTGGCAGGAGCGACGAGAAGGACCGGAATCTGGGCACAACGCCCTCGGAGTCGTCCCGAGTGCCGCAGCTCCGAAGCGTTCGGAACCGCCGGCAACCGGGAGACGCACGGAGAGCGTGTCGGGGACGAACCGCGACTCGATTCGTCGCGTTTTTCTTCGAACTCTGCGAAGACGGGCCCGACCGGGGGCTGACGCGAATCGAGATCCGACGACATCCGACGGTCGCCGCAGCAGGCCGACGACGAGAAGCATGTGGCGGTGCATCGATCGGGGAGAGCGCGCTGCGACGCCGTGGGACCCGCAACGCCGATCGACGTCAGAAGCGAGACGATCGCGACTCCACAGACCATGGCCGTCGATCGGCGCAGGCCGTTGGACGAACGATGCATGGTGGTGATTTCTCTCGAGCAGTCGGTTCTCGTCCCGAAACGTCCTCACTCAGCAGGGCGATCGACAGGCAGCGCGGGCGCGAAGACACGACGAAAAGCGCAAAGGGACGTCCGTGCTCTCGGGGCGAGAACCCGGCCTGCACTCGAACGTCAGCACGTCGATCTCCGGGAACGAACTCCGAGCGCCCGATCTCCACGAACACCTCGCGCCTTCGCGGCGCAGTCGCGGTGACGCTCCGCCAACGGTCGACCCTGCAACCGTCACAGAGGGTCTGTGATCCGCACGAGAACTCCAAGCCTCGTACGCATCCCCCTCCCCGGGCTCGGGATTCGGGGGCGAAGTGCTCCTCGGAATGGAAAGACGCCGGCGAGCGATTTACAATACCCGCGGCAGTCGGCCCTCACCCCACCCACGAGATGGCAATCGAAATCGTCGAGAACGGTCCGGATCCGAATCACCTCGTCCTGACCTGTGAGCACGCCAGCAACGCCGTCCCCCCGTCGTTCGACATTCCCCCCGACGAGAAACAGTGGCTCGAGACGCACTGGGGGTGGGACATCGGCGCGGAGCGCGTCGTGCGAGCGTTGTCCCAACTGGAGGACGCCACAGCGATGCTGTCGCGCTTCTGTCGGCTGATCTGCGATCCGAACCGACGCATCGAACAGGAAAACCTGGTCCGGACCCGGGTCGAGGGGACGGAACTGAGCTTCAATCAGGGGTTGGGCGAGGAGGAGATCGAGCGCCGGCTCGAGAACTTCTACCGCCCGTATCATCGGGCGGTCGATCGCCGGCTGGATCGAGAGGTCTCGGCCAACGACGATCTCTTTCTACTGTCGATCCACTCGTTCACGCCGAAGCTCGGGGACGAGGAGCGCGACATGGAGATCGGCGTGCTCTTCGATCACGATCAGGAGTCCTACGCCCGCGCGATCGCCGAGGAGATCCGCGTCGAGGGATTCGACACGGCCCTCAACGAGCCGTACTCCGGGAAGGAGAACATGATCTATTCCGTCTCGCGCCACGGCCGCCAGCACGGCGTCCGCCACGTCGAGATCGAGGTCCGGAACGACCTGATCCGGGATCGCAGCGGGGCCCGTTCGGTCGCCCGACGGCTCGCGCGGGCGTTTCGCCGCCTGCCCTGGTACGGGCGCGACCCGCGCGAACTCGTCCGGACGGGGTGACGACGACGGTCACTCGCTGGTGCGATGGGCTGGTAGCCCATCGCTCCGACAGCTCGCGCTCCGTACCTCGGGGCGACCGCCCTCATTTCTCGAGAAAGGCTTCGAACATCCAGAGATTGTCCTCCTGCTGGTCGACGATGTCGTCCAGCAGATTGGCCGTCGTCCGGTCGCCTTCGGACTCGGCGACCTCGATCACGTCGCCGGCGCGGGCGTTCAGCGTCCGCAGATCGGCAACCACGTTCGAGACCATGTCCTGGGGCGACGGAGTCCCGGGATCTTCGTTGATCCGAGCCGTCTCCAGCGCCGTCGTCAGCGTCGGCTGGGGCGTTCCCCCCAGCGCGACGATCCGCTCGGCGAGTTCGTCGGCGATCATCGCCGCGGCGTCGTACTGTTCCTCGAACTTCGCGTGCAGTTCGAAGAAATCGGGGCCGCGCACACTCCAGTGGTAAGAGCGCAGCTTGTGGTAGAAGACGACGTAGTCGGCGAGCAGGCCGTTCAATCCGTCGGCGATGGCATCGTCACTCATGGTTCCTCCGCACGTTGGCGTCGAGTCGTTTCATCTGCCGAGCACCGCGGAAGGTAACCAGCACCGGGGCCGATTCAACCCGACCGACGGCCAGGGGGGACCGGTCGCCGAGACCGGTCACGCTCGCGTGGATCTGATCGGAACCCGTGGGAATCTTTGCCGCCGGCCGAGAGCAGCGTCGACCGCGCTTCCAGCGCCCTGACGCGACCGCC
>JBDGRG010000155.1:0-5374 GCA_042218355.1 Bradymonadaceae bacterium
ACGGCTGCTCGGGATCCCAGCCGAGGAGCGCCACCGTGACGACCAGCGAGGTTCCCCCGAGCACGAGCGCCAGCCAGACGGGGAGGCCGAGGGCGACCCCCAGATAGCCGAACAGTGCGCTGGCGGTCATACTCGTCAGGGCGTACGGCAGTTGTGTGCGGACGTGGTCCAGGTGATCGACCCCCGCTCCGATCGAACTCATGACGGTCGTATCGGAGAGCGGCGAGCAGTGATCGCCGAAGATGGCGCCGTCGAGGACGGCACCGAAGCACATCATCAGCAGGAGGTTCGAGGTGGCGACGGGCCGAGTGACGTGGAACGCGAGCGGGATCATCGCGGGGAGCAGGATGCCCATCGTTCCCCAGGAGGTTCCGGTCGAAAACGCGACGATGGCCGCCAGGCCGAACGTCAGCAGCGGAAGGGTCCGCGGCCAGACGATGTCCTGGACGGCCCCGACGAGGTAGATCCCGGTGCCCAGGTCCGAACAGACCCCCTGGATCGACCAGGCGAGCACGAGAATGATGACGGCGATCCCCATCATCGGGATGGCTCGGAACCAGGCGTGCAGTGTCTCCCGGGGCTCGAGGAGGTCCTGGCCGATCGCCAGGCCCGCGGCGAGGAGACTGCCGGCCACCGACGACCAGAACAGTACCCGGGCATTGCCGGCGCGCGAGAGGGCCTGTCGCCAGACGGTCCAGTCGAACAGATCGGGAGCCGCCGCCGCCCAGCTGGCAGCGAAGTCCCCCAGCGACGCCCGGGCTCCGATCACCGCCCAGACTCCCGGGATGCCGCCGCCGCCGCCCGCCGGTCGCCACCCCGACCAGAACATGCCGAGGAGAGTACAGGCGATGACTGCGGCCATCGGGGCCGCGGCGTTGAACCAGCGGTAGGGGATGTCCTCTTTCGGCTCGATTCCGTCCCTTCCGGAGTGCGACATCGGGGTCGAATCGGGGCGGTGCACCTCGCCCGTCGTCCGCGCACGCCGCTCGGCCCGTAGCATCGGTCCGAAGTCCCGGCCCGACACGGCGATGGCGACGACGAGTACCAGGCTGAGGATGCAGTAGAACCGCAGCGGAAGGATGGTGAAAAAGATCTCGTAGCCCGACATGCCCAGTGCGAGCTGATTGCTGAGTTCGCCGAACAGCCCGACTTCGTAGCCGATCCAGGTCGAGACGACGGCCAGTCCGGCGATCGGGGCAGCGGTCGAGTCGACGAGGTAGGCGAGCTTCTCGCGGCTGATGTTCTTCCGGTCGGTCAGCGGCCGCATCGACGATCCGACGACGACGGTATTCGCGTAGTCGTCGAAGAAGACCGCGATCCCCATCAGGGACACGCTCAACTGAGTCGATCGAGTCGACCGGGCCAGCCAGGAGAAGGTCTCGATGATGCCCGCGACGCCTCCCATGCGGATGACGACGTGCACCATCCCGACCAGCGCGAACGTGAATCCGATGATCGCGAGGTTGAACGAATCCGCGACGCTGCCCCACAGGTAATCGCTGGCCGCTCGCCAGGTCGCCTGCAGGGGGGCGAAACCGACCTGCATCGCCGCGCCCAGCCAGACCGCCGAGGCCAGTCCCAGGATCAGCTGGCGGAAGAGCAGGGCGACGAGGATGGCCAGAAGCGGCGGAAGTATGGAGGTCCATCGCCCCGCGCGGCGCCGGGTTTCGAGCAGGGGCCGACGGGTGCCGTCCGGGCGCTCCAGTGCGACGCGAATTGCCAGCGGGCGATTCGCCGCCGGCTCGAATCCGATGATCAGCCGGGTTTCGGCCGAGCTGGTCAGATTGAGCCCCTCGAGGCCGTCTAGCTGGCCTCGCAGCCGTTCGGCCCGGGCGGAGCCGTCGCTCTCGAGCCGCGCCTCGATCGGGGCCTCGGCGGTCGCCCCCAGCTCCTCGAGGGAATCGCGGAGGGAGTCGCGGTGGTCGCGCAGCGCGAACTGCGCCGTCAGCGACCGGGTGGTCGCGGGATCGGCCTGCGTGGAGGGGAGAACCGTCAGCAGAGCGGCGGCCGCGAGGACGAACCCGAGCAGTCGCGGCCAGGTGATGGTCCCCGTCATCGGATGGCGATCGCCATCGTTGCCGTCGGTTCCATCGGGGGCGGTCATCGCGACCTGCAGCTGGAAGTCGGCTCGTCGGAGCGTATGTCATTCGTACACCAGCCCCTCGAGAGTCGCAATTGCGAGCGGGCCGCGTCCGGGGGACGCGAGCGTCTCCCTCGACGATGTCGACGGCCGACTGATCGGCAGCGTCGCGGACGCACGCAGGGGGGAGCCATCTGGGGCTCCTCTTCGCCCCCCACATTCGTCCGAGCGGGGAGCTCGCCCGTCGAGTCGTCGTTGCCGACGCGTCGTCACTGCAACCGCGGGCGGGCCCGAACTCGACGGTCGACCGATGGCCTGATACCGTCGCCGGCCGATGCGTTCGTTCCTCACAGTCGTGGGCCTGTTCGTCGCAGCCATCCTGGTGATCGCAGTCGTGCTGACGGCGCTCCAGCGCCAACTGATCTTCCCGGCGTCGCTCCTGTCGGCTCCGGACGCCCCCGATACCTTGCCGACCGGGGCTCGGCAGTGGTGGCTGGAGGTCGAGGGGGGACGGGTCGAGGGGTGGTATCTCCCCGGGGAGGGTCGGTCCGCCGACTCCCCGGGACCGGCGGTGATGTTCGCCCACGGAAACGGCGAGCTGATCGATCAGTGGCCCGATCTGTTGCGCTGGTACGCCCGCCGCGGGGTCGGGGCGCTGCTGGTCGAGTACCGCGACTACGGCCGATCCGAAGGGACGCCGTCGATCGAGGCCGTCCGCCGCGACATGCAGTCCTTTCGCGACCGTCTGACCGCTCGACCGGAGGTCGACCCCTCGCGTCTGATCCTCCACGGGCGATCGCTGGGTGGGGGCGCCGTCTGTGCAACCGCCGAGGAGTCGCTGCCGGCGGCGCTGATTCTGCAGTCGACGTTCACCTCGATCGCCGATCTCGCGTGGGACCACTACCGTGCACCGTCGTTTCTGGTGCGTGCTGACTTCGACAACCGAACCTGCGTGGAGACACTCGACGCGCCGATTTTGATCACGCACGGCGCCCGCGACGAGGTGGTGCCGGTCCGGCACGGCCGTCGGCTTCGAGACGCGGCGGATCGGGCCCGATATCTCGAACTCGACTGCGGCCACAACGACTGTCCGACGAGGTGGGACGAGATCGCCGATTTCCTGCGCGAACACGACCTGCTCCCCGCCGCCGAGCCCGGTGCGCCCGGCGCGTCCTCGGCGGGGACGTCGGGCGGTTGAATCTCAGCGGGGGGCGGGTATGGTCCAGATCCGTCGTCGTCTGCACGAATCGGCCTCGCATCCGCCCCCGACCCACGGTCGGGAAGGGAGGTACGACCTTGGAGAAGAAATCGTCCGACAGTTCCAGCACCGACCGGGTGACGACCTCGTCGAGCACCGACGCCGACACCCGGCAGACCGGGACGGTCAACGTCCAGATCCTCGGCCAGACACTCCCGATCCGCAGCGACCAGGATCCGGAGTTCGTCCAGGAGATCGCGGACTACGTCGCCGACAAGGTTCGGCAGGTCCGCGAGTCCGCTCCGGGGGTCCCGACCGACAAACAGCTGATGCTGGCCAGCATGTCGGTGGCCGAGGAGTTGTTCGAGCAACGCTCCGAGAACGACGAACTGAAGGCCGAGATCGAGGAGCGTGTCGACACGATCTCGGATCTGCTCGAACGGCTTCAGCAGTGAGCTCGGGCGCGACGGTTCGGGTCGGAATCGCCCGCGCCGACGGGCTGGCATTCCCTCCATGGCGGACGGAGCCTCCGACATCTCCAAGGACGAACTCCGGTCGGAGTTCCGATCCCGCCGGCGCGCACTCGACGCGGAGGCCCGCGCCGAGGCCTCCGGCGCGATCTGCCGTCGACTCGCGACGATCGAGGAACTCGACGCGCGCTCTCCCGTCGCCGGCTATGTCGCCGACGACGGCGAACTCCGACTGCACGCATTTCTCGAGGAGCGGCTGTCGGCGGGCGACCGGGTCGTGCTCCCGAGGGTCGAGGGCGATCGGCTGGTGTTCGCGCCCGTCACCGATTTCGATGCGCTCGAGCCGGGCAGCTACGGCATCCCGGAGCCGTCGACGCCTGCGGTGTCGATCGAGGCGGTCGCGGCCATCCTGGTGCCCGGCGTCGCCTTCGACCGGGGCGGACGTCGGATCGGTCGCGGCGCCGGTTACTACGACCGCGTGCTCGCGCGCCGCCGGTCCGTCGGCTCCCCCGCGCTGACTGTCGGCATCTGCCATCACTGCCAGCTGGCCGACCCCCCGCTTCCACAGGACAAACACGACGTGCGCGTCGATCTCGTGGTCACGGATCGCGAGGTCGTCGCGACCTCCGATCGCTTCGACTTCCACTGACGAGGAACGATGTCGTACGACAGCGCCGCACTCGCCGAACTCGACTGGCGGGGTCTGATCGACGACCTCTCCGCGGAGGAACTCGACGAGGCGCTCGGCGACGGGAGCGTCTCGTTCTACTGCGGGTTCGACCCGACGTCCGATTCGCTCCAGGTCGGCAATCTGCTGCCGGTGATGGTGATGGCGCACCTCTACCGCCAGGGGCACCGGCCGGTCGCGCTGGCCGGGGGGGCGACGGGACGGATCGGCGATCCCTCCGGTCGCAGCTCCGAGCGCGATCTCCTCGGCGACGAGGAGCTCGAGCGCAACCTCTCGGCGATCTCCTCGCAGCTCGAGTCGATCTTCGAACGGGCACTGACGTTTCGTTCGGAGCGAGCCAGCCGGGCGGAGGGCGACGGCGACGTCGCCGTGCGGAACAACGACGAGTGGCTCGGCGAGTTCCGTTACGTCGACTTCCTGCGCGACGTCGGCAAGCACTTCCGCGTCAACAAGATGATCAACAAGGAGTCGGTGCGCTCGCGGCTCGAGGACCGCGACCAGGGGATCAGCTACACCGAGTTCAGTTACATGCTCCTGCAGGCCTACGATTTCCTGCATCTGTACCGCGAGGAGGACTGCCGGCTGCAGGTCGGCGGCTCGGACCAGTGGGGCAACATCACCGCCGGCATCGATCTGGTCCGCCGGAAGGAGGGCGAGGAGGTCTTCGGTTTGACCGCGCCGCTGGTGACGACCCCGGCGGGCGAGAAGCTCGGCAAGACCGCGGACGGGACGGTCTGGCTCGATCCTGAGAAGACCAGCCCGTACGAGTTCTACCAGTACTGGATCCGGCGCCGCGACGGGGAGATGCCCGAACTGCTGCGGATGTTCACGTTCCTGCCCGAGGAGGAGGTCGTCGAGCTGTCGGAGTTCGCGCAGTCCGACGAGCACCGGGGCGAGGTCCAGGAACGACTCGCCTTGGAGGTGACCAAGCTGGTCCA
>JBDGRG010000155.1:5410-8193 GCA_042218355.1 Bradymonadaceae bacterium
GAGATGGACGAAAAGGAGCTCAGCGACGTCTTCGAGGTCGTCGACGTCCCCTCCGGGTCGGTCGATCGGTCGCGGCTGGAGGGCGAGGGCGTCGAAATCCGGGATCTGATGGTCGAGACCGGGTTTCGGGACTCGCGCGGCGACGCCAAACGGTTAATCCGACAGGGTGGGGCCTACCTCAACGACGAGCGGATCGAGGACCTGCGCTACCACGCGACGAGCGACGACCTGCTGACGCCGTCGATGCTCGTGCTGCGGTCGGGCAAGAAGGACTACCATCTCGTCCGAATCGTGGATTGAGGTCGGAGGGACGGTTCCGAATCGACGTTCCGTCGTCCAGGTCGGCGGGCGAACGCGGGACGAACAGCCCAAGGGAGACGCACGACGGCTCGTTCGCTCGGTGCTCGACGCGCTTTCTGCGACCGGACTCGCAGTCCCATCCGGTCTGGGGAGAGGGCCGAGCGTCTGTCGACAGTGAAGGTGGGAAGCGGTGAACCGGATGTTCCGGGACATCCGTGGGTGTTTCCCCGGGCGTACTCTGTCCGTTTTGCGGGCGTGGTCGCAGAGTCTTCCCCGGGGGTGTACGCCTTCGGGGCGTGCGCAACGAATGACTGGGCTTTTACCTCGGCGTCCTCTGCGCCCTCTGCGGTTCAGAATTCCCGCGGACTCTTCGGTGGAGCGTCCCCGGCCGGATTCGAACCGGCGTCGCTGGCTTGAAAAGCCAGTGTCCTGGACCAGGCTAGACGACGGGGACTGCGCAACGGATCGAGTCGATCGACCCGCTGCTGTCGTGCCGGCGGCCCACGAGTGGACCGGACCGGCAAATGAGCCGTGCTGGATTCGAACCAGCGACCCGCAGATTAAAAGTCTGCTGCTCTACCAGACTGAGCTAACGGCCCGGTCGAGCGGCGCGGCCCGCGAACGGGCCGGCTCGTCGCGGCGGCGACGTTGTGTACACGGGCGAGGGGGGCTTGTCAAAGGCGAACCAGGGGGATGGGGGAGGGCGGAAACCGCGGGAATCTCGGCCGCCGGGCGAGAGCAGCGTCGATCGCGCTTCCAGCGCCCCGACCCGACCGCCCGCTCCGAGCTGGGAGCTCCGGCCACGCTTGGTCAGCGTCTGCTGGACCGTTCATCCCGCGCAGTGGGATCCCACCCGTTTGACTACCGTCGATGTCCGGGGCTTGCGAGTCGGGCGACGACCGCGAGGCGTCGCCCCGTTGCAAAGTCCGAACCGGACCGGTTAAATGACCGGCCACGCCACTCGCCTCACCTCGAGATCGGGCGACGCCCATGGATTTGAGCTTTCTCGACGCGATCGACGAAGGCCCGCTGGTCTTCGACGGTGCGATGGGGACGCAGCTGTACGAGCGGGGCGTCTACATCAACAAGTCGTTCGACCACGCCAATCTCTCGCGCCGCGAACTCGTCGAGACGATCCACGAGGAGTATCTGCAGGCGGGCGCCGACGTCCTCACCACCAACACCTTCGGGGCGAATCGCTTCAAGCTCGACAATCACGGGCTGGCCGATTCGGTCGAAGAGGTCAATCTGGAGGGAGCGGCGGCGGCGTGCGAGGTTGCCGGGGAGGGAGCCTACGTGGCGGGATCGGTGGGGCCGACCGGTCTCTCGTCGGCGGCGGTTCGGGGCTCGGAGGCCGAGCCGGTGCGGGAGGCGTACCGCGAGCAGGCCTCGGCGCTCGTCGACGGGGGCGTCGACCTGGTCGTTCTCGAGACGTTCCGCCAGATCGACGAGATACGGCTGGCACTCGAGGCGGTCCAGGCGGCCTGCGACGTGCCGATCGTCGCCCAGATGGCCTTCGACGACGAGGGGCTGACCGGAGACGGGTCGCCCCCCGAGCCGGTCGCCGATCGGCTGCGCGAGTGGGGGGCGGACGTCGTCGGTGCGAACTGCCTGGAGGGCCCGCAGAACGTCTACGACGTCGTCGAACAGATGATCGGTCACGGATCGCCGGTCGTCGCTCAGCCCAACGCCGGGTATCCGCGACGGGTCGAAGGGCGGCTGGTCTACATGGCGACGCCGGAGTACTTCGGCGTCTACGCTCGGCGTTTCTTCGAACTCGGATGTGCGGCGGTCGGCGGATGCTGCGGGACCGGTCCGGAGCACGTCGAGCGGATCGCGGGCGCCGCTCGGATGATGGGGGGCGGGCGCGTCCGGATCGAGTCGAAGGCGACCTCGGAGTCGATCGACGAGGGGGAGGACGGGGAGGAGCCCATCCCGGCCGAGGAGCGCACGGGCCTGGGCGAGAAGATCATGCGCGTCTGGCGCGATCGGGTGATGGCGCCGGCCGACGAGGCGCCCGACGTCACCCGCGAGAACTTCGTCGTCAGCGTCGAGGTCAATCCGCCGGCGTCGCTCGATCCGTCGGCATCGATCGAGAAGGCGAAGATGCTCGTCGAGGGGGGCGCGGACGTGATCAACACCTCGGACGGACCGCGGGCGAAGGCGGTGATGGACAATTCGGCCTTCGGCAAGCTGATGGCGGACGAACTCGACAACGAGGTCATCGTCCACGTCTGTGGACGCGACCGGAATCTGCTGGGGATGCAATCGAAGTTGCTGGGCGCGCACAGCCTGGGACTGCACAACCTCTGTGTGATCACCGGCGACCCGCCCAAGGTCGGCGACTATCCGCAGGCGACGGCCGTCTTCGACCTCGATTCGATCGGCATCCTGCGGATGGTGGACAACCTCAACCGCGGGCTGGATCCGGCGGGCAAGTCGCTGGAGGGGCAGACGCAGTTCTTCTGCGCGACCGGTGCGGA